>DASVBF010000343.1:0-8112 GCA_036375975.1 Nocardioidaceae bacterium | reverse complement strand
GGTGACCGCCTCCGGGTGTAGCCGTTCGAGTGGAGTTGCGGGACCGTCGGGGCAGGCCAGCGGTCCAGGCAGAGGCATCGGAACCCGTGACCAGAACCGTCACCAGGACGAGGCGAGACGCGCTGGCACGCGTGGCGATTGATGGGACGCCCGGTTGGCATGAGACCGGTGACAGGCAGGGACGGGGGAGCGCGGGGGAGAGGGATGAGACGCCCGTTTGGGTGCCCATAACCCAGGGCCTTCCCTGGCACCGCCCATGAAGCTCACCAGGTTGCGCGGCGCTTGACCTATCTGGCTCGCACTCGTGATCAGGTCGGGAGTCGGGACAGGGCGAGAAAGCTCGGCCCACGGACGTTCATCCGCAACGGGTGACGTGAGCCCGGCGATCCCCGGCGAGGCTTGCAGCCTGTAGCCGAACGAGAGGTGACCGAGATGCCCCTGGGTAGGCGCCACGAGCGACGTGAGGAGCGCCGACAGGACCGGCGCGGTGAGGGACGAGTGCACTTCAAGATGCGCCAGCGTCTGGTGTCAATCGGTGACGACTTCTGGATCGAGACCGACGGCGGTGAGCGGGCGTACAAGGTGGACGGTAAGGCTCTGCGACTGCGTAAGACGCTGGTCTTCGAGGACGCAGAAGGGCACGAGCTGGCGAAGATCCAGGAGCGGCTGGCCCGGGTGAAGGACTCCATGGAGGTCGAGGATCCTGAAGGTAACCGGCTCGCGATGGTGAAGAAGGCGCTGGTCAGCCCCGTGCGGGATCGCTGGAGCGTGCAGATCAGTGACGGGCCCGACCTCGACATCCAGGGGAACGTGGTCGATCACGAGTACACGTTCACCGACGGACGTACTCCCGTGGCGACGGTGTCGAAGAAGTGGTTCCGCGTCGCCGACACGTACGGGGTGGAGATCGAACCCGACCAGGACCCGGTGACCATCCTGGCCGCGACCGTGGCGATCGACATGATGGCTCACGAGTCACGCTGAGCCTGCCATGGAGGGAACGGAGATCCTGCTTGTCACCGGCGCGATCTTCGTGTGGGGGTTGATCTCGGCACGTCTGGAGCATGCAGACCTCACCGCTCCTGTCGTCTTCACGGTGGTGGGTGCGGTCCTGGCCGCGACCGGTCTCGTCGACACTCAGCAGGCTCCGGAGACGCTCAAGCCCCTGGTGGAGGTGACGCTGGTCTGGGTGCTGTTCTCGGACGCCGCGCGGGTGCGGGTGCAGGACCTCCGTCAGGACACGGGCCGTGTCGTCCGGCTGCTGGCCATCGGGCTGCCGCTGAGTGTGCTTGCCGGCTGGGGCCTGGCGACCTGGCTGTTCCCGGGAATGGGTCTGTGGCTCGCGCTGCTCGTAGGCGCGGCGCTCGCGCCCACGGACGCGGCCCTCGGCGTCCCCGTGGTGACCAACCCGGTGGTGCCTTCCCGGATCCGGCGCCTGATCACCGTGGAGAGCGGCCTCAATGACGGGATCGTCACGCCCGTGGTGATGCTCGCTCTCGCCGGCGCGGCCTCCGCGGAGGGCATCGCGAACGCACCGGGGCCTGGCAAAGCGCTGCTCGAGCTCGCGGTCGGTGCCGCTGTCGGCGGTGCGGTTGGGTTCGGCGGCGGCTGGCTGTTGCGGTGGGCGCGGCGAAGGCACTGGGCATCGGAGGACTTCTCCGGGATCGCGGTGCTCGCGCTGGCCATCGTCGCCTACGGGACAGCGTTGGCGCTGCACGGCAACGGGTTCGTCGCCGCGTTCTGCGGTGGTCTGGCGTTCGGCGGTGCGGCCGGGCGGCGCGGACCCAAGGAGCTGTTGTTCCTCGAGCAGGCCGGCGGCCTGGTGTCGTTGCTGGTGTGGCTGGCGTTCGGTGCGATCGCCGTACCGCTGATGCCTGACCGCATCGACGCGACCATCGTGTTGTTCGCCGTGCTGAGCCTCACTGTCGTCCGTATGGCCCCGGTCGCCCTGGCCCTGCTCGGTGCGCGTCTCGACCGAAACAGCGTGCTCTTCGTGGGGTGGTTCGGGCCTCGCGGTCTGGCGTCCCTGGTCTTCGCCCTCTTGGCGCTCGAGGAACTCGGACCCGGCGCGGACGAGGCCGTCGTCGTCATCGGGATGACGGTCTTCCTGAGCGTCATCGCGCACGGCGTCACAGCTGGTCCGCTGGCCACCCGTTACGGCAGGACCGCCGCCGCATCAGGTCCCGAGCGCGGCGGCCCCGTGCCCGACGTACCGGTCCGTGGGCTCCCGCGTCGCAGGGCCGCAGCCGAGCCGCAAGAGGTCGCCAAGCGTGAGCCCTAGGCTCCGCGGTGGTGGACTGTCTAGCTTGCGGTGCAGCGGAATCCCATGTTCCCCGTGGAGCTGTCCGGGGTGTTGGCGGTTCGGGCCGCGACGCGGTACCGGTTGCAGTAGGAGTGGTGGCACAGGTAGGAACCGCCGCGGATGACCTTGGACTCGCCGCTCCGCGGACCCTTGGGGTCGGCCGTTGTGGTGTTCGGGTGGGTGGCGCTGAACCAGTCGGCGCACCATTCCCAGACATTGCCCGCGACGTTGTGGAGTCCGAAGCCGTTGGGGTCGAAGGCGTCGACTGGTGCGGTGCCGAGATAGCCGTCCGCCAGGGTGTTCTCGGTGGGGAAGGTGCCTTGCCAGATGTTGCACATCCACCGGCCGTCCGGTGTCAGTTCGTCGCCCCACGCGTACCTCGCGTTCTCGAGGCCGCCGCGGGCGGCGTACTCCCATTCGGCTTCCGTGGGAAGCCGCCGCCCGGCCCATTGGCAGTACGCGACAGCGTCGTTCCACGAGACATGCACCACCGGATGTTCCATCCGTTCGGTCAGTGACGAGCTTGGGCCCTCGGGGTGTTGCCAGTCGGCGCCGTACACCTGGCGCCACCACGGTGCCTGTGGCACCGCGCCGGCGATCGGAAAGCCGGCCGGCAGTAGGCCGGCGAAGACGAAGGACCAGCCGTACCGCTCGGCGTCGGTTCGGTAGCCGGTGGCGTCCACGAACTCCGCGAAGCCACGGTTGGACGTGGCGTACCGGTCGATCCGGAACGCTGAGAGGGCGACCCGGCGAATCGGGCCTTCCCCGTCGGCAGGGAACCCGTCGGGGTCGTCGCCGCCCATCAGGAACGACCCGCCTGGCAGGTGCACCAGCGAGGTGTCCGCGCCGGTGCGTGCCGCGGTGCCGGTAGCTTGCCCCGGGCCCAGGCGCGGTGGTGCCGGGCTGTCGCCACTGTCGCCGCGGGGGGCCGCACAGCAGGCGGGTCGCGCGGCCGCTTGACGCTCATCCATGGGCGAGTCTACGGGCCGGTCGCGGCCATCTGCTGCTGCGCGCCGGCGAGTGCGCCCCTGAGCGCCTGGACGTGGTGGCCGCTCGCTTCGCCCGTTGCCCTGATGATCGCCCTGGTCACGACCGGTTCCACGGTGTTGGCGGAGGAACGCGGGTAGGCCAGGATGAGCGCGGCGCAGCCGAGGGGGATCATGGTCGCTGCCTGGCCCTTGACCTTGGTTTCGGTGAGCAGGTGCAGCGCCTCGCCGAGGACTCCGCCCATCGCGGCACCGACGCCGGTGGTGAGCGGGATCAGCGGCCAGACGACCAGTCCGGAGAGGAAACCGAGGGTGCCGAGCCCTTGCGCGACCTCGCGGACCATGTGGTCGGACTGTTCCACCGAGACCTTGCCGCTCAGGTCCCTGCCGACCAGGATCGCGCCGTGCAGGTAGGCGCCGCAGGCCAGCGCGGCCTGGTAGTCGTCGTGGGCGGCGGCCTGGGACAGGTAGCTGCCGATCAGCACGTCGGTTGTCTCGTGGTCGAAAGGCAACGAGAGGACCCTGAGTCCAGCGGTGGCGGGGTTCATCCTGAGATCCCGTGTGCGGCGTGGGCGTGGTGCGCGACCGTGTGGACGGCTTGCTCGTCCTCCACGGTGCGGTGGGGCTTGACGTCGAAGACGACTTTCCTGATGGTGCCGGTGAATGCGAACGGTCGCCGGTCGGCGTAGCTCAGGTCGACCACGCCGCCGTTGTCGCGGCCGATGTCCATGCCGGAGTAGGCAGAGAATCGCATCGGCACGGTGTGGTCCATCCGTCCGCCGCCGACGGGGGCGTCGTTCACGAACAGCGTGACCTGCCCACCTGTGGCGGGCTTGGCCGCATCGGCGGCGAACTCCATCCGCACGGTCACCTCGCCGCTAGGTAGCGGAGTGTCGGCCTGCTGGCGATAGACGAACACGCCCATCATCGAGTAGGTGTGGGTCAGCCGGCCGTCATCGACGAACAGCGAGAACCCACCGAGGTGGTCGGCCTCGGCGACGATCACGCCTTCCACGCCACCGTCGGGTACGTCGAGGTCGGCGCTGATCGCGTACGAGCGGTTGTAGATGCGCGGGATCATCCCCGGTGCGACGTTCTGGACATCGCCGCGGAACTCCATCATGGCGGTGTCCTCGAGGGGCGGGGTGATGCCGAAGAAGGCCGAGAGCGTGGCGAGCAGCGGGAGCACTTTGTACTTCTCCGCCTCCTCCCAGAACAGGTCCTTGAGCTCTTGGACCTTCTCGGGGTGGTCCGCGGCCATGTCGTGAGCCTGCGTGAAGTCGTCGGGCAGGTAGTACAGCTCGGCCGGGTCGGCGTCGGGATCCCACACATCCGGGGCGTACGGCTTCAGCGCCTCGGGGGTGACCACCCACGGGATGCGGGGGGTCTTCATCGCCAGCCACCAGCCGTCCTTGTACATGGCGCGGTTGCCGATCGTCTCGAAGTACTGCTGGGTGTGCCTCTCGGGGGCCGACGCGTCGATCAGCGAGTCGGCGAACGTGACCCCGTGCAGCGGTTCCTGCTCGACCCCGTCGACCCGGGACGGGGCCGGGATTCCGGCGATGTCCAGGATCGTCGCACCAACATCGGTCACGTGGGTGAACTGGGAGCGAAGCCCGCCGGGCTCGGGGATGTGCTCGGGCCAGTGGATCAC
This sequence comes from Nocardioidaceae bacterium, assembly GCA_036375975.1. Classification (GTDB taxonomy): domain Bacteria; phylum Actinomycetota; class Actinomycetes; order Propionibacteriales; family Nocardioidaceae; genus Nocardioides_C. The sequence goes on along the minus strand of DASVBF010000343.1, from coordinate 3,170 downwards.
CATCGGGTTGCGGGTGCCGCCCAGGTGCGAGCCGACCTGTTTGCCCCACTTGAACGGCGTGTTCCCGGCCCACGCCCACGCAGCGGAGTAGTGCGGGTCCATGATCGGGCCACCCCAGGACTCGTTGCCTCCGTAGCGTTCGGCGAGCTGCAGCTGCATCTCGTCGGTGAGCGGGATGCCGTTCTGCATCGTCATCTCGTTGAACGAGCCGGTGATGGTGCCCTCGAGGCTGGCGCCGTTGTCGCCCCAGATCCAGATCACAAGGGTGTTCTCGAGCTCGCCCAGCTCCTCGACCGCGTCGATGACCCGGCCGACGTTGTGGTCGGCGTTCTCGGAGAACCCGGCGTAGACCTCCATCTGGCGTGCGTAAAGATCCTGCAGCCGCGGAGGGACGTCGTCCCAGGCCGGGAGGGCGTCGTCTCTCGGCGTGAGCTCCGCGTCGGCAGGCACGACCCCGAGCTGCTTCTGCCGGTCGAACACCTCTTCGCGCAGCCGGTCCCACCCTTGGTCGAACTGCCCCTTGTACTTGTCGGCCCACTCCGAGGCGACGTGGTGCGGGGCGTGGCTGCAGCCGGTGGAGAAGTAGACGAAGAACGGCTTCTCCGCGTCCTGGCCGCGCACCCCGTGCAGCCATTCGATGGTCTTGTCGGCCATCGCGTCGGGCAGGTAGTAGGGGTGCTCCTCGTCGTAGTACTCCGCCGGGGTCCCGATGATCTTCTGGTTCTCGGCGAGGCACGGGTCCCACTGGCCCGAGTCGCCGCCGAGGAAGCCGTAGAAGTAGTCGAAGCCCCAGCCGTTGGGCCAGCGCCCCAGCGGGCCGGCCGGCCCCTGCTGCCCGTCCGGGGTCAGATGCCACTTCCCGAAGGCGGCGGTGCTGTAGCCGTTGTCGCGCAGGATCCGCGGCAGCGGAGCACATTCGAGCGGGAGCATCGCGGTGTAGCCGGGGAAGCCGCTGGAGAACTCGCCCACCGACCCGAAACCGACCGCGTGGTTGTTCCGTGCCGTCAGCAACGCCGCGCGCGTCGGAGAGCACAGCGCGGTGACGTGGAACCGGTTGTACCGCAACCCCGCCTCGGCCAACCGCGTGTAGTTCGGGGTCTGGATCGGTCCCCCGAACGTGCTCGGATTCCCGAACCCGGCGTCGTCGATCAGCACCAACAGCACGTTCGGCGCGCCCTGAGGAGGTTCGGGATGACGAATCAGGTTCCAGTCCGGCTCCGAACCCCGAAGAGTGTGGTTCGCCGTTCCGCTGAACTCCGGTCCCGTCAACGGCAGTGTCGTGCGGTCAGGCTCAGTCATTGTCGATCTCCAGGTGGGTCATCGGCGGCCAAATCGGCCGGCACGGGCGCCCTGGTGGGCTGGAGTGTGTGACGAGCACACTCGTTGATACGACTGTCCGGCGAACCGAAGACGGAGTCCTCATCCCCAGCGGGTGAGGCAGTCGGCAGCACACTCGCTCGTCTGTCCGCGCGTTGGTGGTGCACCCGGGGTGAGCCCGGTCAGTGGTGGAAGCTGCTGGGCTGCTCCTCGTGCGGCATAGGGGCTTCGAGGTCATCGAGCCACTTCATCGCGGTGCGGAGGTCCCGCAGGAAGAGCTCGGCCATGTCGTGGCTGAAGCCGTTGCGTGCGACGACGCGGAGGACCGCGAGATCCTCCCGCTTCGGCGGCATCGTGTAGGCGGGGACCAGCCAGCCGCGTTCGCGCAGCTTGCGAGAGACGTCGTACACGTCGTACTTGGTCACGTCCTGCGCGAGTGTGAAGCACACCACCGGAAGGTCGGTGCCGTCGGTGATCACCTCGAACTCCGGCATGGCGTCGAGTGTGTGGGCGATGTGCTGCGCGACGTCCTGACAGGCCTGTTGCACCAGCCGGAACCCGTCCTTGCCGAGACGCAGGAACTGAAAGTACTGAAGCACCACCTGTGCGCCAGGGCGGGAGAAGTTCAGGGCGAAGGTGGGCATGTCCCCACCGAGGTAGTTGACGTGGAAGACCAGGTCGTCGGGCAGGTGCTTCGCGTCGCGCCACAGCACCCAGCCCACACCCGGGTAGACCAGCCCGAACTTGTGCCCGGACGACTGGATCGACACCACCCGGTCGAGCGCGAAGTCCCAGACCAGGTCGGGTTGGACGAACGGGGCGATGAACCCGCCCGAGGCTGCATCGACGTGCACCGGCACGGACACGCCGCTGCTGGCTTCGTACTCGTCGAGCTTCGCGCAGATCTCCTGCACCGGCTCATAGCTGCCGTCCATGGTGGAGCCGAGGACGGCGACCACGCCGATGGTGTTCTCGTCCACGAACTCGAGCAGGTGGTCGGCTGTGAGGTGTAAGACGTTCCCGTCCAGCGGCACGTAGCGAGGCTCGACGTCCCAGTAGTTGGCGAACTTCTCCCACACCACCTGCACGTTCGCGCCCATCACGATGTTCGGCCGGTCGGTCGGCTTGCCCCCATCACGCCGCGCCTGCTGCCAACGACGCTTGAGAGCGAGGCCGGCGAGCATGCAGCCCTCCGAGCTCCCGGTCGTCGAGGTCCCGACCGGTTCGGCGCCGTACGGCGCATGCCACAGGTGTGCGAGCATGCTCACGCACCGCGCCTCGATCTCCGCGGTCTGCGGGTACTCGTCCTTGTCGACCATGTTCTTGTCGAAGGTGGCGGCGTACAGCTTGTCGGCCTCCTCGTCCATCCAGGTCGTCACGAACGTGGCCAGGTTGAACCGGGCGTTCCCGTCGAGCATCACCTCGTCCATGACGATCTGGTACGCCGTCCCCGGCAGCATCTCCTTGTCGGCCAGGTGGTTCCTGGGCACGTGCTGCATGCCCGCTCGCGTGAACCGCGGAACGACCGTCAGGTCCTCCGCCTCGCCGGCCCTCTTGTGAATCGCCATGTGACCTCCCTGTCGACCTTGCCTCCCCACGCAAGCCCAGAGGTCGGGCTGCTTCCTCACCCGGAGAGGATGATTCGCCGGTCGCAGCCGCCGACGTGCAATGGACGTGACGGATCGGAGGACCCATATGTGTCGATGGCTGGCCTACTCAGGCTCACCGGTGCTCGTGGAGGATCTGCTCTACAAGCCCGAGCACTCCTTGATCGTGCAGAGCATGCACTCCACGATGGGTGCAGAAGCCACGAACGGCGATGGTTTCGGCGTGGGCTGGTACGGAGACCGGGA
>DASVBF010000166.1:0-9039 GCA_036375975.1 Nocardioidaceae bacterium | reverse complement strand
GCACTGGCGGCCACGCCGACGACCACGGTGCGCCAGCGGAACGGGTGAAGCCGTGGGGCGCTCCGGATCGGCGTCTCCAGCACCTGGAAGGACAGCGCCGCCAGACCGGTGCTCACCCCGGCCGCGATCACGGCCACGGTGGTCGGCCGGAGCACCAGGAGCTCCCGGAGCACCAGGATCACCGGCCAGTGCCACAGGTAGGTGCCGTAGGAGATTTGGCCGAGGTAGACCGGGGTGCGCATCGAGAGCAGTCGGCCGAGCGGGCCGGTCTCCGCCAGCATGAGGCCGCCGATGAGCATCAGCGCTGCCACAGTGGCCGCGATGCCCCGGTTCGACGGGGAGAGGTGCAGCTGATTGCTGCCCAGGAGCAGCATCGCGCCCAGACCTGCGACGGCGGTGAGGTTGGACAGGGCGGACGACACGGTGCGGGCCAGCATGCGCAGCGCCACGGCGAGCAGCGCTCCGGCCATCAGCTGGTAGAGGCGCGCGTCGGTCCCGTAGTAGGCCCAGTTCGGGTTCACCCGCGCCCAGACCACCTGGGCGGTCAGGGAGGCGGTGAAGAGGATCGCCACACCTGCCGGGAGGACCCACCTACGGCGGCGGCCGGCCAGGGCAAGGAGCAGGAGGAGGACCGGGAAGACGAAGTAGAACTGCTCCTCCACCGACAGCGACCAGAAGTGCAGGAAGGGGCTGCCCTGCACGTCGGTCGAGAAGTAGTCCTCGGACTTGAAGAGGAAGTTCCAGTTGGCGGCGTACAGCAGCGCGCTCTGCGCGTCGCGGACGAACGGCAGCCGGTGCACGAGGGGCGTGACCAGGAGGAACACCAGGGACGTGGCGACGATGACCGCGACCGCAGCGGGCAGCAGGCGGCGGACCCGCCGGGCGTAGAACTTCCCGAGGGCGAGCCGACCGGTCTGGTCGATCTCGCTCAGGATGACGTTGCTGACCAGGAAGCCCGAGAGCACGAAGAACAGGTCCACGCCGATGAACCCGCCCTTGAAGACGGCCAGGCCCGCGTGGAAGAAGAGCACCAAGTAGACAGCGAGGGAGCGGAGGCCGTCGAGCGCTGGTCGGTAGGTCCATGCCACGATCGGAAAAATACCTTTTGACGGACCAAATAACGCAATCCGGGGCGCGACTCTCACATGCCAGGTATCGGCACGATCCCTTTGATGCTCAAGACCCAGCTGAACCCGCCCAGCCCGGCCGGGTCGGTGAGCTCCGCGGCTTCGGTGGCCCGGGACAACGCACGCAGGTAGCCCCGGGGATCGCTGGTGGCAAGCTCCAGATCGGGTCGCGCGCCGGAGACGCCGAGCGAGCGCAGGGCATCCCGCTGGCTGAGGACCGAACCGTCCACGCGTGCCGCGACGGCATCGACCGCCACGTGCGCGGTGACGTCGCGGGAGCCGTCGGGCAGTACGTCGACCTCGCGACCGTCCAGGTAGGAGCGCAACGTCCCGAAGGGCGGACGGGCCTCGGCCGTGTGGCCGTAGTCGACCGCCACCGCGAGGCCCCGGCTGACACGTCGTACGACGTCGGCCCATGCCTCGTCGCGGGTGGTCCCGACCTCCGCGCGCGTCCCAGGCTCCCGGCCGGAGAGGGGCCACCACCGATCGCACCAGGCGGCGAGGCTCCGCGGGACCGCCCGGTCGAACACCGTCGCGCCGAGCGTCTCGCGTCCCGTCTCCGGGTCGACGTGCACGACGCGGGGCGTCCCGACCGGGTCCACCTCCAGGACGTGGCAGGGAATGTTGTCGAGCCACTCGTTCGCGATGACGAGCCCCTCGACGGACTCGGGCAGCGCGGAGGTCCACGCCACCGCCTCCGGCAGCTCGGCCGGCCGGGGCGCCACCTCGACCCCGAGCAGGGTCAGCGACGGGTCGACCCGATGGGCCTCGGCCAGCAGCTCGCCCCGGCCGGCACCGACGTCGACGATCGTGTCGAGACCCGCCTGCCGCGTGAGCCTCACGACGGACCGGGCAAAGAGCCGCGAGGCGTGCACCGAGGTCCGGAAGTGCGCGACCGGGGACTCCCGGCGGAAGAACCCGCCGGGACCGTACAACGCGCCGTCCCACGCCTTCTTCCACGGCGGGTCGGCCGTCGGAGGACGCGTCGGGGGCATCCCGAGAAGGGTCGGACCGCTCATACGGGCCACGTTACGCGGGACCTTCGAGGGTGGTGGTGTGACAGAGGCCACCTGTCGTCAGGAGTGGTCGGCGGCGTACCCTCGACGTGCACGAGCCCATGAACACGTCCGGTACCCCGCCACGGGGACTGGAACGAAAGGTGAGTTCGATGACCCGCATAGGGGTTGTGGGCGCCGGTCGTGTCGGCGCCGTTCTCGCGGCTGCCCTTCGCGCGGCCGGCCACGACATCGTGGCCGTCGCCGGCGAGTCCCCGGCTTCCCGCACGCGTATCGAGACGCTCCTCCCGGGCGTCCACGTCGACAAGCCCACCGCCGTGGCGAGGGCCTGCGACCTCCTGCTCCTCACCGTTCCCGACGACATGCTCGAGAACGTCGTCAACATGCTCAGCGCTGCCGGTGCCATCCGGCGGGGGCAGTACGTCGTGCACACCTCCGGGAAGCACGGGCTGGCCGCGCTCGGGCCGGCCGCCGCGCGGGGCGCTCACGTGCTGGCCATGCACCCCGCCATGACGTTCACCGGCACCGACCTGGACCTCGGCCGGCTCTCCGGCTGCGTCTTCGGGGTCACGGCGACCGAAGACACGACGGCCCTGGCCGAGGACCTCGTCTCGGACCTGCAGGGCTCCCCGATCTGGGTCCCCGAGGAGCGGCGCGCGCTGTACCACGCGGGCCTCGCCCACGGCGCGAACCACCTGGTCACGCTGGTCGCCCAGGCCATGGACCTGCTCCGGGCGTCCGGCGCGGACGACCCCGCCGCCACGTTGCGGCCCTTGCTGACCGCCGCCCTCGACAACGCGCTGTCCTACGGTGACGCCGCGCTCACCGGGCCGATCGTGCGCGGAGACGTGAACACCGTCCGCGCGCACCTTGCCGACATCGCCGAGAGCTCGCCGTCGACCCTGGAGTCCTACGTGGCGATGGCCCGTGCCACGGCAGAGCGGGCCGTCCTCGACGGCAGGCTGCTGCCGATCAGGGCGTCGAGGATCGTGGGAGTCCTCGACGACGCCCTCCTTGCGCAGGGCTCGCGCGGCGGCTCGTCGGCCCGTGCCGTCACCCGGTACGCATCCGGGCCTGACGCGTGAGCGCGCGCACCCCGGACGTCGAGCTCTCCGCCGTACGACGGCCAGCCGTCGCCTCGACCCGGGAGGAGCTCGCTGAGGCCCTGCTCGAGGTCCGCTCCCGGCGCGGACGCGTCGCCTTCGTCCCCACCATGGGCGCCCTGCACGAGGGGCACGCCGCCCTCATCCGGGCGGCCCGGGAGAGGAGCGGCGAGAACGACGCCGTCGTGGTGTCGATCTTCGTCAACCCGATGCAGTTCGGCCCCGGGGAGGACCTCGACCGCTACCCCCGCACCTTTGACGCCGACCTCGAGGTCTGCGCCGACCACGGCGTCGACGTGGTGTTCGCGCCGTCGGTCGAGGAGGTCTACCCGGGTGGCGAGCCGCAGGTGACGCTCGACCCCGGGCCGCTGGGCTCGGTCCTCGAGGGGCACAGCCGGCCCGGCCACTTCCGCGGCATGCTGACGGTGGTCGCGAAGCTGTTCGGCCTCGTCCACCCCGACCTCGCGTTCTTCGGCCAGAAGGACTACCAGCAGCTGGTGCTGGTCAGGCGCATGGTCGCCGACCTCTGCATGGGCGTCGAGGTGGTCGGTGTCGAGACCGTCCGGGAGCACGACGGGCTCGCGCTGTCCTCCCGCAACAGGTACCTCGCTCCGGAGGAGCGTCGCGCCGCGCTCGCGCTGTCGGCGGCTCTGGCCGCGGGAGCGGAGTCCGGGTCACAGGCGGCATTGGACGACCCCGCGACGCCTGCTGAGCGCGCCCGGGCGGCCGCCGTGGCCGTCCTTCGACACGCTCACGGCGTGGATCTCGACTATCTCGAGGTGACCTCACCTGACCTCGGTCCCGCACCTGCCGAGGGGCCTGCCCGGATGCTCGTCGCGGCCCGGGTCGGCTCCACCCGTCTGATCGACAACACCGCCCTGGAGCTGGGCGGCCGACTAGGGAGCGTCTGATGCTGCGCACCATGATGAAGAGCAAGATCCACCGCGCCACGGTGACCCAGGCCGACCTGCACTATGTCGGCTCGGTGACCGTCGACGAGGACCTCCTCGACGCCGCCGACCTGCTCCCGGGCGAGCTCGTCCACATCGTCGACATCACCAACGGCGCCCGGCTCGAGACGTACACGATCGCCGGGGAGCGCGGCTCCGGCGTGATCGGCATCAACGGTGCGGCGGCCCGGCTGGTGCAGCCCGGAGACCTCGTCATCCTCATCGCCTACGGCCAGATGGAGACCGCCGAGGCCCGGGAGTACCAGCCGAGCGTGGTCTTCGTCGACGCGCACAACAAGGTCGTGGGGACCGGTGCCGACCCTGCGGAGGCTTTCCCGGGCAGCGGGCTGCTCCGCGGCGACCTCACGTACTCCTCGGGCGCACGGTGAGCGGCGACCGGTCATGGTGACGGCGCCCGCTAGGTTGCCGTCATGGTGACCTTGCCGGAGCGCCTCGACGCCCCACCCGCCGGGTGGACCACCCGCGCCGACGTGGTCGTGGTCGGGTCCGGGATCGCTGGCCTCACCGCGGCCCTGCGGATCCGGGCCGGGCTGCCCGGTGGGCACGTGATGGTCGTGACCAAGGACCTCCTGTCCGCGGGCTCGACGACCTGGGCCCAGGGCGGCATCGCGGCGGCGCTCGGACCGGGCGACACACCGGAGGAGCACCTGACCGACACGCTCGTCGCGGGCGCCGGCCTCTGCGACGAGGACGCGGTGCGCACCCTCGTCACCGAGGGCCCGGACGCCGTGCGCGAGCTCATCGCGCTGGGGACCCAGTTCGACCAGACCGCGGCGGGCGAGCTGTCCCTCACCCGCGAGGGCGGCCACCTGCGCAGCCGCATCGCGCATGCCGGCGGAGACGCCACCGGAGCAGAGATCCAGCGCGCTCTCATGGCTGCGGTGGCGGCGGCTCCGGACATCGAGGTCATCGAGCACGCCCTCGCGGTGGACCTGATCCCCGGGGAGGAGGGCGGCCTCGCAGGCGTCACCCTGCACGTGATGGGCGAGGGCGAGGAGAGCGGGGTGGGCGCCGTGCTCTGCCGCGCGGTCGTGCTCGCCAGTGGTGGCCTCGGCCAGGTGTTCTCGGCCACCACGAACCCTCCCGTGGCCACCGGGGACGGCATGGCCCTCGCCCTGCGGGCCGGCGCCAGGCTCCGCGACCTCGAGTTCGTGCAGTTCCACCCCACGGTCATGTGGCTCGGTGAGGAGTCCCGCGGCCAGCAGCCACTGATCTCCGAGGCGGTGCGTGGCGAGGGGGCCTTCCTGGTGGACCACGCGGGTGCGCGCATCATGGAGGGCGTCCACCCGCTCGCCGACCTCGCGCCTCGCGACGTGGTGGCCAAGGCGATCATGCGACGCATGCGCGAGAGCGGCACCGAGCACGTGTGGCTCGACGCCCGTCGGTTCGGCCCGGAGAAGTGGGAGCACCGGTTCCCGACGATCCTCGCCTCCTGCCGGAGCCACGGCATCGACCCGGTGACCCAGCTGATCCCGGTCGCGCCCGCCTGTCACTACGCCTCAGGCGGCGTCGCCACAGATCTGGACGGTCGGTCCAGCGTCCCGGGTCTCTACGCGTGCGGCGAGGTGGCGTGCTCGGGCGTGCACGGGGCGAACCGCCTCGCCTCGAACTCCCTCCTGGAGGGCCTGGTCTTCTCCCGTCGGATCGCGACGGCCATCATCCGCGACCTCCCGCCGGCCCAGGCGCCCGCCGCCGACCGTCGTACGACGGGGCTGGTGTCCGACACCGCCGTCGCGACCGTCCAGCGGGTCATGACCGAGCACGCGGGCGTCCTCCGCTCCGAGGCGGGGCTGAGCGAGGCTGGGCAGCTGCTCGGGAAGCTCGTGGGGACGTCGGAGGGCGTGCCCGGCACCGGCACCTGGGAGGCGACGAACCTGCTCGAGGTCGCGACGGTGCTGGTGGAGGCCGCCCGGATGCGGGAGGAGACCCGCGGGTCGCACTGGCGGGAGGACTTCCCCGAGACCGACGACGAGCGGTGGCACGGCCACATCGACGCCCGGCTGACCGACGGCGGGCGGCTCGAGCTGCAGTACGTTTCCGCCGGGCCGCCGGCTCCCGCGCAGCATCCAGCGCAGCCGGCATCGCCCGCTGCCCCCACAGGAGACGCACCGTGACGATCGTCCGCACCCCGTTCGCCGACCTCCCCACCGCCCTCGTCACCGAGCTCGACGACGCGGGGCTCGACCCGCGGAAGGTCTTCGACGCCGTCGTCGACGCCGTGGCCGAGGACGTGCCGGAGGTCGACGTCACGAGCGAGGCGACCATCCCCGAGGACGCCACCGCCTGGGCGGACCTGACCGCGCGTGCCGACGGCGTGCTGGCCGGTGCCGCCGTCGCCGAGCTGGTCTTCCGCTTCGTCGTCGGCGACCTGGAGGTCGAGCGCAAGGTCGCGGACGGCGCCCGGGTTGGGCGAGGAGACGTCGTGATGAGCGTGCACGGTCCGGTGCGCGCGCTGCTGACCGCCGAACGCACGGCCCTGAACTTCCTGTGCCACCTCTCCGGCGTCGCCACCACCACCCGGAGGTGGGTCGACGCGCTCGAGGGCAGCGGCGCGCGCGTGCGCGACACCCGCAAGACCACCCCGCACTTCCGGGCGATGGAGAAGTACGCCGTGCGCTGCGGCGGCGGCCTGAACCACCGGGCGACCCTGTCGGACCAGGCGCTCGTGAAGGACAACCACGTCCTCGCGGCCGGAGGGGTCGTCGAGGCGTACGACGCCGTCCGTCGCCGCTTCCCGGAGGTGCCGGTGCAGGTCGAGGTCACCACGCTGGAGCAGCTCAGCGACCTGCTCACGGCGGGGGCGGACCAGATCCTCCTGGACAACATGGACACCGCCACGATGCGCGAGGCGGTCGGCATCAACGCCGGCCGCGCGAAGCTCGAGGCCTCGGGCGGCCTCTCCCTCGACCGGGCGCGGGAGGTCGCTGCCGCGGGTGTGGACTACCTGGCGGTCGGTGCGCTCACCCATTCCGCGCCGGTCCTCGACATCGCGATGGATCTCCGCCCCTCGGGGCCGTCGGCATGACCTCCCAGAGCGCCGCGAGGTCAGGCGCCGTCGGCCGGGCCGCGCCTCTGCTGTGCGCGGACATCGGGAACAGCCACACGACGGTCGGGCTCGTGACCGACGGCGAGGTGCACCTTCACTGGCGGGTGTCGACCGAGGAGCGTCGTACCGCCGACGAGTGGGCCGTCCTGATCCGCAACCTGGTGGCGGACTCCGACGTCCGCCCCGCCGGGGTGGCGGTGTGCTCGACCGTCCCGTCGGTGCTCCACGAGTGGCGGGAGATGCTCCGGGCGTACTACGGCGACCTCCCGCACGTCGTGGTGGAGCCCGGTGTGCGCACCGGCGTACCCGTCCTCATGGACAACCCCCGTGAGGTCGGCTCCGACCGGATCATCAACGCCCTGGCGGCGGCGCACCTCTACGACGGCCCGTCCATCGTCGTCGACTTCGGCACCGCCACCACCTTCGACGTGGTCAGCGCGAAGGGGGAGTACGTCGGCGGCGCGATCTCGCCCGGCATCGAGATCTCCCTCGAGGCGCTGGGTCGCCGCGGCGCCCAGCTGCGGAAGATCGAGCTGCTGAGGCCGCGCCACGTGATCGCCAAGAACACCGTCGAGGCGCTGCAGTCGGGGGTGCTCTACGGGTTCGCGAGCCAGGTCGACGGGATCGTCACCCGGATGATCGCCGAGATCGGCCCGGCCGACGGGGTGAACGTCATCGCCACCGGCGGGCTCGCCCCGATGGTGGTCGACGAGTGCACCACGGTCACCGACCACGAGCCCTGGCTGACCCTGCTGGGCCTCGAGCTGGTCTTCCACCGCAACCACTCCTAGCCACCCCGGACGTCCGACGGGGTGTCCGCCGTGGCGACCGGGATGTATCAGGTCCCGCGCGGCCACATAGGCTTGGCCTCCATGAGCGACCCCACGACCCGCGCCCATCACGCCGAGGAGGAGGACCTTCCCGAGCAGATGCGGGTGCGCCGCGAGAAGCGGGAGCGACTGCTCGAGGCGGGTCGCCCGGCATACCCCCTGACCGTCGAGCGGACCCACACGCTCAAGGAGATCCGCGAGAAGTTCGACCCTCTGCTGGCCGCGGGCGGTCTCGAGCCCGACACCCGCACCGGCGAGCAGGTGGCCGTCGCGGGTCGCGCGATCTTCCTGCGCAACACCGGCAAGCTCTGTTTCGTCCGGCTCAGGGAGGGTGACGGCACCGAGCTCCAGGTCATGCTGTCCCTGGCCGACCTGGGCCAGGAGCAGCTCGACGAGTTCAAGCACATCGTGGACATCGGTGACCTGATCGCCGTGCAGGGCGAGGTGATCACCAGCCGCCGCGGCGAGCTCTCGGTCCAGGCGAGGTCGTGGCAGATGGTCGCCAAGACCCTGCGCCCGCTCCCGAACGAGCACAAGCCGCTCTCGGAGGAGGCCCGGGTCCGGCTCCGCTACGTCGACATGATCGTCAACCCCGAGGCCCGGTCCATCGTCCGGACCAAGGCCATGGTGCTCCGGACCCTCCGGTCGGTCCTCGACGGCCAGGGCTTCGTCGAGGTGGAGACGCCCGTCCTCCAGCTCACCAACGGCGGGGCCGCGGCCCGGCCCTTCAGGACGCACCTCAACGCCTTCGACCAGCCGATGCTGCTGCGTATCGCCCTCGAGCTCGACCTGAAGAAGGCGATGATCGGCGGGGTCGACCGGGTCTACGAGATCGGCCGGACCTTCCGCAACGAAGGCCTCGACTCCACCCACGCAGCCGAGTTCTCCATGCTCGAGGCGTACCAGGCCTACGGCGACTACGACACGATGGCCGAGCTCACCCGCA
>DASVBF010000130.1:0-18504 GCA_036375975.1 Nocardioidaceae bacterium | reverse complement strand
GGACGTCCTCCCCGTCGCCGACATCATCATCACCGCGACCGGCAACAAGGACGTCGTGACCGTGGACCAGATGCGCCGGATGAAGCACCAGGCGATCGTGGGCAACATCGGCCACTTCGACAACGAGATCGACATGGCCGGTCTCGAGCGGTTCCCCGGCATCACCCGCAAGACCGTCAAGCCCCAGGTCGACGTCTTCACCTTCCCCGAGGGCAACGCGGTGATCGTTCTCTCCGAGGGACGCCTGATGAACCTCGGCAACGCGACCGGTCACCCGTCGTTCGTGATGTCGAACTCGTTCACCAACCAGGTGCTCGCGCAGATCGAGCTGTTCACCAAGACCGACGAGTACCCTGTCGGCGTCTACACGCTGCCGAAGCACCTCGACGAGGAGGTCGCCCGGCTCCACCTCGGTGCGCTCGGGGTCAAGCTGACCGAGCTCACCCCGGAGCAGTCGGCCTACCTCGGCGTGGACGTCGAAGGTCCCTACAAGTCCGACCACTACCGGTACTGACCGCGGCAGAAGGGGCGCGGAGGGAAGACGATGCCTGAGCAGGGGAACCGGGGACGGATCCTCGTCGTCGACGACGACGCCGCTCTCTCGGAGATGCTCACGATCGTGCTCCGCAACGAGGGCTTCGAGCCGCGGATCTGCGCGACCGGCGACCGGGCGCTCGCCGACTTCCGGGAGTTCCGGCCGGACCTCGTCCTGCTCGACCTGATGCTCCCGGGCAAGGACGGTATCGACGTCTGCCGGGAGATCCGGGCCGAGTCGGGCCTGCCCATCGTCATGCTCACCGCCAAGAGCGACACGATCGACGTGGTCGTCGGCCTGGAGTCCGGGGCCGACGACTACGTCGTGAAGCCGTTCAAACCCAAGGAGCTCATCGCGCGGATCCGGGCCCGCGTGCGCAGGCACGAGGACAGCGCCCCGGAGACGTTGACGGTGGGGGACCTCACCATCGACGTGGCCGGCCACCAGGTCTCCCGCGACGGCAAGCCGATCCAGCTCACGCCACTGGAGTTCGACCTCCTCGTCTGCCTGGCCCGCAAGCCGTGGCAGGTGTTCACCCGGGAGGTGCTGCTGGAGCAGGTGTGGGGCTACCGCCATGCTGCCGACACCCGGCTGGTGAACGTGCACGTCCAGCGGCTGCGCTCGAAGGTCGAGCACGATCCCGAGAACCCGGAGATCGTGCTCACGGTGAGGGGTGTCGGGTACAAGGCCGGCGCGTCGTAGGCGAAACACCGTTGAGACTCATCAGGCCTCTCCGCAGGGCCGCGACCTTCTGGCAGCGCTCGATCCAGGCGCGCGTCGTCGTGAGCACGCTGCTGCTCTCGGCCGTCGTCGTGACCCTGGTCGGCCTGGTGCTGATGAGGCAGATCACCGATGGCCTCGTGGCGGGGAAGACCAACAGCTCCGTCGCCGAGGCGACGAGGGGGGCGTACGACGCCCAGAGCCGGCTCGAAGGGGCGCCGGGCACGGAGTTCGACTCCACCACCCAGCTCGCCCAGCTGGTCGCCGGCATCGTGGCCCGTGGCGAGGTGCAGGGGTACGACGTCGTGCTCGACGGCCCCGTGGACGGCACGGGTGGGTCGAGCGCCCTCGGCTCGGGGGGGACCTTCAAGTCACCCGACGTGCTGAGCGAGAGCATCCCGCAGCGGCTGCGTGACGTCGTCGAGACGACCCCGGGCACGTCATGGACCTATGCTCCGGCGGTCTACGAGCCCGACACCGGCCTTCCCGAGGTGCCCGCGGTCGTCGCCGGCTCCCAGGTGAAGGTGCCGAGCGACGGCAGCACGTACACCCTGTACTACATCTTCCCGATGACCGACGAGGCCCAGACGCTGGGCGTCGTACGCCGCGCGCTCCTCACCGGCGGCGGACTGCTCCTGCTGCTCGTCGGCGGCCTGACCTGGTTGGTGACACGCCAGGTGGTGACGCCGGTGCGCATGGCGCGGCGGGTTGCCGAGCGTCTCGCCTCCGGCCGGCTCGAGGAGCGGATGCAGGTCCGGGGCGACGATGACATCGCCCGCCTCGGCACCTCGTTCAACCAGATGGCCGCGAGCCTGCAGAAGCAGATCCGCCAGCTCGAGGAGCTGTCCCGGGTCCAGCGCCGCTTCGTCTCGGACGTCTCGCACGAGCTGCGGACCCCACTCACCACTGTCCGGATGGCCGGTGACGTCCTCTTCGACGCCCGCGACCGCTTCGACCCGGCCACGGCCCGCTCGGCGGAGCTGCTCCAGAAGGAGCTCGACCGGTTCGAGCTGCTGCTCACCGACCTGCTCGAGATCAGCCGGTTCGACGCCGGCGCCGCCGTGCTCCACCTCGAGGACGTCAACCTCGTCGACCTCGCCTACCGCGTGGCCGAGTCCACCAAGCCGCTTGCGGACCGCAGGGGAACGCGCGTGGTCGTCCGTGACCCCGGCCGACCCTGTGTCGCCGAGATGGACATGCGCCGCGTCGAGCGCATCGTGCGCAACCTGGTGACCAACGCCGTGGACCACGCCGAGGGCAAGGGCATCGAGATCCTGGTGGCTGCCGACGACGATGCCGCGGCACTCGCCGTACGCGACCACGGCGTCGGCCTCCGGGACGGCGAGGCGCAGATGGTCTTCAACCGGTTCTGGCGCGCCGACCCGGCGCGGGCGAGGAGCACCGGAGGCACGGGTCTCGGGCTCGCGATCTCTCTCGAGGACGCCCGGTTGCACGGCGGCTGGCTCCAGGCCTGGGGAGAGCCGGGTGGGGGAGCCCAGTTCCGGCTCACCCTGCCGCGACGCGCCGGTGACCCGTTCTCCGGAAGCCCGCTGCCGCTGGTGCCGAGGGACGCCCGGCGCAGGCGGGTCTCGCGCGCGGTGGCCACCGACGAACGGGCGGGGCTGCCGTGAGGACGCGCATGCTCGGCCTCGCCGTCGCGCTGCTGGCCCTGCTGCTGGCCGGTTGTGTCCAGCTGCCCCGGGCCGGGACCGTCAGCAGCCGCCCGGGGCAGGAGCCGGCGGACCAGGGAACCGGCAGCTACGACTACCAGCCGTCCGGTCCACGCCCCGGAGCGACCCCGCTCCAGATCGTCGAGGACTTCCTCCTCGCCATGCAGGCCTCGCCCCAGTCGACCGCGGTGGCCCGCAAGTTCCTCACCGACCAGGCGCGGACCCGCTGGTCTCCCGAAAAGTCCACCCTGGTCTACGACTCGCGCCTGGTCAGCGGCCGCGACCGGTCCTTCCGGATCTCGATGCAGCAGACCGAGCAGCTCGACGAGCGGGGCACCTGGCTCGGCGAGATCGGCGGCGCGGACGGGGTCGGGTACGACCTCCGCCTTGCGAAGGAGCGCGGGGAGTGGCGGATCTCCGACCCCCCGGACGCGCTGCTGATCCCCAGGAGCTACTTCGAGTCCCGCTACCAGCAGTACTTCGTCTACTTCTTCGACCCGACCGCCCGGGTGCTCGTCCCCGAGCCGACCTACCTGCCCCGTGGTGAGCAGACCCCGACCCTCCTGGTCCGCCGGCTGCTGGCGGGGCCGCACGAGAGCCTCGACGGGGTGCTCCGCACCTTCATCCCGGGAGGCACCAAGTACTTCCTGTCGGTCCCCGTCTCCCCGGACGGCGTCGCCGAGGTGGACATGAGCGAGGAGCTTCTCCGGCTCGACCAGCACGACCGTGAGATGGCCCTCGCGCAGCTCGCCTGGACGCTGCGCCAGGTGACGGGAGTGGAGTCCATGCGGGTCACGGTGGGGGGTGCCCCGTTGGAGGTCCCGACCGCCGTCAGTCCGCAGAGCGTCACCTCGTGGTCTCAGTACGACCCTGCCGTCCACTGGTCGTCCGAGGAGCTGTTCGGGACCCGGAACGGCCGGGCGGTGGCAGTCGACCCCGAGGACGGCGCCGTCGTGGGCCGGTTCGGCGCCCAGGAGTACGAGCTGCGAGACATCGGTGTCGACCTCGCCGGCGAACGCGTGGCCGGGGTGACGAAGGACGGCGTGACGGTGGTGCTCGCCCCGCGGGGACGGGCCGGTCAGGGCCCACCAGGTCCCGAGCAGACCCAGGTCGTCTACAGCCGCGGTGTCGACGTACTCAGACCTGCCTGGGACGTCTTCGGCGACGTCTGGCTCGTGGACCGCCGGAGCGACGGCGCCTCGGTGAGCGTGGTACGCGACGGGGTCGCCACCCCGGTGGAGGCGCCGGGGCTCGACGGGCAGGACGTCACGCGCTTCCTCGTCTCCCGCGACGGCACCCGGCTCGTCGCCGTCGTGTCGGGGCGATCTGGGGACCGGCTCGTCATGGCGCGCATCGTGCGAAACGTCGCGGGGAAGGTCCACCGACTCACCCCGGCAACGGAGGTGCCGCTGGCGCTCCCGACCGGGGCGACGATCCGAGACATCGCCTGGCGGGGCCCGGCCGGTCTCGCGGTCCTCACCGGTCCCACACGCCAGTCCTCCCGCGTGCTGATGGCGCTCGTCGACGGTTCGACGCCCCTGAGCGACACCGACACGGCCGACGTCCTGCACCGGCGCGCGGTGCGCGTGGTGTCGTCGCCGTCCTCGGACTCCTCGATGTTCCTCCAGACCCCGGACGGCAGCCTCTACGAGCTCGGGGCCGACGGGCAATGGGTGGGCGCGACGGTCCGGCGGCCGTTGCAGGCACCGACGTTCGTCGGCTGACCACCTGTTTCCACAACCTCGCGGTGCGCCGGGGTGTCCACACCGGCGCACCGCGAGGGGGGCGACGGGGCGCCGGGCGCGTGATCCTGGGTCCGTGAGCGACCCGCTGCTCGACCTGCTGCTGGGCAGCTCGTGTGTCGTCTGCGAGCGTCCCGGTCGGGTGCTCTGCGCAGGCTGCCGTCGGGACCTGCCGACGAGTGCCGTGACCTGCTGGCCCACCCCGACCCCGCGCGGCCTGGCCCGTCCCGTCGCGGTGGGTGACTACCAGGGGCCGCTCAAGCTCCTGGTCAACGCGCACAAGGAGCAGCAGCGGTTCGCGCTCGCGGCGCCGCTCGGCGACCTGCTCGCCCGGTCGGTCCTGGCTCACACCGCGCCGGGGCCCGAGGCAGGTCCTGACCCTGCGTGTTCGCGACCGGTGCTCATCGTGCCCGTGCCCTCCCGGGGCGCGGTCGTCCGTCGCCGGGGTCACGACCCGCTGCTGCGCGTCAGCTTCAGGGCGGCCGCACGGCTCCGGGCCGACGGCGTCGTCGCCACCGTGGCCCGGCTGCTCCGGAGCATCCGGGTCGCGGAGGACCAGGCCGGGCTCGGTGCGGCCGATCGCGCCCGCAACCTGGCCGGGAGCATGACCTGCTCCCGGAAGCCCGCCCTGCGCCAGGTCGCCCCGCGGGCCGGGCAGGCTCCGCTCGTGGTGGTCGTGGATGACGTCCTGACGACCGGCTCGACCGTCCGCGAGGCACAGCGGGCACTCGAGGAGGCAGGTCTCCGGGTGTCGGGCATCGCGGTCGTCGCCGCCACCCGGCGTACGTCGAACCGACCACTGGACCAGCCGTCGGCGGCAGGAGCGGCCACCGGATCGGTCAAAACCGCCCTTCGCCTACCGTTTTCGACCGAGGGCCATTAGCGTCTAGTCATGGAGTCCGTCCGGGTCCGTGGTTGCACCGAGCGGACCGGGCCGAGCGCAGGCGTGCAGCCGGCGCACGGTGCGGATCGTCGGTTAGCCGATGCCAGTCGCAGGCGAAACGGCCCACGTAAGGCGTCGCACGGGGGGACATCCTCCGTGCATCCCCCTCGGGGGCGCCGATCACGGTGCGGCTTAGAAGTAAGTCCTGCCTCGCACGCCCCGTCAGACACGGGGCGAGCGCGGGAGAAGGTCAGTAGTGGCGGAGAAGCTGCGAGCACCTCAGCAGGCGGTTGTGGGGTCGAAGACCAGGTCGGCCGGACGGATCTCCATCTCTCAAGGCCGCCGCGTCGTCGGCGGTCAACACACCCACAGGTGACGGGTTCACCGAGACAACCGGGAGGTTAGCCGTGGAAATCGTGGTCAAGAGTCGGCACATCGAGGTGTCGGACCGGTTTCGCAGTCACGTCGAGGAGAAGCTGACCCGGCTCGAGAAGCACGATCACCGCATCATGCGCGTCGAGGTTGAGGTGGACAAAGAGCGCAACCCGAGGCAGCAGGACCGGGCGGTCCGGGTCGAGCTCACGGCGTTCTCGAAGGGGCCGGTGATCCGCGCGGAGGCGGCTGCCGAGGACAAGATGTCCGCGCTCGACCTCGCGATGGACAAGATGGCCAGCCAGATGCGCCGCGCGTCGGACCGGCGTCGCGTCCACCGGGGCAACCACCGCCCCGTCTCCGTGGGTGAGGCCCTGGCCGGCATCGAGCCCCCGCCGAACGGCGCACCCCCCAGCGCCGAGACCGAGGAGAAGCAGCGTCGCGTCGGCCCGATCACGGTGATGGGGGACGGCCCTCTCGTGGTGCGCGAGAAGAGCTTCGCCGCCGACCCGATGACCCTCGACCAGGCGCTCTACGAGATGGAGCTCGTCGGCCACGACTTCTTCCTGTTCGTCGACAAGGAGAGCGAGCGGCCCTCGGTCGTGTACCGCCGCCACGGCTACGACTACGGCGTCATCTCCCTCGAGGTCCCCCAGCAGTGACCCGACCTGACTAGCGATGTTGGGATGTTTTCGTCCCATCGTCCGGTGCCGCATGACATGATCGAGTTGTGTCCGTACCTGAACAGCGCGTCAACGCCGGCGAGCCCATCCGCGTCGCAGTCGTCGACGACCAGGAGCTCTTCCGGCGTGGCCTCACCATGCTGCTCGGGGTCGAGGAAGACATCGAGGTCGTAGGCGAGGCCGGTGACGGCGTGGCTGCCACCGAGCTGGCGGCCACGGCCGTCCCGGACGTCGTGCTCATGGACGTGCGGATGCCGAAGCGGTCCGGCATCGAGGCGTGTGCCTCGATCAAGGACGTCGCACCCTCGGCCAAGATCATCATGCTCACCGTCAGCGACGAGGAGGCCGACCTGTACGACGCCGTGAAGAACGGCGCGTCCGGCTACCTGCTCAAGGACTCCTCCATCGACGAGGTCGCGCAGGCCATCCGGGTGGTTGCCGAGGGCCAGTCGCTGATCAGCCCGTCGATGGCGGTCAAGCTGCTCGATGAGTTCAAGCAGATGACCCGCTCGGATCGGCAGCAGGTGCCGACCCCGAGGCTCACCGACCGTGAGCTCGAGGTGCTGAAGCTGGTGGCCCAGGGGCTCAACAACCGCGAGATCGCGAAGCGGCTGTTCATCAGCGAGAACACCGTCAAGAACCATGTGCGCAACATCCTGGAGAAGCTCCAGCTGCACTCGCGCATGGAGGCGGTCATGTACGCCGTGCGGGAGAAGCTGCTCGACATCCCCTGATAATCATCAGGTGAGTCCTCCCAGCGTCGTGCCCTCACCCGTCGCCTCGGTCAGCCGCGCGCAGGCCAGGCGCATCGCTTTGGTCGCCCAGGGCTTCCGGGACCCGCGCCACGCCGTGCCCACGATGCGCACCTTCTCGCGGACGCTGAGCCGGACTGCGGTCCTGCAGATCGACTCGGTCAACGTCTTCCAGCGCGCCCACTACATGCCGCTGTTCAGCAGGATGGGCCGCTACGACACCACGCTGCTGACCCGGGCCGCCGAGACCCGCCCGCGAAGGATCGTGGAGTACTGGGCGCACGTCGCCGCGTTCATGCCGGTCGACCTCTGGCCCCACATGCGGCACCGCATGAGCCACTACCGCGAGCGCGGACACGCGTGGGTCGGCCTGCCCGAGCGGCAGGAGCTGGTCGCGTCCTTGCTCGCGGAGATCGCCGAGCGAGGGCCGTCGACCTCGCGGGAGCTCGACGACGGGCTGCCGAGGACCAAGGAGCACTGGGGCTGGAACTGGTCGGAGACGAAGCGAGCGCTGGAGTACCTGTTCACCTCCGGCGACCTCGCGATCGCCGGACGCACGGCGCAGTTCGAACGGCTCTACGACCTCCCCGAGCGAGTCGTCCCGCACGAGCACCTCCATGCTCCGACCCCGTCCGTGGAAGACGCCGCAGTGGAGCTGGTCAGACGCGCCGCGGTGGCGCACGGCATCGGCACAGAGAGCTGCCTTCGGGACTACTTCCGCATGCCCAGCTCCTCGACGCGAGTGGCGATCCGGGCCCTGGTCGACGCCGGCGAGCTGCTGCCGGTCCGGATCGAGGGGTGGGAGCGTCCGGCGTACCTCCACAAGGACGCCAAGGTCCCGCGCAAGGTCGACGCGCGCGCCATCCTCAGCCCCTTCGACCCGGTCGTGTGGGAGCGCGCGCGGACCGAGCACCTGTTCGGGTTCCGCTACCGGATCGAGATCTACGTCCCCGAGCCCAAGCGGGTGCACGGCTACTACGTGCTTCCGTTCCTCCTCGGCGACCGCCTCGTCGGTCGGGTCGATCTCAAGGCCGACCGCACGGCAGGGGTGCTGGTGGTCAAGGGCGCGTACGCCGAAGCGGATGCACCGCCCGAGACCGCCCAGGAGCTCGCGGAGGAGCTCCAGGAGGCGGCCGTGTGGCTGGGGCTGTCGGACATCGTCGTGGAGCCGAGGGGGGACCTGGCCGACGAGCTCCTGCGCGAGGTCAAGGCCCTCGTCGGCACGACTGGCCTCAGCCCTTCGTAGCCCCCGCCGCCAGACCGCTCACGAGGTGACGCTGGGCGAACATGAAGATCACCGCAGCCGGGAGCATGATCAGGATCGCCGAGGGCGTGAGGTACTCCCAGCGCTGGTTGAACTGCGGCACGAACGTCTGGAGTCCGTAGCCGAGCGTGAACTTGTCGTCGGTCTGCAGGAACGCACTGGCGTAGGCGACCTCACCCCAGGCCGTGAGGAAGGTGTAGAACATCGTGACCGCGAGTCCCGGGCGGGCGAGCGGCAGGATCACGCGCCAGAAGATCTGGAACGGGCCGAGCCCGTCCAGCGCCGCCGCCTCGTCGAGCTCGCGGGGGATGGTGTCGAAGTAGCCCTTCAGCATCCAGGTGCAGAACGGCACCGCGACGGTGCAGTAGGCGATCACCAGGGAGGTCAGCGTGTTGACCAGGCCGAGGTTCGCCATGATGGTGTAGATCGGCACGATCAGGATCGCCACGGGGAACATCTGCGTGATCAGGAACGTCCACATCAGCGACCGGCGCCCAGGGAAGTTGAACCGGCTCAGCGCGTAGCCCGCCGAGGCCGCCATGAAGACCCCGAACAGCATGGTGAACGCCGCGGTGATCACGGAGTTCAGGAACCAGGTCGGGAAGCCGGTCTCAGTCAGCACGTGGCGGTAGTTGTCCAGCGTCGGGTGGTCGATGAGGCTGATGTCGCTGGAGAGGATCCGGTTGGCCGGCTTGAAGGACGCGGCGAGCACCCAGATGACCGGGAACACCGCGATCGCGGAGGTGAGGATCAAGGTGGTGTGCAGCAGGACCGAGGAGGCGACGCTCCGCCTGTGGTCAACGGCGGCCATGGGTCACCACACCTCTCCCTGCCGGGCGAGCGCCCGACGGTAGGCCGCTCCGAAGACGAGCAGCATCGACAGGATCAGGACGCCGTAGGCGGAGGCGAGGGCGTACTGCCGGATGCCCTCGAAGGCGGCCCGGAAGGCCCCGGTCACGAGGATCTCGCTCTGTCCGGCCGGCTGGCCGCCCGTGACCAGGAAGATGACCGGGAACATGTTGAAGGTCCAGATCACGCCGAGCAGGACCACGGTCGCGCTGACGGGCCGGAGGCCGGGGAGCGTGACGTTGACGAAGCGCTGCCAGGGGCTCGCACCGTCCATCTCGGCTGCCTCGTAGAGGTCTGTGGAGATCGACTGCATGCCGCCGAGCAGGGCGACCATCATGAACGGGACGCCGAGCCAGACGTTGGTGACGATCGCGGTGAACAGGGCGGTCCACCGGTCGCTGAACCACTCCACGGGTTGCAGGCCCACGCTCGTCAGCGCGACGTTCGCCAGTCCGTTGTTCTGGTTGAAGATGAACTTCCAGGCGAAGGCGCTGACGAAGGCCGGCACGGCCCAGGGCACGATCAGCAGCACGCGGTACATCCCGCGGCCCCGGATGCGTCTGTTGAGCAGAACCGCCAGGGCGAGGCCGATGGTGTAGTGGAAGAAGACGCCGGCGCCGGTCCACACGAGGGTGTTCGTGAACTGGAGCCAGAAGTGCCCCCGCTCGCCCGTCAGGATGTCGGTGTAGTTCTTCAGCCCGGTGAACTTCGCCGCCTTCGGGTTGGGCGTGCAGGTCTCCTCGCCGCCGAGCGTCTTGGCGCAGATCTCAGTGCGCTGGTTGGACTCGTTCAGGTCGGTGAAGCTGAGGTAGATCCCACGGCTCAGCGGGTAGAGCACGAGCACCCCCAGCACGACCACGACCGGCAGCACCATGGCCCAGGCGTACCAGTGCCGTGAGGCCGCGGTGCGTGTCCGGCCGAGGGTCCGAGGACGGGCGGCAGGCTCCACCATGACGGTGGTTCCCGGATCGATCGCCATTGGTGGAGTTCCTCCTTGCGAAGCGGGGGACCGCACCCTTTCGGATGCGGCCCCCCCGGACTGTCTCAGGTCCCTACGACGGTCACTTCAGGCTGTAGTCGGGGACGACGTCGGACTTGTAGGTCTTCGCCGCCTTGTCGAGCGAGGACTTGGCGTCCTTGCCCTGGACCATCGTCTCGACGGCCATGGTGTCGAGCGCGGTGAAGAACTGGCCGCCCTCGGGGATCCAGGGGCGGGCCACCGCGGAGT
Organism: Nocardioidaceae bacterium; assembly: GCA_036375975.1. Taxonomy (GTDB): domain Bacteria; phylum Actinomycetota; class Actinomycetes; order Propionibacteriales; family Nocardioidaceae; genus Nocardioides_C. The sequence continues at coordinate 7,806 of DASVBF010000130.1, read as the reverse complement.
CGATGACCGGCTTGAACGCCGAGATCACCGGGTTCTGCGCGACCGACGGAATCTGGTAGGCCGACTTCCGGGTCGGAAGCAGGCCGAGCTCGTCGGCGAGGAAGGCCTGCGACTCGGCGGAGTTCATGAACGTGATGAAGGCGGTCGCCGCGTCGGCCTTGGACTGGTCCATGCCCGACCACACCACGTAGTTGTGGCCGCCGACCGGTGCACCAGCGGTCTTCGAGCCCGCCGGGACGGGCGCGATGCCGAGGTTCTCGACGCCGCCGAAGTTCTCCGCGTTGCGGATGTTGTTGACCTCCCAGGGGCCGTTGATGATCATGCCGACCTTGCCCTCGGTGAAGGCGGTCATCATCGCGGTGTAGGCGTCCGAGGCCGGCGGCTTGGGTGCGGCCCCCTCGTCGATCAGCTTCTGGGCTTCGGAGACGCCCTCCACGTTGGCGTCGGAGTTGACCACGATCTGCTTCGCCTGGGTGTCGACCAGGTCGCCCCCCTCGCCGTAGATGAACGGGAGCAGGAAGTAGCCGGCCGGGTTCAAGAAGATGCCGTCGACGCCGGCCTTCGACTTGAGCAGCTTCGCGTCCTCGGCGACCTCGGCCCAGGTGCTGGGCGCGGAGTCGATCCCGGCCTGCTTGAACAGCTTCTTGTTGTAGAGCAGGGCCAGGGAGTCGGTTACCTGCGGGATGCCGTAGGTCTTGCCGTTGAAGACGTTCGACGAGAGCGGGGTCTCGAAGTAGTCGGACTTGTCCTCGAGCGCGGCGGTGCCGTCGAGGGAGTACAGGTAGCCGAGTGACGCGAACTCCGGAACCCAGGCCACCTCGGCGCGCAGGATGTCGGGGGCGCCCTTCTTGGCCTCGGCGGCCGTCTTGAACTTGTTCTGCGCCTCGTCGAACGGGACGTACTGGTGGTCGATCGTGACGTCGGGGTACTTCGCCTCGAACTTCTTCACCAGCTTGTCGAACGCCGGGCCCTCGTTGGTGGGGTCAGAGGTGTCCCACCAGGTCAGGGAGCCGGACACCTTCTCAGGTGCCGGCGCGGTGTTCTTGTCGGTGTCTGCGGTGTCGCCACCCGATCCACAGGCGGTCGCCAGCAGGCTCACGGCAGCCAGGAGGGCGCCTGCCTGTGCGATACGTCGCATAGAAATGTCTCCTTTGGGCGTTATGAACTGGCGTCAAACTAGCACCCGACTTGCAAGGTTTGGCAAGCACTGAAAGTTCTTGCTACCAAACTGCAACAAAGGTGACTAAAGTCCTCCCTATGCGAAGACCACGGCTGCAGGACGTCGCGGCCCAGGCGGGGGTGAGCGAGGCGACTGTCTCGAGAGTCCTCAACGGCAAGCCAGGAGTGGGGCAGGAGACCCTGCTCCAGGTGCTGACCGCGCTCGACGTCCTCGGCTACGAGCGGCCCGCGGCCCTCAGGTCGACCAGCGCGGGCCTCGTCGGCCTGGTCGTGCCCGAGCTGGTGAACCCGATCTTCCCGGCTTTCGCCCAGCTCATCGAGTCCGGGCTCGCCGGCCACCAGTACACCCCGGTCCTGTGCACGCAGACCCCGGGCGGAGTCACCGAGGACGAGTACGTCGAGATGCTGCTCGCCCGCGGGGTGGCCGGCATCATCTTCATCTCCGGGCTTCACGCCGACTCCACGGCCGATGCCGGCCGTTACGAGGCGCTGGTCGAGCGCGGGCTGCCGATCGTCCTGGTCAACGGCACCCGGCCGGACCTCGCGGTGCCCTGCATCTCGGCGGACGACGGGGGTGCCGTCCGCACCGCGGTCAACCACCTCGCCTCGCTCGGCCACACGAGGTTCGGCCTCGCCGCCGGCCCGGCCCGCTTCGTGCCGGTCGAGCGCAAGGTGAGTGCGTTCCGGGCAGCCATGGCTGCCGATCCCCGGCTCCGGGGCATCGAGGAGCACACTCTCTTCTCCGTCGAGGGCGGCCACGCCGCGGGGGTGCGCCTGCTGGACGCCGGCGTCACCGCCGTGATCTGCGCCTCCGACATCATGGCGCTGGGAGTGATGCGGGCCGTGCGCTCGCGAGGCCTGGACGTCCCCGGAGACCTCTCGGTGGTCGGCTACGACGACTCACCCTTCATGGCCTTCACCGATCCGCCGCTCACGACGATCCGCCAGCCCGTCGCCGCCATGGCCCAGTCAGCCGTCCAGACGCTCGTCGACGCCATCGGTGGCCACCACACGCCGCCGGGCGAGTACCTCTTCACCGGTGAGCTCGTGGTCCGGGGATCGAGCGGTCCCACGCCAGGTCACGTGCCCTGAGCGCCGTCGAGTCGGCATTGCCGGGATCCTTCGGTGGTCGGTCGGTAGCATGGCCTGGGTGGCCGCCGTAGGCTGGCTGTCGCTCACGTGAACTCGCGGGCGACAACCGGGGGTCTGCTCGCCGCGACAGCTCGGGCTCGCAAACCTCGGTGACACCACCGCAACACAGCAGACCACTATCACTGGAGTCGACTCTCGTGCCTGCCATTCTCGACAAGATCCTCCGCATCGGTGAGGGGAAGATCCTCCGTCAGCTGGAGTCGATCACCCGCGCGGTCAACGCGATCGAGGACGACTTCGTCGCGATGAGCGACGAGGAGCTTCGGGGTCAGACCGCACACTTCAAGGAGCGGCTCGAGGCGGGGGAGTCCCTCGACGACCTCATGCCAGAGGCCTTCGCGACCGTGCGGGAGGCGGCGAAGCGGGTCCTGGGGCAGCGGCACTTCGACGTGCAGATCATGGGCGGCGCCGCGCTCCACATGGGCAACATCGCCGAGATGAAGACCGGTGAGGGCAAGACCCTGGTGGCCACCCTTCCGACGTACCTCAACGCGCTCACCGGCCGCGGCGTCCACGTCGTGACGGTGAACGACTACCTCGCGAAGTACCACGCGGAGTGGATGGGCCGCGTCTACCACTTCCTCGGTCTCACCGTGGGGGTCATCGTCCCGGAGATGCGACCGGAGGAGCGGCGGAAGGCGTATGCCGCCGACATCACCTACGGGACCAACAACGAGTTCGGTTTCGACTACCTGCGCGACAACATGGCGAACTCCATCGAGGACTGCGTCCAGCGCGGACACTTCTACGCCATCGTCGACGAGGTCGACTCGATCCTGATCGACGAGGCTCGCACCCCGCTGATCATCTCCGGCCCGACCCAGGACGAGGTGAAGTGGTACACCGAGTTCGCCTCCGTCGCACGGGGCATGACCAAGGACGTCGACTACGAGGTCGACGAGAAGAAGCGGACCATCTCCGTGCTCGAGCCGGGCATCACCAGGGTCGAGGACTACCTCGGCATCGACAACCTCTACGACTCGGTCAACACGCCGTTGATCTCGTTCATGAACAACGCGATCAAGGCCAAGGAGCTGTTCCGCCACGACAAGGAGTACGTCGTGCTCGACGGTGAGGTGCTCATCGTCGACGAGCACACCGGCCGCATGCTCCCGGGCCGCCGTTACAACGAGGGCCTCCACCAGGCGATCGAGGCCAAGGAGGGCGTGGAGATCCGTGAGGAGTACCAGACCCTCGCGACCATCACCCTCCAGAACTACTTCCGGCTCTACGAGAAGCTCGCCGGCATGACCGGTACGGCGATGACCGAGGCCTCGGAGTTCGACAAGATCTACAACCTCGGTGTGGTGCCGATCCCCACCAACAAGCCGATGGCCCGCCTCGACCAGCCCGACCTCGTCTACCGCACCGAGGAGGCGAAGTTCGACGCCGTCGTGGAGGACATCGCCGAGCGCTACCAGAAGGGCCAGCCGGTCCTCGTGGGCACCACCTCGGTGGAGAAGTCCGAGCACCTGTCGCAGCTGCTGAAGAAGCGCGGCGTCCCGCACTCGGTGCTGAACGCGAAGCACCACGCTGACGAGGCGAAGATCGTCGCGCAGGCCGGCCACAAGGGCGCCGTCACGGTGGCGACGAACATGGCCGGTCGAGGCACCGACATCATGCTGGGCGGCTCGATCGAGTTCCTCGCCGACCTCGAGCTGCGCAAGCAGGGCCTCGACCCGGTCGAGAACACCGACGACTACGAGGCCGCCTGGCCCGGCATGGTCGAGAAGATCAAGGCCCAGGTCGCGGCCGAGCACGACGAGGTCAAGGACGCCGGCGGCCTCTACGTGATCGGCACCGAGCGCCACGAGTCCCGCCGCATCGACAACCAGCTCCGCGGCCGCTCCGGTCGTCAGGGCGACCCCGGCGAGTCGCGCTTCTACCTGTCACTCCAGGACGACCTGATGCGGCTGTTCAAGTCCGACTGGGTCGACTGGGTGCTCACCACGCTGAAGGTCCCGGACGACGTCCCGATCGAGAACAAGCGTGTCACCGGCGCGATCGCATCGGCCCAGGCGCAGGTCGAGGCGCAGAACTTCGACTCGCGGAAGAACGTCCTCAAGTACGACGACGTGATGAACCGCCAGCGTCAGGTGATCTACGCCGAGCGGCGTGCGGTGCTCGAGGGCGCCGACCTGCGCGACCAGGTGCGCGGCATGATCGACGACGTCATCACCGGCTACGTCCTCGCCGCGACCGAGGGCATCGCGATCGAGTGGGACCTCGACCAGCTCTGGTCCGCGCTCAAGCAGCTCTACCCGGTCTCGCTGTCGCTGAGCAAGGTCGAGGAGGAGTCCGGGGGCCGCGAGGGCATGTCCCGCGAGCAGCTCATCGAGGACCTGAAGGCCGACGCACAGAGCGCGTACGCCGCCCGTGAGGCGAGCTTCGGCGAGGAGGTCATGCGCGAGCTCGAGCGTCGCGTCGTGCTCTCCGTGCTCGACCGGAAGTGGCGCGAGCACCTGTACGAGATGGACTACCTCCGCGAGGGAATCGGTCTCCGGGCGTACTCCCAGCGTGACCCTCTGGTGGAGTACCAGCGCGAGGGCTTCGACATGTTCGCCGCGATGATGGACGGCATCAAGGAGGAGTCCGTCGGCTACCTCTTCAACCTCGAGGTCCAGGTCGAGGAGCTTGCGGAGGAGGCCCAGGCCGCCGAGGAGGCCGCCCTGCTCGGCGAGGGCTCGGCTGTTGCGCAGGCAGCTGCTGCGGGCGCCGCGGTCGCGCCGCACATCGTGGCGAAGGGGCTGGAGGCACCGAAGGCGCCGCAGCGTCTCTCCTACACCGCGCCCGACGAGATCGGTGAGGCCGAGGTGCGAGGCGCCGGCGCCGCCGACGAGGAGGACGAGTTCTCCGGCGTGGGGCGCAACGCCCTGTGTCCGTGCGGCTCCGGGAAGAAGTACAAGAAGTGCCACGGCGCTCCGGGCGGGCCCACGGGCCTGACGACCCGGGTCAACGGGTGACCTGAGCCCGGCCGGCGGCTACCCGAGCTGGAGCACGGTGCACTGCCACCGGCCGTGCGTCAGCTCGAGCCGCGCGGCGATCGCCCGCGAGCGCTCGCCATGGCGCACGTGCACGCTCACCTCGGCGGAGTCCGGCGTCGGGTGGAAGACGTGCACGCTCCTGACCTGGGGACGAACGGTGCGCCTGCGACGGCCCGCGTCCGACGTGCGGGCCAGCAGGCTGAGCCGCCGCTCGAGCTCGACGTAGACGCGCTGGGAGGTCCACCGGATGAGCTGGGTCAGGGGCCGGTCCCCGCCCAGCACCTCCACCACAGCCTGGGCGAACCTGGCCGCCCAGACCTGGACCTCCTCTCCGCCCGGCGTGGTCGGCGCCACCAGCCGCAGCTCCGGGGTCTCGGGGAGCCCTTGGCCGGGGCGCTGCACCTGGGCCGGGACCTTCAGGGCGAGGCTGCCCTCCACCCTCGCCCCCGAACTGACCGGCGCCTGCTCCTCGGCAGCGACCCCGAGCCGGGTGACCGTGGCCCACTGGGTGGGCGCTGCGGGGGGTCGGCGAGGACCGGACGGAGGTTTGTCGTCGTCTGGCGTCATGATGGGTCCTTTCGGTGTCGACGCGGTGGGTCGGCGGCCTCCTCGGGCAGCCGCAAGGTCGTGCCCGGCAGGATCAGGTCCGGGTCGAGGCCGATGACCCCGCGGTTGGCGCGGTGGATCCGTCGCCACGCGACGTCGATTCGTCTCGCGTCGGCACCGGGGAGCAGCTGTTCCGCGATGGACCAGAGGGAGTCACCGGGACGGACAACGTAGGTGTCGCCGCCCTGACCCACGAGAAGGGGACGCGGTCGGCCGTGCCCTGCTGCCTCCCTCGCCGTTGCGTCTCCGAGCGCCCGGTCGGGCAGCGGGAGGCCCTGGAGTGTCCCCACCGTCAGCCCTCGGTCCGACGAGAGCCCTCCGCTGCGGTGGTCCACGGAGGCGATCGCGGGTGCGACGACGGCGGTGCCGCCGACGGCGATGCCGCAGCACAGCAGGGCCAGGCGGCGGACAAGCTGTGGGGAGATCGCGCGGAGAGCCGCTGACGAGACCCCGGTGACGGCCTCCGCGGCGGTGGCCACCGTCACGGCGAGAAGCCAGAGCCCGCACGCCGCCAGGGCCACTGCGGCCAGGCCCTCGAGCATGAGGTCCAACGGCAAGGTGGCCACCCGCGCGCCGGCCGCCAACCGTCCCCGCAGGTCGGCCGCGGCCGCTCGGACAAGCGCGAGCGGGCCCGTGACAACCCCGGCGGTCGCGGCAACCAGGACCACGGCCCGGATCAGCACCTCTGTGGCACTGCGCGGTTGCCGCGACTCCGTTTGCATTTCGACCTCGAACCCTGCGTTTGCTTGCGTTTGCCTGATCTAAGGGTCTTTTACTTTGGTGGTCAACGGCTTGTCCACAGGCTGCGATGGGGGGCTCGTGCACGGCAGGGCCGGCGTGGGCAAGACCCGGCTGCTCGCCGAGGCGTGCGCGGCCGCGGACAGCAGCCGTCGGGGTGTTGTGGGGCCGGTGCCTGCGGTTCGGCGCCAACGGCTGTGCCTACCGACCAGCTACCGGGACGGCGAGCCGGCTGACGGGTACCCGCTGCACGGGTGGTTGGCGGGCCCACGCCGCCTTCCCGTGACCGAGGATCTGGCTCTGGCCCCGCTCACCGACGCGGTCGGTTGACCGAGCCGGGAGTCAGTTTCGCGCCGCCCGGGCCTCGCCGGCCTCGATCTCGGCGAGCAGATCCACGACGTACCGGCCGAAGTCGATCTGGATCGTGTGTCGTGGGGCGGCGTAGTACTGAGCGAGGTGGGCCGCCTCGTCCTCGCGCATGATCCGGAGTTGGTCCTCGACGCTCGGCAGTGCGTAGGCACCGGTGAGCAGCCGGGCGAGCAGCTTGGACTGCTGTTCGGCGAGGTTCACGATCGTCGGCGAGGACTGCGCCAGGCCCATGAAGAACAGGTGGTCGACCCCGGGCTTGATCATCCGCTTGAACAGCGGGTAGCGGTGCTCGTCGTCGGGGTGGAGCTCTGTCTCGGTTTCGTCGAAGAAGGGGAACTTCATCTCGTAGCCGGTGGCACAGACGATCACGTCCGCCTCGACACTCGTCCCGTCGACGAGGTGGACGGTGTTGCCGTCCAGGCGCTCGATCGCCGCGAGCATGTGGATGTCGCCGGAGCCGGCCTTGGTGAGGAAGTCGGCGCTCACCGACGGGTGCGCGGAGAGTGGCTCGTGGTCCGGTTCCGGCAGGCCGTAGCTGCTCATGTTGCCGACCAGCTCCTTGATCAGCTGTCTGCCCGCGGCGAGTGCGACGTCGCGAGGCACGTCCGGCGGCGCCATCACCTTGTCCGCGGCGACACCGTTGCGGTACTTCGGGAGCACCCAGACCCCGCGGCGCGCGGAGACGTAGAGCTTCTCCGCCATCCACCGGCTGGAGAGCTCAGAGGCGATGTCCATCGCCGAGTTGCCCATGCCCACGACGATCACCCGCTTGCCGCGC
>DASVBF010000105.1:0-19914 GCA_036375975.1 Nocardioidaceae bacterium | reverse complement strand
GCGTCCTCGCGAGCTCGGACGCCACTGCTGCCGGAGACTTCGACGGCGACGGTGCCACCGAGAACAACGGAGCCGAGCTGGCCGGAATGGTCGGCAGCACGGTCACGATGGTGGTCGTCGAGCGTTCCGACGGGAGCCTGGGGATCTACAGCATCCGCGGCTTCTCGCTCTCCTGAGCACACCGAACCCGGGTCGAGCCCACCCCGGGGTGGGCTCGGCTCCCTCAGGTCTCGGCGGCCTCGGGGACGGGGTCGGCACGAGCCAGCAGGTCCGGCGCGACCTGCCGCAGCCGCATCAGGGCGTGCCGGGTCTGCGACTTGATCGTCCCCGGCCGCACGCCCATGACGGCGGCGGCCTGCGCCTCGGTGAGGTCCTCGTAATACCGGAGCACGAGGACGGTGCGCTGCTTCGGCGTCAGCCGGGCCAGCGCATCCGTGAGCATGAGCCGCTCCCACGAGCGTTCGCTGTCGTCGTCCCGCACCACGTCGTGCGCGCCCAGTGGCTCCTCGGCGACTCTTCTGCGCCGCCACCGCGAGATGTTCTCGTGGTACATGACCCGGCGCACATAGGGTTCCGGTCGCTCGGAGATCCGCCCCCACACCCCGGCGGCCTTCATCAAGGAGGTCTGCAGTAGATCCTCGGCGTCGTGGTGGTTGCCGGTGAGGACATAGGCCGTCCGCCGTAACGCGGCGTACCTCGCCGTCACGAACGCGTGGTAGCTCTCCTCCTCCCGCGAGATCCCGCTCATCTGTCGCTCTCCCGGAGGAGCCGCTGCTCATCACGCCACCACCGCACGCTGCGCCGGGCGAAACTCAGGACCAGACCGGCGAGGAGCCCGCAGGGCACCACGGCCCACCCCCACCAGGGGTGCCAGGGGCGAGGCGGTGCCTTCCCAGCCACGAACGGACGCCGCAGCAGGTCCTGCGCGAACGAAGCCTGCAGACCGCGGCCCGGAGGATCGGTATGACGGATGGCAGGGTCGACAGCGCCGGTCCGGACGTCGTACGTGATGTAGCGGAGCCCGTAACCGTTCCGGGGGTGCGCCTCGGTGAGCACACGTTCGTCATCGACCCATCCCAGGATCCGGTTGAGCTGCCAGTTGACCCCGAGCAACCGGGGCTCGACCAGCCGCCGCCCCTTCACCACGGCAGCGTGCAGCCCGCTGGTGGAGGCACCTTCTCCCAGCGGCAGGTCCCCCTTCATCACTGCGGCGGTTCCGGACGGGTTGAAGTACACCTCGCTGGCCGCGCCGCGGGCCACACTCCTGGCGTCGTCGACGGAGAAGCTGAGCCGGCGAGTGTGCCCGGTTGCCGGTTCGACCACCAGAACGGTGCCCTCGACGTCCATCTCACAGACCGTGATGCCCCCGAGGCCCATGCCCGCGCCGTCCCATGACCTCGGCATGGGCAGCACCTCCACGTGGTCGGAGTATGGGTCCCATGCGACCGTGGGTCCGAACGCGCTCGAGTTGGGTGTCAGGTACTGCCCGTAGGAGACCACCAGACGGTCGGAGTCCGGCCCCCACGCGATCCCGTAGGGCGCCAGTCCGCGCCGGGTCGGCACCGAGTGTCGGTAGGTCTCACCGGTGACCACGTCATACACGGCGAACCCCGTGACGTCCGAGTGTGCGCGCGGACCGGTCGGCTCTCCGCCCAGGAAGTAGCCGACCCTGCGGCCGTCCGGAGACAGCGCGAGAACGCCTGGTTCCTCGGTGGCGCGGCCAGGGAGGTCCAGCCACCAGTAGGTCTGGTCGGCCGCGGAGACGCCGTACCACTCCTCGGTCGTCGTCGTGAGCCACGGCTTCTGCCGTGGGGCCGAGGCGATGAGCGCCAGCGGCCCGGGCGGATGAGCCTCGTCGGCGGTCCGAGCCCAGCTGCTCGGTGCCCAGATGTGGTCAGGCACGGCGAGCCGGGACTCGTCGAACGTCGCGGGGGGCGGCGTCGTCCGAGACGAGTCGCCGACGATGGGGACCAGAGCTCCGACGAACACCAGGGCGGCGACGCCGACCACGAGGACCGAGGCACCCAGCCGCCGGCGCCGGGCCCGCCTCCCCCGCTGCCACAGCTCATGCGAGGGCGGTGAACCGGAGATCGGCGTCGTGGTCGCCTGCTCGGCCAGCTCGTGGAACGCCTCGCTCAGCTGATGGTTCATCGGTCGTGCTCCTGCCCGGGACTGCCGTGTCACCCTCTTCTACGCAGCGCGGGACATGTTCGGAGGGAAGTGGCCGTCGACTTTCTCACAGAGAGAGCAGGGACCGGACCAGGACCACCACGGCGGACAGGGCGCACACCACCAGGACGCCGGACCGGATGTGCTCCGGATGCACCCGGTGGACGAGCAGCCGCGAGACCCCGAACCCGAGGATGAGCGCAGGCACCATCGACAAGGCGAGGAAGAAGGTCGAGCGTTGCACGGCGCCGGCCATCGCCAGACCCGTGAGGCTGAGGCCGGCGCCGCCGATGAAGTACAGGGCCAGGGTCGACCTGATCTGCGACGGAGAGCGGTGCTGGTACAGCAGGGCCATGGGCGGTCCGCCGATCGACGTGGTGGTTCCGGTGATCCCCGACACGAAGCCCGCTGTGGCGAGGGTGGAGCGGTTGACCGGGACGACGACGGCCCGCGCCGTCAGGAGCACGCTCAGGAGCACCATGATGCCGACGAGGAGACCCAGGGCCGCCGTCGACATGGAGGCGACGAGGACGACCCCGATCGCCGTACCGGGAATCCTCGACGGCAAGGACCAGCCGAGACCTCGCCAGTCGATGTCGTGGTGCTCCCGGAGCAGGGTCACCAGCGGCATCAGCAGCGCGAGCCAGAGCAGCAGCTGGGGCATCAGCTGCGGCGCCACCAGCGCGACGACCGGCGCAGAGACCAGGCCGAGCCCGAGACCGACGAGACCTTGCACCCCTGCGGCAACGACAAGGGTGGCGGCCAGGACGACCGCCACCCCTGTGCTCACTCCGAGGATCGTCAGCCCTTCAGCAGGCTGCGGAGGACGAACTGCATGATCCCACCGTTGCGGTAGTAGCTCGCCTCCCCGGGGGTGTCGATGCGGACGGGGGCGTCGAACTCCACGTCACCGGCCTTCACCTTCACCGTCCGCGGGATGTCGCCGTCGTTGAGCGCGGTCACGCCGGTGATGGAGAACGTCTCCTCGCCGGTCAGACCGAGGGACTCGGCACTCTCGCCCGCGGGGAACTGCAGCGGGAGGACGCCCATGCCGATCAGGTTGGAGCGGTGGATCCGCTCGTAGGACTCGGCGATGACGGCCTTGACCCCGAGCAGCGCGGTGCCCTTGGCCGCCCAGTCGCGCGAGGAGCCGGAGCCGTACTCCTTGCCGGCCAGGACGACCAGCGGGACGCCGTCGGCGATGTAGTTCTCCGACGCCTCGAACACCGTGGTGACCTCGCCGTCCTTGGAGAAGTCACGGGTGAACCCGCCCTCGGTGCCCGGCGCGAGCTGGTTGCGCAGGCGGATGTTGGCGAACGTGCCGCGGATCATCACCTCGTGGTTGCCACGACGCGAGCCGTAGGAGTTGAAGTCCCGCTGCTGCACGCCGTGCTCGGCGAGGTACCTGCCGGCCGGCGAGTCCTTCTTGATCGCGCCCGCCGGGGAGATGTGGTCGGTGGTGACCGAGTCGCCGAGCTTCAGCAGGACCCGGGCGCCCTCGATGTCCTCGACCGGCGCGGGCTCGTCAGGCATGCCGTCGAAGTACGGCGCCTTGCGGACGTAGGTCGAGTCCTCTGCCCAGGCGAAGGTGTCGCCCGAGGGCGTCTCGAGGTTCCGCCACCGCTCATCACCGGCGAAGACGTCGGCGTAGTCCTTGGTGAACATCTCCGAGGTGATCGCCTGGCCGATGACCTCCTCGACCTCCGTCGGCGACGGCCAGATGTCCTTGAGGAAGACCTCTTCGCCGTTGCTGTCGACCCCGAGCGGGTCGTTGAGAAGGTCGACGTCCATCGAGCCGGCCAGCGCGTACGCCACGACGAGCGGCGGTGAGGCCAGGTAGTTCATCTTGATGTCGGGGTTGATCCGGCCCTCGAAGTTGCGGTTGCCCGAGAGCACCGACACGACGGCGAGGTCGTTGTCGTTCACGGCCTTGCTGACCTCGGGGATGAGTGGACCAGAGTTGCCGATGCAGGTGGTGCAGCCGTATCCGACGAGGTTGAAGCCGAGCTTGTCGAGGTACGGCGTGAGGCCGGCGCGCTCGTAGTAGTCCGAGACGACCTTCGACCCAGGGGCCAGAGTGGTCTTGACCCACGGCTTGCGCTGCAGGCCCCTCTCGACGGCGTTCTTGGCCAGCAAGGCCGCGCCGATCATCACCGAGGGGTTCGAGGTGTTCGTGCACGAGGTGATCGCGGCGATGGTGACCGCGCCGTGGTCGATCTCGAACGTGGTGCCGTCGGCCAGCTCCACCTGCGCGGGGTTCGACGGCCGGCCCCCGTCGGTCGGCGCGGCCGAGACGTGGCCGCGCGGGGCGGCAGCGCCGTTCCCGCCGGCGTGTGACGGTGAGTCGGACGCCGGGAAGGACTCGGCGACCGCCTCGTCGTAGCCCTGCTCGTCCTCCTCGACGTAGTCGGCCAGGGCACCCCGGAAGGCGGCCTTGGCCTCGCTCAGCGCGACCCGGTCCTGCGGGCGCTTCGGCCCGGCCAGCGACGGCACCACGGACGACAGGTCGAGCTCGAGCTTCTCGGAGTAGCGGGGCTCGGCGTCCGGGTCGAGCCAGAGGCCCTGCTCCTTGGCGTAGGCCTCGACCAGCGCGAGCTGCTCCTCCGACCGGCCGGTCATCTTGAGGTAGCTGACCGTCTCCTCGTCAAGGGGGAACACCGCGATCGTCGAACCGAACTCCGGGGACATGTTGCCGATGGTGGCGCGGTTGGCGAGCGGCAGCGCCGAGACTCCCGGGCCGTAGAACTCCACGAACTTGCCGACCACGCCGTGCTTGCGCAGCATCTCGGTGATGGTGAGCACGAGGTCCGTGGCGGTCGCTCCCTCGGGCAGCTCGCCCGAGAGCTTGAAGCCCACGACCCGCGGGATCAGCATCGAGACGGGCTGGCCCAGCATCGCCGCCTCCGCCTCGATGCCGCCGACGCCCCAGCCGACGACGCCGATGCCGTTGACCATGGTGGTGTGGGAGTCCGTGCCGACGCAGGTGTCGGGAAAGGCCACCGTCGTACCGGACTCGTCCTCACGTGCGAAGACGACCCGGGCGAGGTGCTCGATGTTGACCTGGTGCACGATGCCGGTGCCGGGCGGCACGACCTTGAAGTCGTTGAACGCGCCCTGGCCCCAGCGGAGGAACTGGTAGCGCTCCTTGTTGCGCTCGTACTCGATCTCGACGTTGCGCTCGAACGCCTCAGGCGTCCCGAAGACGTCGGCGATCACGGAGTGGTCGATGACCATCTCGGCCGGGGCGAGCGGGTTGATCTTGGAGGGGTCACCGCCGAGGTCGGCCATCGCCTCCCGCATCGTGGCGAGGTCGACCACACACGGCACGCCCGTGAAGTCCTGCATGATCACGCGGGCCGGCGTGAACTGAATCTCCTTGCTCGGCTCGGCGTCGGCGTCCCACCCGGCGAGCGCGCGGATGTCGTCCGCGGTGATGTTCGCGCCGTCCTCGGTGCGCAGCAGGTTCTCGAGCAGGATCTTGAGGCTGTACGGAAGAGAGGCGACGTCGAGGTCTGCCCCTTCCACCGCGGCGAGCCGGTAGATCTCGTAGGACTTCCCGTTCACGTCCAAGGTGCCCTTGGCACCGAAGCTGTCCACACTCTTGGGGCTCGGCATACGCCCTGTCTCCTCACCTCTGCGCTGTCGGTCGGTACCCATCTTGCCCACGCCGTACACGGCACCGTCCGCCAGGGGTCGTCACTTGTCTTGATGTCAAGATACACGACATCAAGCGACGTTCGCCATACGGCATCCGTCCTCGGCGACGACTGCCTCGCGCGCTTCGCTGGACGCATCCGGCCGCTTTTCGTGGATACTGCCACCTAGGTCTACCCCGCCCTGTCACCCTGTGGCGAGACCCGGAGAGGAACGACCGTGAACCTCCGCCGCACCGCCCCCGTGCTGGCCACGTCGTTGGCGCTGCTCGCCGCCGGTTGTACCGGAAACTCTCCCGCGCGGTCGGGTCCCCAGGTCGCCGGCACGTCGGCGACGTCCCCGCTGCGAGAGGTCGGCGGGCCGCTCGTCGTCGCCGTGGGAGACATCGCCTGTGCACCCGGTGCCGAGAGCACCTCGACGACCTGCCGGCAGACGGCGACCGCCAAGCTGGTGAGGGCCTACGACCCCACGCTGCTCCTCACCCTCGGTGACCAGCAGTACGAGTCGGGGGCCCTGTCGGCGTACAGGAGCTCCTACGCGGATGCATGGGGAACGCTCAGGTCGATCACCAGACCGGTGCCGGGCAACCACGAGTACCACTCCTCGGGAGCCGCCGGCTACTACGCCTACTTCAAGGGCCGACAACCGGGCCCGCCCGGCTACTACGCGTTCGACGTGGGTCGCTGGCGCGTCTACGCCCTGAACAGCAACTGCGACGTCATCGACTGCGACCGCCAGAACCGGTGGCTGGACCGGGACATGTCGCGGAACCCCCGCCGGTGCAGCGCGATCACGATGCACTACCCGCGCTACTCCTCTGCCTTCCACGGATCCAACACATCCGTGACGCCGTTCTGGCGGACCGCAGTTCGCCACCGTGCCGACCTCGCGCTGGCCGGTCACGATCACGACTACGAGCGCTTCCGGAAGATGAACGCGTCGGGGAGCCGAAGTGCCACGGGTATCGCGTCGTTCGTCTCGGGCGCGGGCGGCAAGTCGCTCTACCCGTTCAGGACAGCCGTCCCAGGCTCGGTCGTCAGGTTCGACAAGAGCTTCGGAGTCCTCGCCCTCCGGCTCGGCAAGGGGCGGTACGCCTGGGAGTACCGCACCATCGACGGGAAGGTCGTCGACGACGGCAAGGCGCGCTGCGTCTGACCAGACGGGCGTCTGCCGTCCCCCGCCAGGGCGTCCGACTGCCTGCCCATGTCGGACTTGACGGCTTTTGCGCTCGCGAGCACGTGTCGCCTCGCAAGGGTTGGGAACGAGGCCAGAGGAGCAAGGGGCCATCGTCGTGCCCAGGAAGGAGACGACATGGATCACCAGGTCGAAGTCCTCTTGGAGATGGTCAGCCAGCGGGAACGCTCGACGCGGCTCGTCCTCGACGCACGGGCATCGGACGAGCGCCACCGGCTCATGGCGACCCGGTACCTCCTGTCCCTGGAAGCCTTCCGCACCGTCCTCCGTGAGTATGCGGACGAGCGCAGGCCCGAGGAGGCACCGGAGGTGGAGGCGGTCGCCAGGGCGCTGGGAGTGGAGCTGCCGGTGTCCGCCGGCTAGCTAGCCCGCCTGGCTGGACGACACGGGATTGAGTACGGCGACGCACTCGACGTGATGGGTCATCGGGAAGATGTCGAAGGCCCTCAGCAACGACAACCGGTACCCGTGCTCGGCGAAGATCGCGACGTCCCGGGCCAGGGCGCCCGGGTCACAGGCGACGTACGCCACGGCGCGGGGGGCGAGTCCCACGACACCCTCGACGACCTCGCGCTTCGCTCCGACGCGGGGCGGGTCGAGCACGACGAGGTCACAACGCGCCCCGAGCGCTCCGCTGCGAAGCACCCGCTCCACCCTGTCGCCGACGACCTCCGTCTGGGACAGCCCCGCGAGGTTGCGGCTCGCGTCCTCGAAGGCCATGCGGTCCGACTCGACGGCGACCACCCGACCCGTGACGCCCACGAGCTCGGCCAGCGACGCGGAGAACAGGCCCACGCCTGAGTAGAGGTCCGCCGCGGCCTCCCCCGGCTGTGGGTCGAGCCCCTCCAGGACCGCGGCCAGGAGGGTCTCGGCGGCTCCCGGGTGGACCTGCCAGAAGCCGGAGCCGCTGACCTCGAAGACTCGGCCCGCGGCCTGCTCGTGCAGCACCTCCGGCCCTTCGGCGTACATCGGCCGCCGACCCTGCATCTCGATCAGCAGCTGCTCCCCCGTGCTCGAGCAGATCGCCTCGACCGTCTCGGCCGACGGCCAGGTGCGGTCGGTGACCGTCGGCAGCTTCGGGTCGCTGATCGGGCAGTGGTCGACCCGGACCACGTCCCGGGACCGGTGCTTCCGCAGCCCGGCGTGCCCCTCATCGTCCACGGCGAACTGGACCCGCGTCCGCCAGCCGAGTCCGTCGCGGTCGCCGGGGACCGCTTCGACGGCGACATCGACGTCGAGCCTGGCGAGCCTGCGGAGCTGCTCACGTACGACGGAGGCCTTCAGCTCCCGCTGCGCCCCCAGCCGGGCGTGCTGGAAGTCGCACCCCCCACATCGTCCGGGACCGGCGAAGCGACAGGGCGGCTCGACCCGGTCCTCTGATGCGGAGAGGATCTCCACCGCGTCCGCCCGGAGGAACTTCGAGCCCTCCTCCCCCTCGGTGACCTCGGCGACCACACGCTCGCCGGGCAAGGTGTGGCGCACGAAGACCACGCGCCCCTCGTGCCGGGCAACGCAGTGGCCACCGTGGGCGATGGGCCCGACGTCGACCGTGTAGCGCTCACCGACGAGCGACCGGCCGCGTGGCGTTCGCTCGCGAGTGCGCCGCCTCACCAGCGGGTCCGGCCCCGTCGGACGTCTCCTGCCTTGACCTGGTGCAGCTGCCGCTCCTCACGGACCTTCGCCAGCTCGGAGGACCGGAGCTGGTAGGGGACGGAGATGACCATGACGCCCGCGGTGAAGTTCAGCCGGGCCCGGAGACGCAGTGCGGTCTGGTTGTGCAGGACCTGCTCCCACCAGCGACCGACGACGTACTGGGGGATGTACACCGCCACGACGCCGCGGGGGTTGGCGTTCCGGATGCTCCGCGCGTAGTCGACGATGGGCCTGATGACCTCGCGGTACGGCGAGTAGAGAACCTTCAGCGGGACGTCGATGTGCCTCTCGTCCCACTCCTCGAGGAGCCTTGCCGTGACGGCGGGCTCGGTGTCGACGAAGACCGCCTCGAGGACGTTCGGGCGCGAGGCCTTGGCGTATGCCAGGGCTCGCATCGTCGGCTTGTGGAGCTTCGACACGGTCACGATCGCATGCACGCGGGTGGGCAGGAACTGGTCGGTCTCCTCCGCGACGAGCTCCTCGGCGACGTTGTCGTAGTGGCGCCGGATCCGCTTCATGAGCACGAAGAACATGCCCATGGCGAGGATCGCGATCCAGGCCCCGGCCAGGAACTTGGTGAGCAGCACGATCACGAACACGATCGCCGTCATGGCCAGGCCGAAGGTGTTGATCCCGCGGGAACGGATCATCCGCCGCCGTACGTTCACATCGGTCTCGGTCCTCAGGTGGCGGGTCCAGTGCCGGATCATGCCCAGCTGGCTCAGGTTGAAGGAGACGAAGACCCCGACGATGTAGAGCTGGATCAGCCGGGTGACCTCGGCGTCGAACGCGACGATGAGCCCGGCAGCCATGAGGGCGAGGATGATGATGCCGTTGCTGTAGGCCAGGCGGTCGCCCCTCGCGGCCAGCTGACGTGGCAGGTAGCCGTCCCGGGCCAGAATGGACCCGAGGACCGGGAAGCCGTTGAACGCCGTGTTCGCGGCGAGCACCAGGATGATTCCCGTCATCGCCACGACGAAGTAGAAGCCCGGCGGGAAGTTGTCGAACACCGCCCGTGCGATCTGGGCGATCACCGTGTGCTGGTCGTAGCCGGGTGGCACGGCCTCCCCGTTCGGCATCCGCAGCCGGTCGAGGTCGTTCGGGTCGACGTAGCGAATCTGCATCTGGTTCGCCAGGACGATGACGCTGAGCATCATCGTGATCGCGATGCAGCCGAGGAGCAGCAGGGTGGTCGCAGCGTTCCGGCTCTTCGGCTTGCGGAAGGCAGGGACGCCGTTGGAGATGGCCTCGACGCCTGTGAGCGCGGCCGACCCCGAGGAGAATGCCCTGGCGAGGAGCACCACGAGCGCCACGGTCGTCAGGGTGCCTTCGTAGCCCTCGCCCGGGATGATGTGGAACTTCGCGCTCTCGACGTCCGGGAGCGTGCCGCCCAGGTACCGCATGAGACCCCAGGCGCACATCCCGAGGATCGCGACCATGAAGGCGTAGGTCGGCACGGCGAAGAACGTTCCCGACTCGCGGACACCGCGCAGGTTCATCGCCGTCAGGACTGCCACCATCGCAACGGCGAACTCGGCCTCGTGGCCCGAGAGGGCAGGTATCGCAGAGGCGGCGTACTGCGCGCCGGAGGAGATCGACACGGCCACGGTGAGCACGTAGTCGACCAACAGGGCGCTGGCGACGGTGGTCCCCGCCGTGGCGCCGAGATTCACGGTGGCGACCTCGTAGTCGCCCCCGCCGCTCGGGTACGCGTGGACCGTCTGCCGGTAGGAGGCGACGACAGCCGACATGACGAGCGCCACCAGCAGCGCGATCTTCCAGGACCACACATAGGCGGAGGCGCCCGCAAGGGAGAGCATGATGAAGATCTCGTCGGGGGCGTACGCGACGGAAGAGAGCGCGTCGCTGGCGAAGACCGGCAACGCGATGCGCTTGGGTAGCAGCGTCTCCCCGAGCTGGGTGCTGCGCAGCTTCTGCCCGAGGAGGATCCGTTTGGATACGTCGGTGATACCCACGCTTGAAGGCTAGTCCACGACGCGCCTGTCCCTGGACGCGCCACCCGCGTCGCCCGGTGTAGCGTCTTACCCGTGCATGTCGTCATCATGGGTTGCGGCCGCGTCGGCTCCACTCTCGCCCGGAGCCTCGAGGACCGGGGGCACACCGTTGCCGTCATCGACAGCAACCCCGATGCCTTCCGTCGGCTCGGCCCCTGGTTCAACGGGACGAAGGTCACGGGGATCGGGTTCGACCAGGACGTCCTGGACGCTGCCGGGATCGAGAAGGCAGACGCGTTCTGCGCTGTCTCGAGCGGCGACAACTCGAACATCATCGCCGCGCGCGTCGCCCGGGAGACCTTCGGCATCCAGCAGGTCGTGGCGCGGATCTACGACCCCGGCCGCGCGGAGGTCTACCAACGGCTCGGCATCGAGACCGTCGCGACCGTGAAGTGGACCGCCGACCAGGTGCTGCGGAGGATCCTCCCCGCCGGCGCCGAGCCGGACTTCCGCGACCCGTCGGGGACCGTCCGGGTCGACGCCTTGCGGGCCACCGAGGCCTGGGTCGGTCACCGGACCGTCGACCTGCAGCTCCAGTCCAGCAGCCGGATCGCCTGGATCGACCGGCTCGGCGAGGGCATGCTCCCCACCCGGGAGAGCGTGATCCAGGAGGGCGACGTCCTCCATCTGGTCATGCGTGAGGAGAACGCCGACCGGGTGTACTCCGTCTTCGAGAACGGGCCGGAGGCAGACTGATGCGCGTAGCCATCGCCGGAGCGGGGGCGGTCGGTCGGTCGATCGCGCGCGAGCTCATCACCAACGGCCACAAGGTCCTCCTCATCGACAAGAACCCGCAGTCGATCAAGCCCGACCGGGTGCCGAAGGCGGAGTGGCTGCTCGCCGACTCCTGCGAGCTCTCCTCACTCGAAGAGGCAGGTCTCGAGCACTGTGACGTCGTGATCGCCGCCACCGGCGACGACAAGGCCAACCTCGTGACCTCGCTGCTGGCCAAGACGGAGTTCGGGGTCCCCCGGACGGTCGGCCGGGTCAACCACCCCAACAACGAGTGGTTGTTCACCGAGGCGTGGGGCGTGGACGTGAACGTCTCCACCCCGAGGATCATGTCGGCGCTGGTCGAGGAGGCCGTGACCGTCGGCGACCTGGTGCGGCTTTTCACGTTCCGGAAGGGCAACGCCAACCTCGTCGAGATGACGCTGCCCGAGGACTCGCCGTTCGTGGGGAAGCCGACCGGTCTGATCCCCTGGCCCGAGAACTGCTCGTTGGTGACGATCCTGCGGGACGGTCTGGTCTATACGCCCAGCGCGGAGCAGCCGATCGAGTCGGGCGACGAGCTGCTGTTCGTGGCTGCCGCCGAGTCGGAGTCCGAGCTGCAGTCGCTCCTGGCTCCCGTGGAGCACAAGTAGCGAGCAGCTCAGTCGCGCGCCGGCTGGGGCTCGACCGGTGTGCGGTCGCGGGCGAGCAGCCACACCATGCCTGCGAGGCCCGCGAGCTGGAGCGGCCAGCCCATCAGGATCTTGGAGAAGCCCAGTGCCGCGACGGCGGCCCCCGGGTCGATGGCCTCGCTGGTCCCGGCGACGTACAGCGGCCCCTGCACAGCGACGCGGACCACGCAGGGCAGCACCAGCATCCAGCTCAGGTGGCTGGTGAGCCTGACGATCTGACGGTCGGAGTGCCAGGCGGTCGGGTCGCCCGCCACGCTGCCCACCATGAACCCGACCAACGGCCAACGAACCAGGATGGACACCGAGATCGCGACGGCGTAGGCCGCGTTGTAGAGGACACCTGGGAGGAAGTACGCCAGAGCCTGGTCGTTCTCGTCCCCGCCCCCCTGGGCACTCCGCCAGGCGAAGAATGCTCCGATGGCGATGCCGAAGATGCTGTTCAGCACGAACTGGACGGTCGAGCGCTGGACCAGCCGGAGCACGAGGAGCAGCAGGGCGGCCGTCCCGCTGACGATCAGCGACCGCTCGAGCGACCTGGTCGTGATGAAGCTCAGCGTGAAGAGGATGGTCGGTACGGCGGCCTCGAGCATCCCGCGACGTCCCCCGAGGGCGCGGGCGAGCTGCGCGCGCACCACGGCCTCGACGGTCTCCTCGGCCGCCGGCTTCGTCATGTGGTCAGTACCTCAGCTCGTAGCGCGGGTTGTACATCACCCGGGTGCGGTCCTGGACGCCGATCCGGCCAACGACGCGCAGGCGGCGGCCAGGTTCGATCCCGGCGATGCGACGCCGGCCGAGCCAGACCACGGTGATGACGCCGGATCCGTCGTACAGCTCCGCCTCGAGAGCGGGTACGCCGCCGCGGGGGCGCAGGGTCACCGTCCGAAGGCTGCCCTGGAGCTCGACCTTCTGGCGGTCAGCCGCGTCGGCGATGGCACAGCAACCAGCCTTCTGGGTGTCGCTGCGCAGCACCTTGGCTTCCTGGTCCTCGCTGCTCGCCCAGCGCGACAGCGTGTGCCGGAAACGGCTTTTCACCTGCGACATGTCTCCAGCGTAGCCAGCACTCAGGCGTCCTGGTCCGGGACCGGCCGGGCGTCGCTCGGCATGACCAGCGGCAGCGGCTCACCAGGCGCCATCGGAGACCCGCCGCGGACCACCACCACGTCGCGCAGGGCGCTCTCCAGGTCACCGTCTGGCTCGGGGGCGACGGCCGGGCGGCCCAGGAAGGTCGCACGCAGCAGCCACCGGGGTCCGGGGATCCCGACGACCCGCGAGGGCTGCGTGGCCGCCTGCCCGTCGGGCGTCCTGGCAGGCATGGCCACCTGCAGCTCGGCGCCGAACTGTCCCTCGACCTCGGTCGCTGTGCCGCCGCGACGAGCGGTCTCCGCGGCGATCTGACGCCGGATGTCGGACCATATGTCGGCGTTGCGGGGCGCGGCGAACGGGCGCAGCTCGACCGCCCCCTCCTCGCCGACGAGCAGCACCGCCGCGACCTGCTGGCTCTCCTCGTCGACCTGGAGCCGCAGCTCGAAGCCGGGACGTCCCTTGACGAGCAGCCCACCGAGGTCGACCCGGCCCGGGTCCTCCTCGTCGAGGTCCACCTCGGAGGAGTCCCACGGCCCCTGGGCGCGGACGCCGGCGGCGGGCGACGAGTCGGCCTCGACCGCGGACTCTGCCTCGGTCGCGGGGGCCGGGTCGGCCGCCGTCCCCTCCACCTGCGGGGACTTCTTGCGTCGGAACATCACTGCTTCTCCTCGGGCGCACGGAACGCGTTGCTGTCGAATCCTCCGGTAGAACCGTAACCCCCGTCGCCACGGTCGGATCCCGGCAGCCGCTCCACCTCCACGAAGCGGGCCCGTTCCACACGCTGCACCACCAGTTGCGCGATGCGGTCACCCCGTCGAAGGCTCACCGGCTCGGCGGGGTCGAGGTTGATCAGCATGACCTTGACCTCCCCGCGGTAGCCCGCGTCGACCGTCCCCGGCGCGTTGACGATCGACACCCCACACCGTGCGGCGAGCCCGGAGCGGGGGTGGACGAGCGCGACGTAGCCCTCGGGCAGGGCGATGCTCAGGCCGGTGGGGACCATGGCACGCTCGCCGGGAGCAAGCTGGACGTCGACAGTGGTGGTCAGGTCGGCCCCGGCATCGCCGGGGTGGGCGTAGGACGGGAGCGGGACGTCCGTGTCGAGTCGGCGGATCAAGATGTCGACGCTGCCCTGGCTGCCCTGCATGGTGGCCGACCCTATCCTGGCGACCCTGTCTAGGGCCGACTGGCACCCCGATGGCAGGCTTGTCCTCGCAACCCCCTGGCCCATCCCGACGCAAGTGAACGAGTGAGCGAGTGACCGGCGTGAGTTCCGAGACCAGCGTGCTGTACGACGAGCGCCTCAACGTGCCGTTGCGCTGGTGGGTCCAGGCCACGATGTTCCTTGCGACGGTATGGCTCGCGTTCATCGTCGCGCTCCCCCCCGCCCTGGCCTGGGGAGCCACGGGTGTCCTCACCGGGGCGGTGGTCGCGCTGTTCCTCGGCTACGGCGCGGCCCGTGTCCGCGTGGACGGCGGCGTCTTCCAGGCGGGTCCGGCCCGGATCCCGGTGGCGATGCTGGCAGACCCGGTCGCTCTCGACGCAGAGGCCACACGGCTGCTCGCCGGCCGGGACGCGAACGCGCACGCCTACCTGCTGCTCCGCCCCTACCTGAAGCGGGCCGTGCGCGTCGAGGTCACCGACCCCGCTGACCCTGTGCCCTACTGGCTGGTCTCGACCCGCCGACCCGAGGAGCTCGCGGCAGCTCTCGTGGTGGCCGGGTCGCAGTAGGGCTGCGGCGCCCCGTCACAGCAGGGCTCGTAGTACAGGCACTTCGGACAGCGGTTGTGCGCCTGCTCGGCGTACATCTGGGTACCGCACCCGGGACACGGAAGATCGATCGCCATACCTCCATGCTGCGGGTTCCTCGCTCGCCGATCCCGGAGCGACACGACCCGGCGATGCGGTGGCAGACTGTCCGCTATTCGGGTATGACGATCCCAACACAGGAGGAACCCCTATGGCCTCGGGCTCGAAGGTCTGGAGTGCGTACGCCCTCGGGGCGACGCTCGTCGCCAGCATGGCGGCTCGGAAGGCGATGACCGCCTCGTGGAAGCTCGCGACCGGGAAGAAGCCGCCGTCGAACCCCGAGCACCCCGACGTCTCGCTGGCGGAGGCGGTCGCCTGGGCTGCCGCCAGCGGCGTGGCGGTCGGCCTGGCGCGCATGTTCGCGTCGAGGAAGGCGGCGGAGTACTACCGCAAGAGCACCGGACACCTGCCGGCCAACCTGCAGGACGTCGAGGTCTGAGGCGACGACGCACGGCGCGCGAAAGGGCGGCCCCCAGCGATGGGGGCCGCCCTTCGTGTCTGCTGAGGATCGACCTCAGGCGCAGTCGCGGCAGATCATCCCTCTGGGGTCGGCGAGCTGGCTCCGGTGGTGGACCAGGAAGCAGCTCATGCAGGTGAACTCGTCCTCCTGGCGGGGCTTCACCTCCACGGCCAGCTCCTCGTGGGACAGGTCGGCACCAGGGAGCTCGAAGGACTCGGCCGCCTCGGCCTCGTCCTCGTCGACCTTGCCGGAGTTCTTGTCGAGGCGGCGGGCCTTCAGCTCCTCGAGGCTCTCTTCGCCCTGCTCTTCGTCTGTCTTACGGGGTGCGTCGTAATCGGTGGCCATCTGTTCTTTCTCCTGCCCCCTGGGTGTCCGGGGTGTTCATGCTCGAGGTCTGGGCGGATCGGGTCGAGCGGATTGTGCATCAATCCGTTCTCACAGTGCACGCGTATTCGGCAACGTGTCGCGAGTGTCACACGGGTCCGATCGCTGTGCAGGCGAATCAACTCAACCCATGCGCTGTCTATTCCCGATCCGGAGCGAAGAACCCGCACTCTCTCACAAGTGCCCTGAACTCCTCGAACCCGGCGGCCGGACCTCCGACCACGCACGGGGTACCCCCGACGCCCGGGAAGGTGTCGACCAGTGCCCCGGCCTCGGTCGCCACAAGCGCGCCCGCGGCCATGTCCCACGGGTTGAGACCCTCTTCGACGTACCCGTCCACGCGCCCCGCGGCGAGCGCGCACAGATCCAGGGCCGCCGAGCCAAGCCGTCTCACGTCGCGGACGGTGGCGAGCATCTGCCCGACCGCGGCGGCCTGCAGGGCTCGCACCTCGGCGACGTAGCTGAAGCCCGTAGCCACGAGGCGCTGCTCGAGGGGAACGACCTCGCGCACGCGCAGCGGCCGCCCGTTCAGGTCGGACCCTCCGCCCCGGGTGGCGGAGAACACCTCTCCGCTGGAGACGTTGACGACGACCCCGGCCACGACGTCGTCGCCGCGGCTCGCTGCGATGGACACGGCGTACTGCGGGATCCCGTAGAGGAAGTTCACCGTGCCGTCGATCGGGTCGACCACCCAGGTGACGCCGGACCTGGTCTCCGCGGAGGAGCCCTCCTCGCCGAGGAAGCCGTCGCCCGGCCGCGCCTTGGTCAGCCGCGAGTAGATCAGCTCCTCGGCCGCCCGGTCGGCCTCGGTCACCACGTCGACGGGGCTCGTCTTGGTGTCCGCCACCTCGACGCCTTCGCTCCGCAGCCGGCGGACCATGTCGGCCGCCTCGAGCGCGACCGCCCGCGCGAGGTCGAGCAGCTCGGCGTCCGGGGCCGCGTCGGAGTGCTCGTGCACGCCTTCAGTCCTCACCACAGATCGCCGGACGAGGTCCGCGCGCGTTGGCGCAGCACCCCCGCGGGCACACGTCCCACGATGGCTCGAGGCTCCCAACCGCGGCGCGTACGACGTCCTCCCCCCGCTCCACGGCCGCCCGCTCGAGCAGGAGGTCGCGCGCCATCGCGACGAATCGGGGGTCGACGCCGGCGGTCGCAGCACGCACGAACCCGAGTCCGAGCTTCTCAGCGGTCGCGCGCGCCTCGGTGTCGAGGTCGTAGACCACCTCCATGTGATCCGAGACGAAGCCGATCGGCACGAGCACGACCCCCCGGACCCCCCTGCGGGCCAGGTCCTCGAGGTGCTCGTTGACGTCCGGCTCGAGCCACGGGATGTGCGGCGCCCCCGAGCGTGAGCAGTACACGAGCTCGCCTGCGTAACGGTGGCCGGTCTCCTGCCTCACCCGCTCGCTGATCGCCTCCGCCACGCTGAGGTGCTGGGCGACGTAGGCACCGCCGTCGGGTCCGCTCGCGTCGTTCATCGCCAGTGGGATGGAGTGGGTCACGTACAGGATGTGGGCGTCGTGCCGGACCGGATCGTCGAGCTCGGCGAGTGCAGCCAGCGTGGCATCGACCATCGGCTCCACGAAGCCCGGATGGTTGAAGTAGTGGCGCAACCGGTCCAGCCGCGGCGCCCCCTCCCCCGCCGCGGCGACCGAGTCGGCAAGGTTCTCGCGGTACTGACGGCAGCCGGAGTACGACGCGTAGGCGCTCGTGACGAGACACGCCGCTCGGCGGACGCCGTCGTCCCTCATCTGGCTGAGGGTGTCGGTGAGGAAGGGGTCCCAGTTCCGGTTCCCCCAGTAGACCGGGATGTCGACCCCCGCGGAGGCCAGGTCCTCCCGCATCGCGGCGAGGTACTCGCGGTTCTGGTCGTTGATCGGGCTGCGACCACCGAAGAGGAAGTAGTGCTCGCCGACCTCCTCGAGGCGCTCGCGAGGGATGCCGCGCCCCCTGGTGACGTTCTCCAGGAAGGGCACCACGTCCTCGGGCTTCTCCGGACCGCCGAAGGAGACCAGCAAGAGGGCGTCGTACGGCGCCACGTCAGCGTGCATGCCGACATCTTAGGATTGCGGTCCAATGCTCACGCCGTACAGGCGAGTGCTCTCCGTGCCCGGTGCGCTCGCGTTCTCGCTCACCGGCCTGGTCGCCCGGCTGCCCATCTCCATGGTCAGCCTCGGAATCGTCATCCTGGTGTCGAGCCGCACCGGGTCCTATCGCCTGGCAGGCACGGTCGCAGCCGCCTACCTCGTCGGCAACGCCGCGTTCGCCGTGATCGAGGGTCGGATGGTCGACCGTCTGGGGCAGAGCAGGGTGCTGCCCTGGGCCATCTTGCTGTTCACTGTCTCCCTCTGCCTGATGATGTGGTCGGTCGAGGCGGGCTGGCCCTCGCCCCTTCCCCAGGCGTTCGCCGCGGTCGCCGGTGCCGCGCTGCCGCCGGTCGGCTCGTGCATCCGCGCCCGTTGGTCGCACAACGTGGCCGACAAGACACAGCTTCAGACGGCGTTCGCCCTCGAGGCGGTCGTGGACGAGGCCGTCTTCGTCGTCGGGCCGATCGTGGTGACCGTCCTTTCGACGGCCCTGCACCCGCTGGCCGGGCTCGGTGCTGCGGTCGCGGCCGGTCTCGTGGGTACCCTCGCCCTCTCCGCGCAGCGCTCGACCGAGCCGCCCGCACATCGAGGCACCGGTCACGGCGGTCGGAGAGTCGCCATGGGCTGGAGCGTGCTGGGCCCCCTCGTGCTCTCGGGCATCGCGCTGGGCGTGCTCTTCGGCGGCATCGAGGTCGCAACCGTGGCGTTCGCCGACGAGCTCGGTGCAAAGGCCGCCTCCGGGCTCCTGCTGGCGGCCTACTCGCTTGGCAGCCTGCTCGCCGGCGTCGTCTCGGGGATGGTCCGGTGGCGTGCCTCGAACGCGACGAGGTTCCGTTGGGGTGCGACGGCGCTCGGCGCGTCGTTGGTGCCGCTGCCGTTCGTCCGCGGGTTCCCGCTCATGGGCGCGGTGCTGTTCCTCGCGGGGTTTGCGATCGCGCCTACCCTCATCGCGGCGGTGGCCTGGATCGAGGAAACCGTCCCGGCCCGCCGGCTCACCGAGGGCATCGCGTTCCTGATGACCGGACTGAACGTAGGCCTCGCCCCGGGTGCGGCTGCTGTCGGGACTGTCGTCGACCGGCACGGCGCCTCGACGAGCTACTGGGTGCCGGTTGCGGCAGGTGCGACCGGCGCGCTCATCGCGGCCGCGACACGGTTCACGGCTGGTGACCGTTCCCGCCCCCGGGGCGCATCTGGCTGAGGCACTGCCGTGGCGGCCCAGGCCGCATGACCGCCGGCCCTTTCAGTCAGGGGGCGGCGCCATCGCCCACCGGATCGTCCTGGTGACCACGGCACCGGCCGGGCGCACGACGGCAGCCTCGACGGGAGGCAACCAGGGCAGCCCGAGCTGCGGCCGTGCCCACCTCGGCAGCAGCGCCACGGCCGCACCTGCGATCGCGGCATAGGGCGGACGGGCCAGCGGCGGGAGCGGCGGGCTGAAGACGATGAAGCGGGCTGCCTCACGGGCGGCGGGAGTCCCCTCGAGCTCGGGCCGGTACACCTCGATCTGCTCCCGCAGCTCGGCCTCGCTCCTCGGCGGGTCGACCGTGCCGAGCGCCTCGGCGACCCGGGCCGTCTCGGCGACGTAACGGTCGCGACCCTCGGCGTCCAAGGGCCGGAGACCGTAGCGCTGGTGGGCGGTCAGGAAGCTGTCGATCTCCGCGACGTGGACCCAGCGGAGGAGGTGGGGGTCGGAGGCAGCGTACGGGCGTCCGTCGGGCGCCGTACCTTTCACCGTCTCGTGGACCCGCCGGATCCGATGGACCATGGCCCGCGCGTCGTCGGCGGGTCCGAACGTCGTCACCGCCAGGAAGTGGCTCGTGCGCTGGAGCCGGCCCCAGGGATCGCCCTTGTAACCGGAGTGAGCGGCCACGCCGGCCATGGCCATCGGATGCAGGGACTGGAGCAGCAGGGCACGGACACCGCCGACGAACATCGAGGCGTCGCCGTGCACCTGCCGGATCGCGGACCCTTCGGGGAACCATCGCGGTCCCGGCGTGCCGTGG
>DASVBF010000067.1:0-9369 GCA_036375975.1 Nocardioidaceae bacterium | reverse complement strand
TGTTCGAGCAGCGCCGGGGCGTCGAAGCGCGTGTAGTTGTACACGAAGATCGTCGCCTCGGCGATCCAGGGCGCGAAGAACAGCGACCATGCGTGCTTCGCCCAGCCCGGCGACGAGATGGTGAGGTGTACGTCGCCCGGGCGGACGCCGACCCAGTACATCGTCGACAGGTGGCCGACCGGGTAGGACACCTGGGTGTGCTCGACGAGCTTCGGCTTCGACGTCGTGCCGGAGGTGAAGTACAGCAGCAGCCGGTCCTGCGGCCGCGTCCCGGGATGGTCGACGGCGACGTCGCCCAGGGCGTACGCGTCGTGCAGGTCGACCCAGCTGCTTGTCGTACCACTCACGGGACCGACGGCGATGCGGGTGTAGTCGCCAGGCACGTCGTCGAACTTCGCCGCGTCCGCCGGGTTGCAGATGACGTGCCGCGCCGCACCGCGGTCGATGCGGTCGTTCAGGTCGGCCGGGCCCAGTGCGGTCGTGGTGGGCATGATGACCGCTCCGACCTTCATGATCCCGAGCATCGCCTCCCACAGCTCGACCTGGTTGCCCAGCATCACGATGACGGAGTCGCCCTTGCCGACCCCCTGCTGCGCCAGCCAGGCCGCGACCTGGTCGGACCGCCGCGACATCTCGTCGAACGAGCGCTCCAGCGAGCGTCCGTCCTCCTCCACGATCGCCAGCGCGGTCGTGTCGTTGCCACGTGCGATAGCGTCGAACCAGTCCACCGCCCAGTTGAACCGCTCGCCCATCTCCGGCCAGCGGAACTCCTCGACCGCACGGGCGTAGTCCTCGCGCAGCCCGAGCAGGCGGTCACGGGCCGAGCGGAACGCGTCGGTGGTGCTCTGGGCAGGCGAGTCGGTGTTCGCTCTCTGGAAGGCGTCCATCACTCCAAGTTGCCAGAGCTAGCCGACTCTGAACAGGGCTTCGGGCACTCGCCGTGCTCCGAGCGTGCGCTGGGCGGTCCGACTCTCCGGATCGGGCCTGTTCGGACCAGGCTCAGACGGCGGGGACGGGGCGGGTCGCCTCGGCGCGACGCTGCCGCTCCTCGAGCCGCTTGAGGTTCTTCGCCACCAGCCTCGGATCCGGCACGATCACGACCGGGCAGGGAGCGTGGTGGACCGTGCGCTCGCTGGTGGAGCCCAGCAGCTTGTCGTGCACCGTGCCGTGCCCGTGGCTGCCCAGGATCAGCAGGTCCGCACCGGCGGCCGCCGAAGCCAGCACCTCGGTAGGCTCCCCGCGCTCGCAGATCCGCGTCACCAGCGGCCCGCCTTCCACACCGTCCAGAACCTCGTCGACGGCGGTGTCGAGCACGCGGCGCGCGCGCCCCATTGCCTGGGCGGGGCTGCTGGGTGCGTTGAGCTCCTCCAGCCCGTCCCAGGACCAGGCCGTGACGGCGTGGACCTCGGCGCCGCGCTTGACCGCCTCGTCGACTGCCCACTGCAGCGCGCGCTGTCCGGCGGGAGACCCGTCCACACCACAAACGATGACGCCCCTCGTAGCCTCCATGACAACCCTCCAGACACGTCGGTCCCGCTGTCACCCCAGTCTGCGGCGGCAACCGGCGCGCGGGCATGGGTCCAACGACCCGAGGGACGCGCCCATCGGACCCGTGAGGACCTCCGGGTCGCTTTCTGTCAGCGGGGACGGTGCCGGTCGAAGCGGACCACCTGCTGGAAGGTCGGCCGGTTCTGCCAGTCGATCCGCCGCACCCCCGTCACCCCGGCGGGCACCGACACGATGTCGTCGCTGCTCTTGTCGTAGGTCAGCCGGCGGACCGACGAGACGTCCTGGCTCGCCAGCGCCACCCGCACCGCCGCGTGCAGGGACCGCCTCAGCGCCGCGCGGCACTGGCGCAACGACCCGCAGTAGGTCCGCGAGTACGCGCCTCGCACCGGCTCGCCGAGGACCTGCCGGAGGTCCTTGTGGAGGTACCCGTACCAGGAGATGCCGTTGAAGGCCGACCCGATGTGCTCCCGCGGATGGTCGTCGAGCGGCTCGGGCAGCACGTCGACGTACTTCCCGAGGCCGCGTCTCATGGCGTCCTTGGGCAGCGAGAAACCACACTTCGGAGCACAGGATGCCCCCATGCCGTCGGGGTCCCACCACGTGTCGAACAGCGCGATCGCCGCCTGGTGGCCGTATGCGCCGGTACGGGCGCGGTCGACCCGGTGGGCTCCGTCGGCGACCCACTGCCGGAGCAGCCTCACCGCAGTGGCGTCCTGACCGTCGGCGGGTCTGCCGAGCACCTCGAGGACCTTCGGAAGCACGTAGGACGCACGGACGTCCACGGTCCCGGCGTCGATCATGGCGCCGACCAGCTCGGCCCGCGTCACGCGTCCGCCACCACGCAGGAGCCGCTTGACGCGGTCGCTGAGGGTGAGGCTCCG
Organism: Nocardioidaceae bacterium; assembly: GCA_036375975.1. Taxonomy (GTDB): domain Bacteria; phylum Actinomycetota; class Actinomycetes; order Propionibacteriales; family Nocardioidaceae; genus Nocardioides_C. The sequence goes on along the minus strand of DASVBF010000067.1, from coordinate 6,979 downwards.
GTAGACCGGCCCGTCACCCCACTTCTGCGAGGCCGACGCGAAGCCGGGAGCGAGCTTGTTGTTCCAGTTGGCGATGTATCCCTGCGCCGGGTTGACGACGTGCGGATGGGCGTCGAACGGCTCGAACCCCTTCCAGTCGTACTTCCGGGAGCCCCATCGCGGAAGGTCCATGTCGGTTCCGGGGGCCCGCACCGGGAGCCGTGCGGAGCTGTAGTAGGCGATGTCCTTGTCGTCGACGTAGTACCAGTTGAAGGTGTACTGGATGCCGGAGGCGGCCCGCATGAAGCTGCGCGCGTCCCGCACGAAGGAAGGGTCGTTCAGGTGCACGAAGCCGAGCACCGAGTCCGCCTCGTGCATGTACGTCGAGCGCTGTACGACGACCGCGACCGGCCTGCCGTCCACGGTGGTGCGCAGCCGGACGATGCCGTGGTCGGTTCGCAGCACCAGGAAGGAGATCTGCCGAGGCGCCGCCTGTGACGCGAGGTTCGGCAGTCCCGTCTCGGTGTGCTCGTAGCGGACCATCGGCCTGCAACGACCGCGTCCGTCGACGTACGCCGTCGAGCTCACGGTGGGGCGGCTCCCGTCGCGGTTGCACAGCTTCTGGACGACGATGTCGGTGATGTCGGTGTACGGCGAGGTCGCGGACCAGGCGTAGTCGACGCCGCGGCCGAGCTCGACCACGAAGTTGGTGCCCGCGAACGACACGCCGCGCGCAGCGGTGTGCGGCCCGCGCAGCTCCTGCTCCATCAGCAGCTGAGGAGCGTAGTAGCCGGTCTGCGGCCCGAAGACCGCCGTGGGGTGGCCTCCGACGGAGTGCTTCGCGTCGACCAGCAGCGCGTTGCTCATGCCGACCATCTCGCCCTGCATCGCCCGCTGCAGAGCGCCCTGGACCCGCTGGGCCTCGAGCACCGGGTCGACCCCGAAGCCGGTCGATGCCGGGGTCGGCTTCGGGTCGGTCGTGCTCCCGTTCCCGTGGCTACCTGCCGCGCCGTCCGGAGGGGGCGACAACGAGCCGTCCGGGTTGACGATCGCGCCGGTGGCGAGCTGTGTCGCCTTCGGGTGGAGGTCCGGCAGCGCGACACCGGGCAGGCCCGGGCGGACACCGCCGGACCCGCCGTACGGAGCACGCACGGGGGAGGTCACCGGCGACTCGGGGTCGTTCTTCTCCCGGAGGTCGTCGTAGATGCGCCTCCCCTGCCGCGCTCCGAACTTCTCCTGGAGCTGCTGCAGCCAGATGGCGTTGGTGTACTGGCCGCCTCCGCCGGTCCCGAAGATGCCGCCGACGAGCGAGGCGATCGAGACGATGTCGGCCCGGGTGTACGGCGCCGGTGGCCGCTGCAGCGCGGCGTACTCGGCCGGACAGTGCTCGCCGAACCCCATCCCGAGCCCGCCGGGCAGCGGCACGGATGCGGTGGTGGCAGGGCAGAGCTCGTTCTGCTTGTCGTTCATCCCGGCGATGTAGGCGTCGAACGCCTTGATCAGCCTCGCGGCCTCGGGAGACCTCCTGGCCAGGTTCTCGATCTGGCGGGTCAGCTGACGGGGCGTGTACGGCGCGACCCGGAGCTGCGCGGCGTCCTGGGCGATGTTCTCCTCGGTCGGCCCGACGAACTGCGCCATGGTCGCGGCGCCGGTGTGGCGGAGCACGTCGGTGAGGAACATCCGGGTCTCGATGTTCGCCACGCCGGCACCGTAGGCCACGTCGGCGTCGGTGCGGCCGATGATGTGTGGCACACCGTCCTTGTCCCACTTGATCGTCACGCCGGGACGGGGCCGTTCGGTGCGTACGACGTCCTTTGCCGCGACACCCAGCGAGGCGTCCTTGAAGTAGCGGGTGAGCCTCCGGTCGGTCAGCCGGCGCGGATCGGCGGTGTTCAGCGCGTCGTACTTCTCGAGCTGGTCGGCGAAGTGCGTGGGCCGCGTCGGCGTCGCCGTCGTGAAGAAGCCCTGGGGATCCTGCAGGCCCGACAGCAGTGACGCCGGGTCGTCCGCTCCCTTGCCCGGGCCGAGGGTCAGGAGGGCGGCCCCGTCGACGTTGCCGCTCGACCCGGGCGGCAGCACGTTGAGCACCTTCCCGTAGGGGTCCCTCGCCGTCGTCGCGGCCTCGGCGGTGGGGACACCGGAGGTGGTCGTCGCGACCGCGGTCGCTGCAGCGAGCGTCGTGCAGACAAGGGCCAAGGAGGATCGCATACTCATCTGTTTCGACGCGCCCCTCGAACTTCCTTCCCCCGACCGGAAGGAACGTCGAGGGGCGCGTCGAAGGAAGGACCATGGACCTCACCCGCGTTCGCCCCCGCCGCGTGCTCGCTGTCGCCGTCGTGACCCTGGTCCTGACCGCCCCGACCGCCGTCCAGGCGGCGTTCTCGGCGCAGTCGGTTCCGGCCGTACCCATCCCGCAGGACCCGGGCGCCTCCACGGTCAGGCCGTTCCTCGGCTCGCCTCGGGCCGCCCGGCCGATCCGAGGTGTCCGGTTCGCGCCCCGACATCCGTTCATGGCAGCGAACGGCCGGAGCAACCTGCACGACGACGCCTACCAGTCCGACGCCGGGAGGACACCCGGTCCGCTGGGCCACTCCCCGTCCGTGACCTCGACGATGTACACCCAGGAGTGCGCCTCGGTCACCTTCGACGCCAAGGGCCGGATCGTCACCGTCTGCGTGGGGCTCGCCACGGTCGACCTGCGCCTGCTCGACCCGAAGACCCTGGACGTCCTGGCCGACTACCCGCTCCCGCCTCGCTCGGCCTCGTCCCTGGCGCACCCCTTCACGGCGTTCGGCGGTGGCGGGTACTTCTACCTCGACCACAAGGACCGCGCGGTGGTGCCGACCTCCGAAGGCAACATCGACGTGATCAAGGAGTCCGGCACGGCGGAGCACCCGCAGCTCACGCTCGCGCGGCGGTACGACGTGTCCTCCTACGTCGGCGACTCGGTGATCCTGTCCGTCCTCCCCGACTGGTCGGGGCGGCTCTGGTTCGTCACCGGCTCGGGCGTGGTCGGCGTGGTGAACCCGGCCAGCGGCGCCACGCGGGCGATGAGGCTCCCGCACCGCGAGACCATCGGCAACTCCATCGCGGTCGACGAGACCGGCGGAGTGTTCGTGGTGTCCGACCACGCGCTCTACAGGTTCCGGGCCGGGCGGACGGGTCGTCCGCGGGTCAGCTGGCGGCGGACGTACGACGCGGGCAACAGGACGAAGCCCGGACAGAGCCAGTTCGGCTCGGGAACCACCCCGACGATCATCCGCCGCGGTTCGAGGCACTACGTCGCCATCACCGACAACGCAGACCCGAGGATGCACGTCCTCGTGTACCGGGCGGACCGGAGCGGCCCCGGCCGTCGGCCGGTCTGCTCGATGCCGGTCTTCGGTCGCCGCCGCGGGTCGACCGACAACTCCCTCATCGCCTTCGGCAACGCGATCGTCGTCGAGAACAACTACGGCTACACCGGCCCCCAGCAGATGCCGCCGTCCGGGACGCCGAGCCGCAACACGCCCACGACCGAGCCTGGAGTGACGCGCATCGACGTGGACTACCGCCACGGCGGCTGCCGGACCCGGTGGCGCAACACGAAGGTGCGGGTGCCCTCCAGCGTGAGCAAGGTGTCCGCGGCGACCGGACTGGTCTACGTCTACGAACACCCGGCTCCCGGCCAGGTCCGTTACTCCGCCGGCCGACAGCCCGAGACCGGTCCCGAGGATCCGTGGTACCTCACCGCGCTCGACGCCCGCACCGGCCGGCGGGTCTGGTCGAGGCTCACCGGCACGGGCCTGGGATACAACAACAACTACGCGCCGATCACGCTCGGGCCGGACGGCACCGCGTATATCGGAGTCCTCGGCGGCCTCGTCGCGCTCCGGGACAGCGCCCGCCGCTGAGGCTCGGCCGTCACCTTTCCCCTCGCCTGGTCGTTGTGGCAGGACGAGCCCCGAGGCGACCCGCGGGGCAGGAAGACCGCCGATCCGAGGGGCTACGCGTGGACCACTACGACAACGCGACCGACGAGGACCTCGTGGGTGCGGCCCGTTCGGGAGACGACCGTGCCCTCGACGCCCTCCTCCTCCGGTACCGCCGCGTCGTTCGCGCCACGGCGGCTTCGTACTTCCTCGCGGGCGCCGAGCGCGACGATCTCGTGCAGGAGGGGATGATCGGGCTCTACAAGGCGGTCCTGGACTTCGACCCGGGCGCCGGTGCGCGGTTCCGGTCCTTCGCCGGACTGTGCGTCTCGCGGCAGCTGGTCAGTGCCGTCAAGGCCGCCAACCGTCACAAGCACCGCCCGCTCAACGACTACGTCTCGATCCACCGGCCGCTCACAGCCGGCGAGGAGGACGAGTGCACCCTCGCCGACGTGCTCCCGGCGGCGCCGCACACCGACCCTGCGGAGCAGGTCCTGCTCGCCGAGCGCATCCGCGCCCTCGAGTGTCACCTCGACAGCGCCCTGTCCGACCTGGAGACGCAGGTCCTCCAGCTCCACGTGGACGGCAGGAGCTACCGGGAGATCGCGGGAGCCATGCGCCGGCACGCGAAGTCGATCGACAACGCGCTCCAGCGCATCAAGCGCAAGGTCGACGCGCATCTCGTGGAGTGGGAGACCACGGCCGCGTGAGCAACCCGCGGGATGGCCGCCGACCGCGAGTTCTGGCACTCTTGGCGCGGCACAGTGCCCAGCAGCACCTGAGGGGGTCGACCGTCGTGGCGTACGAAGACCCCATGCGTCGCCTTCGCGGCCACACCGGGAGCCAGCCGGGCTGGGGCCGGCAGCGCGGCGGGGCCGAGGCGTGGTTCTCGGAGGCACGCGGTCCGCTCATCTGCTCCCGCATGGCCTATCGCTCGGGTGACCAGCACGCGCCGGTATTCGACGTCAACCTGCCGATGGTCGCCGTGCGCCAGGCCGGAGGCGGCTCCGGGCTCGTGCTGACCGGGCTCCTGGGGCCCACCAGGTTGCGGCGTCTCGGGCAGGGGCTCGCGTTCCTCAGACGTCACGGCTTCGTACGAGACGAGGACGCGCCGGTCGTGCGCGGACAGCTGCGGGCTGCGATGGAGTCCGACGTGGGCGGTCGGCTGGTCCTGCCGCTCTCCTGCCCGGCGCGCACGGTGCCGTCGGCGAACCCCGACCATCGGCACCTGTACGTCGACATGGTGATGCCGTTCGCGGAGACCCTTCGCCTGGCGAGGGCTCTCGGGTTCGTCGACCCCGACCACATCGCCCGCTCACGACGTCTGGGGCAGTGGCAGGTCAGGCTGGCCTGGAAGCCTCCCGCCGCGCCGCCGCCGACGCCGGCCCCGGCCGCCTCGGGTGAGAGCGCTCCACCTGTCTCACGGGTGCCGCTGCCTCGCGAAGGGCACGAGCCCGTTACCGGGGCGACCGGTGCCCCGTCCCTCGAAGAGGCCCGACGCGGCTAGGACCGTTCGGCGATGCTGAGGATCCGTCCACCCGGCCGGCAACGTGTCGGGTCGATTCCTATCCGGCGAGCCGCTCGGCGACCGTCGCCTCGCGCAGCAGTCCCGTGACGACTGCCACCCCGCGACCCACTGCCAGAGCGACCGGGGTGGACAACGGCTGACCGTGGTCGAAGCCCGCTGCCTCCACACCCAGGACCACGACCCTGCGCGGGAGCCTGCCCAGCGCACGCGCCAGCTCCACGGTGGCCGCGAGGCCGAGGGCGTGGGTCCCTCCTCTCCCGGTGGCCGCCCAGGCAGACTCGCGGAGCGGTGTGTCGTCGGTCCCGGTCTCGAGGACGATCAGCGAGCCCGGTGTGCCGCCGGAGCAGACGGCGTCCACGACGATCACGAGGGAGCGCTCGTCCCACAGCTCGATGAGGGCGGTCGGGTCCTCGTGCTCCACGACCTCGACGCCCGGCAGCCGAAGAGCCGACAGCGCACGGGCGACGGCCGGCCCGACGGCGTCGTCGCCCCGGTCGTGGCTTCCGAGCCCGACCACCAGGGGCCCCCTGGCCGCCGTCATCCGCGGTCCACGGTCAGGTCGAGGAAGTGCGTGGCGCAGGAGATGCACGGGTCGTAGTTGCGGATCGCCTGCTCGCAACGGTGGCCGAGCGTGTGGTCGTCGAGGTCGGCCCACATCTGCACCATGGTCCGGAGGTCGGCCTCGATGCTCTCCTGGTTCTGCGACGTGGGGGGCACGATCTGGGCGTCCTGGATGATCCCGGCGTCGTCGATCACGTACCTGTGGAAGAGCACTCCTCGCGGTGCCTCGCTGGCCCCGAAGCCTTCGCCTGCGCGTGCCGGCACCGGGACCGACGGGTCGACGCCGTCGGTCCACAGGTCGATGATCCGCACCGCCTCGCTGAGCGCCTCGACCAGCTCGACCGCGCGGACGATGATCGAGCGGAACGGGTTGCGACAGGTCGCCCCGAGGCCCGCTGCACGCGCGGCCCCGGCAGCGATCTCGCAGAGTCGGTCGGAGTTGAGGCTGTAGCGGGCGAGGGGACCGACGACGTACGGCCCGTCACCGTCCAGGCGAGCGTGCAGGGCGTTCGAGTGCTCGACGTGGAACTCCTCGATGCGCCGGGAGAAGTCCCGCACCGGGAACGCCTTGCCGGAGGTGGTCACGACACTGCCGGACTCGATGGGGTAGCCCTCGGCGGCCCGGAGCGCGACGTACTCGTACGGCTGCTCCATGTCCGGGAAGTCGAAGCCCGACACGACGCGGACGGTGTCGACCGCATCGTCCCGTGCGTGCTCCAGGAGAGGACGCACGGAACGCAGCTCTGCCGTGGTCGGCATCCGGTAGAAGCCGCCGAGCCGGACGTTGACCGGGTGGATCGAGCGCCCCCCGATGACCTCCATGAGTCGGTTGCCGGCCTTCTTCAGCCGCAGGCCGCGCTCGACGAGGTCGGCGTGGTCGGCTGCCATGTCGATCGCGCCGTCGTAACCGAGGAAGTCCGGCAGGTGCAGAAGGAAGATGTGCAGGGCGTGGCTCTCGACCCACTCCCCGCAGTACAGCAGCCGCCTCATCAGCCGGATC
>DASVBF010000066.1:0-75390 GCA_036375975.1 Nocardioidaceae bacterium | reverse complement strand
CAGCGAGCGGCGCCGCAGCAAGTCCCAGGCCTGCCGCGGCGAGAGCAAGCAGTCTCGCCCATCTCGATATGCGGCTTCGCAACATGGTGCTACTCCTTCGGTCTCAGCAGGAAGGGGACGCACTCGACGCCCTCCTCTGCTTCCACCGTCACCGCTCATGCGCATGCACGCCTCACCTCTAAGAGGTGATTAGGCAACCCTTGCTCCGCAAATGGTCCTCGTCACGGGTGGATGACCCGACGGACGACGCCTGTGAGGATCCGGCAGCTCGGTCCTGGTCAGGGCACGAGGATCCCGCGTCCCCTGAGCCGACCTGCGTCGAGGTCGTCCATGGCGTCGTTGACCGCGTCGAGCGGGTATGTCTCGGTGAGCATCTCGACGTAGCCGTCGCGGGCAAGGGCCATCAGCTCGACGAGGTCGTTGTAGCTGCCGACGAGGTTGCCGACGACGTTGCGCTCGGTCGAGATGACGTCGATCGCCGGGACGTTGACCGTGCCGCCGTAGCCGATCACGAAGTCGCTGCCGGCCCGCCGGGTCATCGTCCAGCTGTCACGTTCCGCACCTTGCTCACCGACGAAGTCCAGCACCACCTCCGCGCCGTTGCCGTCGGTCATCTCGAGCACGCGGTCGACATGGGAGCCGTCGACGAGGACGGTCTCGTCCGCGCCCCAGTCGCGGGTCAGGGCCAGCGCGGACTCGTTGCGGTCCAGCACGACGATCCGTGTGGCGGTCATCGCCCGCAGGCACTGGATGCCGATGTGCCCGAGCCCGCCGGCCCCCATCACGACACAAGTGCTGCCCGGGTAGAGCAGCGGCACGGCCTTCTTGACGGCGTGGTAGGCCGTCAAGCCCGCATCGGCGAGCGCTGCCACAGAGGCGGGCTCGACGCCGGGAGCGAGCGTGACCACCGACCGGGCCGAGGTCTTGATGAGCTCCGCCATCCCGCCGTCGGTGTTGATGCCCGGGAACAGCTGCGTCTCGCAGTGCACGTCGTCGCCGGCGCGGCAGGAGCGGCAGAAGCCGCACGTGACGATCGGATGGAGGATCACCGGGTCACCCGGCTGGATGTGCTCCACCGCCGAGCCGACCTCGTGCACCCAGCCGGCGTTCTCGTGCCCGAGTGTGTAAGGCAGCGGCACGTTGGACTTCGCGGCCCACTGCCCCTCGACGATGTGCAGGTCGGTGCGGCACAGGCCGGCGCCGCCGATGCGCACCACCACGTCGAAGGGGTGCGTGGCATGCGGGTCGGGGACCTCCTCGACCACCGGACGCTTGTCGTACTCGTGCAACCGGACTGCCTTCATGACGCCTCCCCGTGCAGCTGGACGACCAGTAGTCGGACTCTACCCAAACCAAGTGACAGGCGTGGACAGGTGCGAGGTGCAGCAAGAGACTGAGGACGAGCCGGCTCGTCGGCACCGGCACCACCCTCGCAGGAAGGGAGAGCCATGACGCGCACCCCCGAAGAAGTGTTCGCCCACCACGGTCAGGCGCTCGGCGCCGAGGACCTGGAAGACATCGTCGCCGACTACGCCGACGACGCGATCCTCATCGTCCAGAAGCAGGTGTACCGCGGCAAGGACGGCGCACGGCAGGTGTTCACCAAGCTGCTCGGCGACGTTCCGCAGGCCGAGTGGGCGCTCGAAACCGTCTTCGAGGACGACGTCCTGTACCTGGAGTGGAAGGCCACCGGCGGCGGGCGAACGGTCCAGGACGGGATCGACACGTTCATCTTCCGCGACGGCCTGATCCGGGTGCAGACGGTCGTCTACACGGTGCAGCCTGCCTGACGCTGCGTTCGCCGGTCGACCCGTCCCTGCTCAGGCGGCGGGGGGCGTCATGTGGTGCCTGCTGACCAGGAAGTACTCGCCGATCATGTCGCCGAGGAGCGCTCCACCGTCGATGTCGCTGGGCACGTGCCCCGCCATGTAGACCCTCGAGTAGGCGATCTCGTCCTCGGTCCATCGGTAGTCACTGTCGCGGTGCGGCGCGAAGAACGACAGGTAGGTCCGCGCCGCCGCGCCGGCCGTCGCGTGCCGCGACGGGTAGGAGCACGGGCAGACCTGCCCCTTCGTCACCGTGTGGTCCGGGCGAAGCGACGGGTCGATGACGTACGGCGCGGACTGCTGGTACCTCGTGCCGAGGGCGTCGGCGACGTTCTTGGCCATCTTCAGCGCGGTGTCGAGCTCCTGCTTCCGCCGGTCGCCGACTGCTCGAGGCAGCATCTCCGCCTGGTCATGCATGGCGAGCTTCCAGACGTCCTTCTTGCCGTAGGCCTCCAGCCACGTTGCGGCCCTGACTCCCGCCGAGGTCCGACGGGCAGCGAGGGACTGGACCTGCCGGATCTCGGCTGACCGCTCCGTCCTGCTCGGCGGACCGGGCAGCGTGCGCTCGACCCAGGCGACGAACTGTGCATCGTGGGGCGTCCGACCGTGGTCGCGCCACCACGTCGCCATGAGCGTTCTCGCCGTGGTCGCCTGGGCGTCGATCTTCCGGCCGATCGGCGACACCGTGGCGTCCGGGAACAGCGCAGGGGGCGGGTCCGCCTCGATCCGGTCCTTCGCCGAGGTGTCGACGAAGGCTCCGTAGGCCAGCGGCCCCACGGCGCCCACGAGGATGGCGACGAGTGCGAGGACCGCCACGACGACGTACCTGCGCCCGCCCCGGTTGCCGGGTCGCCTCATGCAGACAGCTCCTCGCTGTGGTCGATGGCTGCGTGCAGCTGCCTTCCGTGCAGTGCGCGCACGTCGTTGTCCGCGATGTGGGGCGAGAGCAGCGACGCCGCCGAGACGTACTTGCTGAAGGACCGGGGCCTGGCCCCGAGGGCACCGAGCCGTCGGTCCGCCTCGGACGGGCGGACGCAGCCCTTCGTCTCCACCAGGACCCAGTTCTCGTCCACCCACACCCGTCCGCCGTCGAGACGGCACTCGACACCCCAGTCGAGGGTGACCCGGAGCGACCGTTCGGTGTCAGCGAGCGTCACCCGCCGGTACTGCACCTCCATCGAGGGCTGCAGCATCCTCACGTCCACGTCGACTGCGCGCTCGGCGAGAACCGCTGCCACGAAGTCCGCCTCAGCGCCGTCCAGGAGCCCGTGGCGCCCGGGGTCACTCAGCGCGAAGGCCTTCGCGGTGAGCCCGCGGCGGTCCTTGGTCTTGACCTCGATCCGGCACAGGCGGTCCTCGACGTACAGGCGACTGCGGATCTTCCACCGTCGGCGACGCCGCTGCACGTGGTCCCGGCAGGCGTCGAGCTGCGGGGTGTCGAAGTAGATGCTGGCGTACGACGTGGAGCGGCGGCCGTCGATGGCGAGCAGCCTGAAGTCCCGTGGAAGCCCCTGGACGAAGGCATCCGCGACGTCGCGGCCCACGAGGTACTTGCGGTCCACCCGGGTCAGCGCTGCGGCGTGGTCGACCACCTCCGCGAGGCCGACCGTCGCCCGGCCGGTCAGGTCGAAGGGCGTCGGGATGTCAGCGGACATCGGCCTGCTCGCTCTCCAGGGCGTCGGCACGCTGCACGGCGGCGTTCGCGTCGCTCCACTGCCACCACGAGTCGTCGACGGTGTACCGCACGGACAGCCGGGTGGTCTCGCGGACCAGGTCGACCTCGTCGATCGCCACGCTCAGCGGTTCGACCGACAGACGTCGGCGCAGCTCGAGGGTCGCGGCCTCCACGTCGGTCAGGGCCTGGTCCAGGGTGAGCCGCATGACGCGGGTGGGCCGGTTCGACCTCGACTCGTCCGCCACCCACATGGCGCCGAGGAGCAGCGCGTCGAGCGCCACGACGAGCAGCAGGTTGCGCTCGGGCAGCCCGTTGACGAGCGCGAGCACGAGCGCGACGAAGGTGTAGGCGACGTCCTTCAGGGTGAAGGCGGTGCTGCGCAGCCGCACCAGGCTGAGGAGGCCGAAGAGCCCGAACCCGATGCCTGTCGGGAAGTCACCTGTCCCGATCGAGCTCACGGCGGCGAAGAGCCCGATGTTCAACGCCGTGAAGACCAGCGTCATCTCGGGTGCCGCCAGGCGACGGCGGTAGAGCCAGCCCACCAGCACGAGCATCGACGCCACGTCGAGCCCGAGACGGCCGATGCCGGCGAGCCCGCCGCCGTTGAGAGTGCCCTGCAACAAAGGTCGTGTCCTTCCGCTCGAATCCACCCAAGACAGATGTCACCGTATGAACGGAAGATGAAGCACAGATGAAGTCGCCCAGTCGCGGCCGGTCGCGGCAGACTCGCGCGCTCAGCCGGGCCGGCGGGACAGCGGCAGGAGCACGGTCACGGTCATGGCGTCGTCGTGGTCACAGGGGACCACTCTTCGCTGCCCGAAGCACTCGTGGTTCCCCGCGTGGCAGAGACGGAGCTCTCCCCCGGCGCGAAGGACGATGCTCTGCACCAGGGAGAGCCCGAGCCCGAACCCCTCACGTGAGCGCGACTTGGCCGACCGGGCGAACCTGTGGGTCGCGGTCGCGAGCATGTCGGCGTCCATTCCCGGTCCACTGTCCACGACGACGAGTCGCCCGGTCTCCCCGGCTGTGTCGACCCGGGCCGTGACCGGCGGAGCCCCGTGGCGGGCTGCGTTGTCGAGGAGGTTCCCGAGCACCTGCCTCACCTGGATCGCACCGAGGGCGACCTCGACCGGTGGGGACGTCTCCACCCGGACGCGGGTCGGGGCAGTCCCCTCGCCCGCCGCGCGCGCCAAGGTGTTGCGCCGGGACACCTCCCGCTCGGTCACCTCGGCAAGGTCCGCCACGTCGTCCTCCGAGGCCGCGCCCCCGTGGGTTCCCACCTCCAGCAGGTGGTCGGCCAGCCGGGTGAGACGGACGACGTCGGTCTCGATCTCGGCGAGCACGGCCTCGTGCTCTGCAAGGGATCGCGTGCGTCGTCGGGCCAGCTGCACGCGGGTCTTGAGCAGGGTCAGCGGCGTCCGCAGCTCGTGGCTGGCGTCGTTGACGAACCGCCGCTCTCTCTCCACGGCCTCCTCGAGCGCCTCGAGCATGGCGTTGAGGGTGTGCCCCAGCCTGGTCACCTCGTCGTCGCGGTCGTCGGGGACGTCGAGCCGGACCCCGGATGCTCCGGCGGCGATGTCCTCGGCTTGCGACCGGTAACGCTCGACGGGACGGAGCGCGAACTTCGCGAGCCGCTCGCCCACGAGCGCCGTGACGAGCAACGCACCCACCCCCGCGGCGGCAAGCTGCCCCAGCAGCTCGAGGAGGGCCTCGTCCCGGTGGTCGCGCCGCACGGCGACGACGAGGACCGCGGCCTTCTGCCGGTCTGCGGCGGGCAGCGGCGTGGCGTAGGCCCGGAACGTCCGGCTCCGGATCGCGAAGAGTGTGCCGATGTCGCGTCGTACCGGCTCCGTGAGCGCCTGTGTCACTGTCGCCTTGCTGACGATGGGTCGCGGGCCGAGCAGCGGGCTGTACGCCAGCACCTTGCCGTCGCGGCCCATCACCTGGAAGAGCTGGTCACCGACTATCCGAGGAGCATCCGCGGCCAGCTTGCCGGACGGTCCGACGAGGGGCGCGACGACGCTCGCGACGTCCTTGAGCTCGCCGTTGATCTGCCGGTCGAGCGCGAACGCCACCCGCCAGTAGACGAAGGCCCCGGCGGCGGTCAGCACGACGAACATCGTCGCGGAGAATCCGGCCACCAGCCGGACCCGGAGTGGGAGGCGATGCAGCCGGTCGCGCAGGGTCATGGCAGGTCGATGCGGTAGCCGGACCCGCGCAAGGTCGTGATCGTGTTCGTGCCGAACGGTCGGTCGATCTTCGCCCGCAGGCTTGCGACGTGGACGTCGATCACGTTGCTGCGGATGTCGGTCTCGCCGTCCCAGACCTCGTCGAGGATCGTGTAGCGGGTGACCAGCCTCCCTGCCCGGCGCATGAGCAGCTCCAGGATGTCGAACTCGCGCGCCGAGAGCTCGATCTCCTCGCCACCTCGTGCGGTCCGTCGCGCCAGCGGGTCCAGCACCAGGTCGCCGACCTGCAGCGGCCCCTCCTCCTCTTCCGCCTGGGCGCGCCGGTGCAGGGCGCGGAGGCGGGCGAGCAGCTCGTCGAGGTCGAACGGCTTGACCAGGTAGTCGTCCGCACCGGCATCCAGGCCGGCGATCCGGTCCGGCACGGTGGTCCGGGCGGTCAGCATGAGCACAGGGGTGCGCAGACCGACCTCTCTCAGCCGACGGCACACGGAGATCCCGTCCATCTCCGGCAACATCCAGTCCAGCAGCAAGATGTCGTACGCCTCGCCCAGTGCCGCGGCGTAGGCCGACCGGCCGTCCGCTCGTACGTCGACCTCCCAGCCCGCCTCGGTCAGCGACTGCTCGAGCAGCGCGGCGAGCCGGGCCTCGTCCTCGGCTACCAGGACCCGCATGCTCGTGCTCTCCACCTCACTTCACGAACGGTAGCCGTCCAGCGGCAACGCACGGTCTGCGCCGCGCCCTCACGGTGAACGCTCCGGCCGGACAGGACGCCCGCGCCTACCATCGTGGTCGTGGCCCAACTCGTGAGCACGCCTCGCTGGACGGCGTGGCGTGCGGTAGTTGGCTTCGGCGTCGTCAGCCTCGCCGCCGACATGGTCTACGAGGGCGCCCGGTCGGTCACCGGCCCGTTCCTCGCATCGCTGGGAGCCACGGCCCTCGTGGTCGGTCTCGTCACGGGCGCGGGAGAGGCAGCGGCCCTGGTCCTCCGCCTGGTGTCGGGGCCGCTCGCGGACCGCAGCGGCCGCTACTGGGCTCTGACGATCCTGGGCTACGCCATGACGGCCGTGTGCGTGCCCTTGATGGCGGTCGCGCCGTTCGTGGGGGCGGCAGGGCTCGCACTGGCCTGCACCCTCGTGCTGCTCGAGCGGAGCGGCAAGGCGATCCGCAGCCCCTCCAAGTCGACCCTGCTCGCCTATGCCGCCAAGGCCGTGGGCCGGGGACGAGGGTTCGGTGTGCACAAGGCGCTCGACCAGGCGGGGGCGTTCGCGGGCCCTCTCCTCGTCGCAGGACTCATCGCGGTCACGTCGGCCATGTGGACCGGGCTTGCGCTGCTGGCCGTGCCAGGAGTGGTCGCGCTGGCCCTGCTGCTCTGGATCAGGGTCCGCGTGCCCGATCCACGGGTGTACGACCCCGAGGCGTCGCCTCGGGCGACGGGCGCCGTGGTCAGCGCGCACCCGGGACTGCCGGGGCGGTTCTACCTGTTCGCTCTGTCGAGCGCGGCGAGCACGTTGGGGCTCATGACATTCGGTTTGATCTCCTTCCACCTCGTCGATGCCGGCCTTCTCGGCGACGCGGGCGTCCCGGTGCTCTACGCGGCGGCCATGGTGGCTGGTGCCCTCTCTGCCCTCGCCACGGGTTTCGCCTACGACCGTTGGGATGCGCGGGTGCTGGTCACCCTGCCCTTCCTCGTCACAGCGGTCCCGGTCCTCGCGCTCTCCGGCCGGCTCGGGGTTGCCATCGCCGGCGTCCTGGTCTGGGGTGGTGCCGTCGGCGTCCAGGAGTCCACGGTCAAGGCGCTCGTCGCCGACCTGGTGCCGTCGTCCCGACTGGCGACCGCCTATGGCGTGTTCGCGGCCTTCGAAGGAGGCGCGGCGCTGCTCGGCGGGGGGATTGCGGGCGCACTGTACGGCGGCGGGACCGGCGACCTCGTGATCGTGATCGCCGCCTGCCAGGCGGCGTCGTTGGTCCTTCTGCTGCTCGTCTTCCGCCACCTCAGGACCTCGGTCAGCGACAGGCGAGCCTGAGCAGGGTCGGCGCCTTCGCCTGCACGTGTGGAGGCGGTGGCAGGCTGACGCTCGCGTGCCTCTCGCCGATGGTCAGGGCGAGGCGGAACGCGAAGGGTGCGGTGGCCTGGCTGTGCGCGTGCTCGTCGCACCGGTTGCCCGGGGTGATGCGTAGCGGGACCGTCGTGGTGGATGAGCCGGACGAGAGCGTGCGTCGCCCCGGCAGCCCGAGGTCGTAGAGCACGCTTCCTTCCACTCCCAGCAGTCGGACCACGTCACGGCCTGTCACCCGGCTGAGCCGAAGATCCCCTGTCATCGCGGCGCTGGCCCCATGGCCACTCAGTCGCCAGGAACGGCCGTACTCGATGCGCAGCCGCTCGACGGTGAACTCCTCCGTACAGCCCTGCCGCCTGTTGCGGCGAAGCAGCACCGTGCCTTCGCGGTCAAGCCGGGTCCGGAGCCTCGCTTCGCCCGTGTCGACGACCCCGAGGACCGGGCCGGACGCGCCGGTGCACTCCGGCGCGGGCAGCGTGACCGGGAAGTCCACTGTCTCCCCAGCGCGTAACACGTTGTCCTCGTCCACCAGGAACGGCCTGGCGTAGCCGACCCAGTCGAGCCCGACCCGCTTGACTGCAAGCCCGTCGCGACCGGTGTTGACCACGCGCAGCAGGCCGTGGTCGGTCCCGACCTGGCTCGGCAGCTGACCGAACGACATGCTCACCGACTGCCGCACGGCGTTGACGCCCGGGGACGCGCCTCCATCTGGATTCCCGGATTCCGGCAGCACGCACCCGGACGCCCCGGCAAGCACCACCAGTGCGGCGACTAGCCGCACTCGCGCGTTCCTGAACCGGGCCATAGGTGGATTGTCGGACCAGACGGCCGGAAGCGCACGCCCTCTACCCCACGACGAGCTCGTCGACGTTGCGGAGGTCGCGGAGGGGGTACTCCGCACATCCTCCGACCGCGTAGATGCTGTGTGCGACTGGGAGGTAGCCGAGGCCGTGGCGGGACTTGGGCATCGGGTTCGCCCTGGACCAGGTGCCCTTGCCGAGATCCATCACCGCCGAGAACTCGTGGAACGACACCCAGATCCGGTCGTCGAGGACAGCCGCTCCGGCCCGCGACACGGGCTCGGGCAACGGCGCGGCCACCGCCCAATGCCCAGCCGCGGGGTCGTAGGTCTGCACGAGCCTGCTGGGGCCGCCGTCCA
This sequence comes from Nocardioidaceae bacterium, assembly GCA_036375975.1. Taxonomy (GTDB): domain Bacteria; phylum Actinomycetota; class Actinomycetes; order Propionibacteriales; family Nocardioidaceae; genus Nocardioides_C. The sequence goes on along the minus strand of DASVBF010000066.1, from coordinate 66,484 downwards.
GCCAGCCACCGAGGACGTAGAGGAGGCCACCGGCCGAGACGGTGTCGTGGGATCCCCGGGCCTTCGGCATCGGCGTGCCCGTCGACCAGGTGCCGGACCTCGGGTCGAAGACGTCTACCTCGTCGACCGGCCCCGCGGAGCTCTCGCCGCCGATCACGTAGATGAGCCCGTCGTGCAGGGTCACGGTGTGGGCGTAGCGCGGCGTGGGAAGCGGCGGCAGCCGGTGCCACTTTCCGGTGGAGGTGTCGAGCACGGCCGAGAAGTCGGTGGATCGGCTGTTGTGGTCGAGCCCGCCGAACACGTAGATCTTCGCGCCGATGGCCGTGCCCTCGAAGGAGGCCACCCCCACCGGCATCGTCAGCCGGGACATCTGCCAGCGGTCGGCGCGCGTGTCGTAGACCTCGATGGAGCGCAGCCGCGTCCCTCGGTCGCCGGTCATCCCGCCGAGGACCCAGATCTTCCGGCCCACGACGGCGGACGCGAAGTCGTCACGGGGGATGTGCAGGCCCGAGCGGGTCTGCCACGCGGGAAGCCCCGACCGGTGTCCTCCGTCGGAGGCACGTGACGAGGACGCCGAGCGCGCCTGCCCGGCGGTCGTGTCGACCGCCGAGCAGGCTGAGAGACCGAGGGCGACCGACGCGACGGCCGCCGTCAACGCCCTGCGCCAGGGGACGATCAAGCCCCCGAGTCCCCCGCAGAGACGCCGATGACATCCCGCTCCGTCGCGAAGTGGCACGCCGACGGGTGGGCAGACCCGTCGCGAGTGACCAGCACGGGCTCCTCCGTCGCACACACGTCCTGCGCCTTCCAGCACCGCGTCCGGAAGCGGCACCCCGACGGCGGGTTGGCGGGACTCGGCACATCTCCCTCGAGGACGATGTGGTCACGCCGCCCACGCAGCCGCGGGTCGGGCACCGGCACCGCGGACAGCAGCGCCTGGGTGTACGGGTGCGTGGGGTGCTCGTAGATCTCGGACTCGTTGCCGACCTCCACGGCCTTGCCGAGGTACATCACCATCACGCGGTCGGAGATGTGGCGCACGACCGACAGGTCGTGGGCGATGAAGACGTACGACAACCCGAACTCGTCCTGCAGCCGCTCGAACAGGTTGACCACCTGCGCCTGAACCGACACGTCGAGCGCCGACACCGGCTCGTCGCAGACCAGGATCTTCGGCCGCAGAGCAAGAGCCCGCGCGATGCCGATGCGCTGGCGCTGACCACCCGAGAACTGGTGGGGGTAGCGGTTGATGTGGTCGGGGTTGAGGCCCACGACATCGAGGAGGTCCTGCACCGCCTTCCGGCGGTCCTGCTTCTCCAGGACGTCGGTGTGGATCCGGAACGGCTCGGCCACGATGTCGCCGACGGTCATGCGCGGGTCGAGCGAGGAGTACGGGTCCTGGAGGACGATCTGGATGTTGCGCCGCATGCGCCGCATCTCGCGGGGGCTCAGTCCGGCCATCTCCTCGCCGAGGAGCTTGATCGAGCCGTCGGTTGGGCGTTCGAGTCCCATCAGCAGGCGGCCGAGCGTCGACTTGCCGCATCCGGACTCGCCCACCACGCCGAGCGTCTCCCCGCGCTTGAGGCTGAAGGAGACTCCGTCGACGGCCTTGACGTGACCGACGGTGCGCTTGAAGACGATGCCCTGCGTCAGCGGGAAGTACTTCTTGACGTCGCGGACCTCGAGGACCACGTCGCCCCCGACGCCCTCGCTCCTCTGCTCCCTCTCGGAGACGTCGATACTCATGACTTGACGACCTCTTCCCAGTAGTGGCAGGCGCTCAGGCGGTCACCCGGCACCTGGTACAGCGGCGGCTCGTCGGTCTTGCACCGGTCCGTGGCGAACGCACAGCGGGGGTGGAAGGCGCACCCGGACGGCGGGTTGACCAGCGCCGGCGGCAGCCCCTTGATGACCGTGAGCTCCTGGCCCTTCTGGTCGACGCGCGGGATCGACTCGAGCAGGGCCTTCGTGTAGGGGTGGGCCGGGCGCTCGTAGATGTCGTAGACGTCCGCGCGCTCGACCGCATGACCGGCGTACATCACGCAGATCTTGTCGGCGACATCCGCGACCACACCCATGTCGTGGGTGATCAGGATGAGCCCGAGCCGCATCTCACGCTGAAGCTCGGCAAGCAGAGCCATCACCTGGGCCTGGACGGTCACGTCGAGCGCCGTCGTGGGCTCGTCGGCGATGATGATGTCCGGCTCGAGTGCCAGCGCCATCGCGATCATCACGCGCTGGCGCATGCCGCCGGAGAACTGGTGCGGGAAGTCGTTGACCCGCGCCTTGGCCGCCGGAATGCCGACCATCTCCAGCAGCTCGACCGCCTTGACCTTGGCATCCTTGCGGCTCATGCCTGAGTGCTCGCGGTAGAGCTCGCCGAGCTGCCAGCCGACCGTGAACACCGGGTTCAGCGACGAGAGCGCGTCCTGGAAGATCATCGCGATCTTGTTGGCCCGGATGTGACGGCGGGTCTTCTCCTCGAGCTGGAGCAGGTCGACGCCGCGGTAGCGCACCTGCCCGCCGGCCACCCTGGCCGGCGGCGTGTCGAGGATCCCCATGATCGCCTGGGCGGTCACGGACTTGCCGCATCCGGACTCGCCCAGGATGCCGAGCGTCTCCCCTTCGTTGACCGTGAAGCTGACGTTGTTCACCGCGTGGGCGACTCCGTCCCGCGTGTGGAACTCGACCTGGAGGTTCTCCACCTCAAGGAGGGGGGCGGTGCTGTCGAAGCTGAGCCCGCTCAGCGGGGACTTCTTCGTCCGCGCGGCGGACTCGTTCGACCGCGAGGGGCTGTCAGTCGTGGTGTTGCTCATCTCATGAGCTCCTCATCGGGTGCGGGGGTCGAGAGCGTCACGCAGCGCGTCTCCCAGAAGGATGAAGGCGAGGACCGTGACGACGATGAACGCAGCAGGGATCACCAGCAGGTGCGGGAACCCGGCCAGCGCGAGGTTCTGGCCGTCGTCCACGAGGAGGCCCCAGGAGACGGTCGGCCGCTGGTAGCCCACGCCCAGATAGGTCAGCGTCGCCTCGGCCCCGATGAAGGAGCCCAGGCCGATGGTGGCGAGAACGATCAACGGCGCGACGCTGTTGGCCAGGATGTGCTTGCGGATGATGAAGAAGTTGCTCCCGCCGAGCGCCCTGGCGGCATCGACGTAGTCCTTCTGCTTCGTCGCGATGACGCTGCCGCGCATGACGCGGGTGAGGGACGTCCAGCCGAGGATGGTGAGAACGGCGGTCAAGGTCCACACGTTGCGGTCGGGGAAGATGGCAAGGAACACCAGGGCCCCGAGGATGAACGGGAGACCGAAGAACACATCCGTGACGCGGCTGATGATCGTGTCCGTGAAGCCGCCGAAGAATCCGGAGGCCGTGCCGAGCACAAGCCCCATGATGACGGTGCCGATCGTGACCAGGATCGCCACGATGACGGACTTGCCGGCGCCCCAGACCACCGAGGCCCACATGTCGCACCCGGCGCTGGTGTAGCCGAAGGGGTGCGCGCTGCTCGGCTTCTCCCGGGCGTGCTCGAGCTGGCATGCACCGCTGGTGTTCGGAGAGGTGTGTGCCCAGAGCTGGGGCGCGAACGACATGGACAGCACGATGAGCACGAGGATCAGCGAGATCCAGAACACCGGGTTGCGCATCAGCTCGTAACCGACGTCGCCCCAGAGGCTGCGGTCCTTGCCGGTCGTGGGCCCGGAAGCAGGCGTTGCCTGCTCTTGTGCGGTGCCGGCGCTCTGGCCGGCCATCACGTCACTCATAGCGAATCCTCGGGTCGAGTGCGGCGTACAGGATGTCGACGATCAGGTTGGCGACCAGGAAGACGATCACCAGGATGGTGACGACTCCCAGGATCACCGGGGTGTCGTTCGCCTGGATCGCGAGATATACCAGCTGGCCGACACCTGGGATGTTGAAGATGCCTTCGGTCACGAGGGCCCCACCGAGCAGGAGGCCGATGTCGATTCCGATGTAGGTCACCACTGGGATCAGCGAGTTGCGAAGTGTGTGGACGCCCACTACCCGCGAGGCCGGGAGGCCCTTGGCCCGAGCGGTGCGCACGTAGTCGGAGCGAAGGTTCTCGATCAGGCTGGTCCGGGTCAGACGGGCGATCGCCGCAAGGGAGAACGCGCCGAGGACGATGCCCGGCAGTACCAGGGACAGCCAGGGGTAGTCCGACGTGTAGCCGACGTTGATCATCTGCCCGAGCCACTCCGGAGCCCAGGAGCTGTCACGGACCTTCAGGCCTAGCTGGAGGCCGATGAAGAGCTGGGTCAGGGTGCCGAACACGAACACCGGGAAGGCGATCAGGATCACCGTCGAGAAGCGGACGAAGTTGTCGACGAACTTGTCCTTGCGCAGACCGGCCATGACGCCCAGGAAGACGCCGACGATCGACTCGAAGACCAGCGCGATCACGGTGAGCCGGACGGTCACCGGGAACCGCTCCACGAACAGCTCCGTGACCTCACGACCTCGGAAGTTGATGCCGAAGTTGAAGGTGGCGTACTGGCTGAGCCGGTCGATGAACAGCCCGACGCAGGGGTTACCGGGCTGCTGCAGGCAGGGGTCGTCCAGGTTGTAGTCGGCGCGCATCTGCTGGATGACCGACGCAGGTGGGGCATTCTCGCCGAACAGGGCGCGGACGGGGTCACCGACCAGCTGGATCGTCAGCACGCTCATGATGTGGAGCAGAAAGAGAGTGCCCAAGATGACGGGGATGAACTGAATCAGCCGTCGCGCTACATAACGTCCCATGATGCACGGGATCCTCTCTGGTCACACCGCGGTGGCAGGGGTGCGGGGGCCGAGCCATCTGCTGGCCCGGCCCCCGCCGTTGCACACGTAGGTGCAGTTACTTTCGAGTGACGACCGTCACTGGTTGACCGAGACCTCGCCGAGGGCGACCTCGCCGTCACCGACGTCGTAACGGACGTTGTCCACAGCGTCGGACGGCGCCACCGCGGCCACACCGCTCCACAGCGGGATGATCGGCATCTCCTCGAGCGCGATGTCGTCGGCCTGCTGGTAGTACTTGAAGCTCTCGTCCAGGCTCTTCGCCTGGTCGCCCTTCACCATCAGGTCGTCGAGCTGCTTGTTGGAGTAGCCCGTGTAGTTCGAGTCACCACCGGTGCCCACGATCGGACGGATGTAGTTCTCCGGCGACGGGTAGTCGAGCGACCAGCCGAGGCGGAACGGACCGGTGAACTTCTGACCGTCGAGGAGCTCGAGGTACTGAGCCCACTCCGTCGACTTCAACTTGTAGTCGATGCCGAGGTTCTCCTGGATCTGTCGGGCAGCAGCCTCCACCCAGGCGTCGTGGCCCGCGTCGGAGTTGAAGTACATCTCGAGCGTGACGCTCTTGGGGTCGACACCAGACTCCTGGAGCAGCTGCTTGGCCTGGTCGGGGTCGTAGGTGCAGTACTTGCAGGCGTCGTCACGGTGACCCGGGATCGGCGGGGTCGGGATGTCGGTCGCCGCCTTGCCGAGGCCGTTGAGGACCTTGTCGATGATCTGGTCACGGTTGATCGACAGCGAGAGTGCCTGGCGGAACTTCACGTTGTCGAAGGGCTTCTTCTGGGTCGGGAAGCCGAGGTAGGTCAGCGTCGCCGACGGCTCCTCGATCATCTTGTCACCGAGCTGGCCCTTGGCCTCGAGGTAGATGTCCGGGGTGACCGTGCGGATCAGGTCGAGGTTGCCGTTCTGGAACTCACGGAGCTCCGCGGTCGGCGAGGTGAACATCTTGTACTCGACGGTGTCCGCGGTGGCGGGCTGCTCGCCCTTGTAGTCCTTCCACCGGGTCACCGTGATGCCCTCGTCGTGGCGCCACTTGCCCTGGATCTTGTAGGGGCCGGTGCCGATCGGGGCTTCGTTGCAGGCCTTGACGTCGTCGAGGCAGGCCTGCGCCATCGGCGAGAAGGCAGGCGAGTAGCTCATCTGCTGACCGAACTGGGAGAACGGCCCGCTGAGGGTGACCTCGAAGGTCTGGTCGTCGATCTTCTTCAGACCGGACATCTCGGCGCCCTTGCCGGCGCCCTCGATGTGGGACATGAAGCCGGCGGTGGCCTGAGCGTTCTTGGGGTTCTGCGAGTAGTTCCACGCACGGAGGAACGCGTCAGAGTTGACCGGCTCGCCGTTCTGGAAGGTCAGGCCGTCCTTGATCTTCACGGTCCAGACGGTCTGGTCCTTGGTCTCGATGCTCTCCGCGAGACCGTCGAACACCAGCTCACCAGTGTCGGAGTCGACGCTCACCACCGGGTCGTTGATCAGCTTGAGCACCGCACTGCACTCAGACTCGTAGCAGTTCGAGGCGGGGGCGAGGTACGAGGGCTCGGTCACGTTCACCGAGTAGGTGCCACCCTTTTGGGCGTCGGACGCTCCGGCATCCGAACCGCTGTTGTTGCTCCCGCCGCCACCACACGCCGCGAGCCCAAGCGCAAGCACCGCTGACACAGCGGCAACCCGCATGGGGGTTTTGACGCGCATCGATCCTCCTTTAGGGGATGATTCAGAAGAAATGTTGCCTTCGGCTGCCCATCTTGAGCACACCGTCCCCCCGGGACAACAACAAACACGCCATCGTTATCCGAACGTGTTCCGAGTTCGGAAAGCGGACAGACGTGTCAACACGCCACCAACTGGGTAGTCGGGCGGGTTGGTGAAGCGTCAGGTGAGATCGACGATGTCGGTGATCTCGAGGCCCCGGGACGCGAGCATCAGCACGAGGTCGACCAGGTCGCAGTCCTCACCAACCCCCGTCCGCAGCGTGGTCTGGTGCTCGGAGCTTGCGGAGGCGTACGGCGCGAGAGCGTTTCGGACCGCGGGACCGACGTCGCCCACGACGGTCAGCTCGTAGGTCACGCCCTCCACGCGGGGCAGTCGCCCGGGCGAGGTCATCGCCGTTCGCCCTGGACGTCCGCGGCCTCTTCGACGCCTGTCAGGCGCCGGACCTCGACGACCTCGAGGCCGAAGGCGCGGAGGCGGTGAAGGAACCCGTACAGAGCGGCTTGGTCCGGCAAGCGGGCACTGAGAACTGTCCGGATCTCGTGCTCCGCGATCTCCACGTCGCCGAGCTCGTCGAGGAGCTCTTGCGTCGGCACGAGTCCGGTGACCCTGACTTCGTACGTCCGGTCAACCATCGGCGTCGGTTTCCTCGGGACCTGGCTGGGGTGGTGTGCGCTCCCAGCACAACGCATCGGCGGCATCCGGGCATCATCCGACGCGGATGATCGACTTCTCACCTGTCGAAGATCCCGACCTCCCGGGCCTTCCGCACCGCGGCGTTCCGTCGGCTGACGCCGAGCTTCCGCAGGATGCTGCGCACATGGGTCCGGACCGTGTTGACGGACACGAACATCTTCTGCGCGATCTCCTCCGTCGAGAGGAGCTCCTCGAGATGGCCGAGCACCTCGAGCTCCTTGGCGGTGAGCGTCTCGACGACCTCCTCGCGCGACCGCGGCGTCGGGATCGCCGCGGGACCGCGGTGTCGGGACGTGGACGGGTCCGACGTGGGGGTGGAGTGGCTCAGCCAGGGGTGGTCGCGCAGCAGCCCGTTCTCGGATGCCATGAGCCGCTGCACCGACGGCCCGGCCTCTCGGAACGGTCGGCGCAGGCATTCGGGAGCGGCCAGCCTGAGCGCATGGTCCAGCGCAAGACGGGCCCGCCCCGGAGACCGCCGCCGCGACTCCTGGAGCACGTCGACCAGGAGAGCAGCCACCTCCGTGCACACCGGCGGCTGGCCCTTCCGGACCACAGCGAGTGAACGCTCTGCCGCGGACTGATCGCCCTGCTCCGCGTACGCCGCTGCCCTCACCACGGCGCTCTTCGGCACGTCAGGGTGTCGTAGCTTCGCGATCTCGGCGAGCCCCTCGTCGGTCCGTCCACTGGCGACGCACAGTCTCGCGGCCTCGAGCCGGAGGTAGTCCGTCAGCCACGGGTCCGTGGAGGCAGCTCGGCGAGCAGCGGCTTCGAGCCTCGCGAGGCCGGACTGCAGGTGTCCGCTCGCCCGCTCGAGTCCCGCGATCACCGCCTCCAGGAGAGAGCGCGACAGGTGGTCCTTCGGCAGGCCGCGGCAGACAACGGCCGAGGCGACGTGGTCGCGCGCGGCCTTGAGCTCGTAGCGTTCGAGTGCGACGTACGCGAGGGCAACCAGCGCAGCGGGCGCTCGATCCGACGCGGGTACCCCGGCGCCGTCAGCAACGGACACGGACTCGGCCGCCGTGCGGCTCGCCCTGGAGAGGGAGCCTTCGAGCATGTCGACGAGTGCGAGGTACCCGAGGCAGTCGGCGCGGAACACGGGGAAGCGGTGAGATGCGTCGAGGCCGATGGCCGTCGTCAGCGCCTTCCGGGCGCGTCGAAGGTCGCCAAGGCGGAGCATCGCGACGCCCTTGCTCAGCTGCACGAGCGCGTACAGCTCGGACTCACGATCGGTGCGCGCCCGTCCCTGGTCGCCGTTGAGCTGGCGTTCGGCCCGCTCCGCGGCGGACGCTGCGGTCTCGGCTGTGTCGCCCACGGCGGCTCGGACCGCCTCCAGGACCGCGATCGACAATGGCACCTTGTCGTCCTTGCTCAGCGTAGAACGACGGGCCGCGGCCAGCTCGTCCGCGCAGGCGACGCTGTCCCCCGCTCTGAGCTGGGCTGCTGCCCTCACCAACCGAGCAGGAGCTCCCTCGAGGCTCACGGGAAGCCGCCCGGCGAGCTCCATCAACGGCCCGTCGGGACGCTCCATCAGCAGCCGCCCGACCAGCAGCCCCCGCACGATGTGCCCGGTGACGTCCTCCCACGCCTCGATCGCGGCGAGATGCGCGATGGCAGGCTCGGCGAAGCCCTGCCGCTCGAGCCAGCCGGCGGTGCGTCTGTGGAGCTCCGCCATGCCCTCGGGGTCCTCGTAGGCGAGCTGCGCGCGAAGCAGGTCCCGGAAGAAGGGGTAATAGCGGTAGTAGCCGGGCTGGTCCGGCACCGGCTCGATGAAGGCGTTCGACCGGGCGAGCTCGTCGAGGATCCGGCCCGCCTTGGGCCCGTGGAGCTCCTCCACCAGGTCGGCGGACAGCAGGCTCGGGACACACGTGTCGAGCAGGAAGCGACGCACCTCCGGTGACTGGGCCTCGAGGACCTCCCCCATCAGGTACTCGTTGATGTCGCAGGTCTGGCTGACCACCGTGGCTACGGAGCGCTCGGGGTGCTGGTGGCCGGCGAGGGCCCTTCCCGCGAAGCGGAGACCCGCGGCCCAGCCCTTGACCCTCTGGTTGAGCTCGTGGACGGACTGACCGTCCAGGGTCACCCCGAGGAATGCCACCAGCTCGGCTGCCTCCTCGTCGGTGAAGGCGAGGTCGGCCACCCTGAGCTCCACGAGGCTGTCGCTGAGGCGGTAGCGGTAGAGCGCGAGCACGGGGTCGACGCGCCCGACGAAGACGAGGCAGAGGTTCCCCAGCGTGTGCCTGAGCAGGAAGTCCACCTCGTGCGCCAGATCGAGCGACACCATCTCGTAGCCGTCCAGCACGAGCGTGAAGCGACAGGGTGCGTCGGCGATCAGCGCCGCGAGCGCGGCCAGCCGCTGGATGCCGAGAACACCGTCACCGCCGACGGTCCCGAACAGATCCTCGGGAAGGTCGAGGTCCAGACGACCCAGGCACTCCAGGACGCTGGTCCAGAACCCGGAGTCTGCATCCTCGAACGTCACCCATCCAGTCTTCTCGGCGTGGCCGGTGCCCCGGCGTACCCATTCGGCGACCAGGGACGTCTTGCCCGTTCCGGCCGGGCCGCTCACGAGAACGAGCGGCACCGACTGCGCCCCTGACAGGGCATCCAGCAGACGAGGTCGGCGGACGTGGGAGCCGACGAGCTCGGGGACGCCGAACCTGACGGCCGCGAGAAGCTCCTCCGCTGTGGAGGAGGCGGTTGGAGACGGTTGCGCTTCCTCTGGTGTCACTCCTTGCTCGCCTTCTCCCCCGAAGGACTGCAGAACCCGGTGGAACTGTCCTACACGCCCACGCTACGTACGTATCTGTCGAGGCAACATGACGTCTTCGGACGGTCGTGCGCGGGACCAAGGGCGGGACTCGGGACATCTCATCCTCAGTGGATGAGAGAGCGCGTGACCTGGCTCATCGCGGGTGGCCTAGATCCACGACTTCCTTCTGAACAGCACGAAGAGCGTGGAGGCGAGGAGGATGATCACGGCAGTGCTCGCGAGGAAGCCCACGAACGTCCCGATCCCGGGGTAGCGGACGTTCATGCCGAACCACCCGGTGACAGCGGTGGGTACAGCGATGATGGCCGCCCACCCGGTCAGCTTCTTCATGACCGCGTTGAGCCGCGCGTCCTGTAGCGCGATGTTCGTCTCGAAGACGGTCGTCACCATGTCACGAAGGGACTCCGTCCACTCCGAGGCGCGCAGGACATGGTCGTACAGGTCGGTGTACCAGCCGTCGAGCTCGATGCTATGCCCGTTGACGTCCGCCCGGTGCCGCATCACGGTGTTGACCACCTCGCGCATCGGCAGGACCACGCGTCTGAGCTCCACGAGCTCCTTCCTGAGCCGGTAGGTGTGCTGCTGGAGTGCGCGCGCGCTCCCGTGCTCGTCGAACAGGCCGTCCTCGAGTGACTCGATGGCGTCGTCCATCTGCTGGATCGTGTCGAAATGCCCGTCGACGACCACGTCGAGCAGCCCGTGCAGCAGTGCGCCCGATCCCTCGTCGACCAGGTCGGGACGGTCGCTCCAGCGCTGGACCACCTCATCCATGTCGAAGCGGTCGTCGCGACGGACCGTCACGATCCCGCGAGGCAGCACGAACGTGGACACGCGGCTGATCTCGAGGCGCGAGTCGGTCAGCCCCCGCCGAGCATCCGCACCCGGCCCGGTCTCGAGGCGGGTGGCATACACCGTCACGAAGGTGTGCGAGACGTGACGCGTCGCCTTGGGGCGCTCGGTGACCGCGGTGACCGAGTCCTCGACCGCATGCGGGTCGAGCGAGAGCTCCTCCGCCAGGCGGCCCAGCACCTCGTGGCCCGGGTTGCACAGATCCACCCACACGAGCGACCCGTCCTCGTCAAGGTGGTCGGAGACCTCCTCCAGAGGGAAGCCCTCGAGGATCTCCCCCCGCTTGCGCCAAAGCATCGTGCGCGCACTGTCGGCGATCCGGCTGGTCACACTGGCAGTCTGCCCCAGCCCGTGACACCGCGGCCGGAAAAGGCGATTCAGTCTCGGCTGCCCGGATCCGACCCGAAGCGCCGACCTCATCCGCTGCGCATGATGCGTGGCTCCGCGGAGGGTCGAACCGTGGGGTGTGCCCGGTTCGAACGCAGACGAGGAGGACCTCTCATGAGCGAGACACCACAGGCCCATAAGAGCGCCGCCGAGGTGCCCCCGCAGACCCGCGGCCAGGAACAGACGGCCCCGCAGAAGACCGCGCCCGCGCCCCAGCACCGGGCAGAGGTGACCCCCACCACGACCAGCGGCTGGGTGGGCTGGGTGATCTTCGGGTCGATGATGATGATCATGGTCGGCTCGTTCCAGGTCATCCTGGGCCTCACCGCTCTCTTGAACAGCGACTACTACGCAGTCGGCGCCAACGGCCTGGTCGTCAACGTCGACTACACGGCCTGGGGCTGGGCGCACCTCGCCCTCGGCGCCGTGGCCCTGGCAGCCGCCTTCGGTCTGCTGACCGGGAGCATGTGGGCCCGTGTGCTCGGTATCGCGGTCGCCCTGATCGGCGCGCTCGTGAACCTTGCGTTCATCGCCGCCTTCCCGTTCTGGTGCATCACGGTGATCGCGCTCGACGTGCTGGTCATCTACGCCATCGCGGTCCACGGCGGTGAGCTGAAGGAAGCGTGACCCGGCCCCCAGCTCATCCGCGTGGGGTGATCCCTGGACGGCCGCCGGAGGGCGACGCTCGATGTGACGTCCACCCGCGAAGGAGTGAGACATGAGCGACGCCAAAGAAGACGCCAAAGAAGTCGAACGTCTGCGCGCCCGGGTAGCCGAGCTCGAGGCCCAGCTCACCACTGCCGAGCCGCCTCCCTCCGCCAAGACTCATCGAAGGAAGTCACCGTGGTGGGCGGTGAGCTCGGCCGTGCTCATCACGCTCGCGTGCGTGCTCGCGCCGTTGTCGGTGGCGACGGTGTGGGCCAGCACGGAGCTGTCCGACACCGATGCGTACGTCGAGACGGTCGCGCCCCTGGCCAACGACCCTGCGGTCCAGAACGCGATCGCCGGCGAGGTCACGACCGTCATCTTCGACAACCTCGACGTCCAGGGCTTCACCACTGACGCACTGAGCACCCTGGCCGACCAGCCGAACGTGCCGCCCCGCATCGCGGACGCCCTCCCCGCGCTCGCAGTCCCGATCACCAACGGTGTGAGGAGCTTCACGCGGGACCAGGTCGACAAGCTCGTCGCCAGCCCCCAGTTCGCCCAGTTGTGGGACCAGGTCAACAGGGTGGCCCACGAGCAGGTCAACGTGCTGTTGTCCGGTCAACAGGGCGGCGCTCTGAGCGCCCAGGGCAACCAGATCACACTCAACCTCGGGCCGGTCATCGATCAGGTCAAGACGAGACTGGTCGACCAGGGCTTCACTCTGGCGAGCAGGATTCCCGCGATCGACAAGTCCTTCGTTCTGGTGCAGTCCGACTCGATCAGCCAGGCTCAGGGCTTCTACCGCACCCTCAACACGCTGGGCGTGTGGCTGCCCGTTGCCGTGCTGGTGCTCCTGGCCGCCGGTGTCGTCCTCGCCAGGGACCGGCGGCGTGCCGTGCTCAAGGCCGCCCTCGGCCTGACCGGGGGCATGCTCGTCCTCGGCGTGGCGCTCGCCCTCGCCCGATCCTGGTACGTCGGCACGACCCCGGCCGACATCCTGAACGAGCGGGCAGCGGGCGACGTCTTCGACACGCTGGTGCGGTTCATGAGGACCGGCCTGCGCATGGTCGCCGTGGCCGGGCTGGTCATCGCCCTGGGCGCCGTCCTCACCGGCCCGTCTTCCTTCGCCGTCAAGACCCGCGCCACCTTCGAGGGCGGCATGGGCTCGCTCCGGGGTGGCGCCGAGTCGGCCGGCTGGAACACCGGGCGCTTCGGGGCGTGGGTCTTCAGCTACAAGCGTGCCCTGCAGGCTACGGCGGCGATCCTCGGCGGACTCGTCCTGGTGTTCTGGGCACGACCCACGGGGTGGGTGGTCCTCGGCATCGCCCTGGCCGTCGTCCTGGTGCTGGCCGTCATCGAGTTCCTGGCGACGCCGCCGGCGCCCCTGGCAACCGTCCCTGCCGGCGGCGAACCAGAGCCCTCAGGAGCGGCGGTCGTCGAGGAGGCACCCCACCTCCCGGCACAGAAGCAACGCACCACGACGGCAGGACCACCCGTCGGCGCATCGACGCCCTCGTCCGAGACGTCAGCGCCGACGAAGCCCCCCGTTTCCACGGTTGACCCATCCCTGAAGGAGTGAAAGTGACGACCACAAACATCACCGACGTCTCGGGCCCCGTCGACTTCGTCCTGCTGGAGTTCCCGCGTGACCGTCTCACCGGGGAGGCCGGGCAGGCCTTGATGGACCTTGTCGAGAGCGGCGTGATCCGCCTCTACGACCTGCTGGTGATCAGCAAGGACGACGAGGGGGCGGTCGAGGTGCTCGAGGTGACCGACCCGACCTCGGTCTCGGGCGGTTTCGCCTACTTCGCGGGAGCCAGGTCCGGGCTGCTCGGTGACGAGGACGTAGCCGAGGCGGCCGGCGCGATGCAGCCGGGCACCGTGGCCGCGCTGATCGTCTACGAGAACACGTGGGCGGTGCCGTTCGTCGCTGCGGCCCGCAACAGTGGGGGCGAGCTGATCGCGAGCGCGCGCATCCCCGCGGCGGACGTGATGGCCGCGCTCGAAACCCTCGAACCCACCAGCTGAAGGAGGACCAGGGAGATGCCAGGACTACTGCGAGGAGTCGCCCGTACGGCCGTCGTGGCCGGCACCGCGACAGCGGTGAGCGGACGCGTGCAGCGCCGGCAGGCCGAGAAGTTCGCCGGGCGCGACGCCCAGATCGTCGCGCAGCGCCAGGCCGCCTATGAGGATCAGACCGCCCAGCCGCAGGCGGCTCCGGCTCCGGAGCCCGCAGGCGGTGACGTGGTGGAGCAGCTCAAGGGGTTGGCCGAGCTCAAGGAGCAGGGCATTCTCACCGAGGCTGAGTTCGCTGCGCAGAAGGCGAAGATCCTCGGCGGCTGAGACCCACGACGATCTCCGGGGCGTCCGCTGTCGCCGGGCGCCCCGGAGGTGCGTGTCAGCCCGTCGCTCGACGTACGTCGCGGGGGTCACCGGCAAGCCACGCCCGGCCGACGTAGGCGACGACCACGGCCACGATGACCAGCGGGATCACGTCGACTCCGTCGGAGAGGAGAAGCAGCGTGGCGAGCAGAACAGAGACCAAGGGGTAGCCCAGCATCACCACGCACATGGCGCCGATCCCCATGGCAGCACCGGGGACGGCCTCGAGCCCGGGCAGGTGTGACATCGCGATGCCGCCCACTGCGCCGAGGAACATCGCCGGAAACACCGGACCGCCCCTGAAGCTGCTGAGACTCAGTCCGTAGGCCACGCCCTTGCAGAGCAGGAGAACCAGCAGCGCCCCCAACGAGTAGTCCGCGCTGTGCGCGATGAGTGGGCCGAGTGCCTCCTGGCCCGAGAACAACACCTCCGACGAGGCCCTGCCGCTGATTTCGGCGTAGGACAGGGCCAGCACCGCGACCAGCAGCCCCGCTGCGGGGGTCGCGAGGAGCAGTCGGCGCTCGACCTTCGGTCGAAGTGCCTGGGCCATCCGACGGACCAGGGTCCCCAAGACCGCCGCCGCGACACCGATGACGAGTGCCCAGCCGAACTCCGAGATCGTAGGGCTGCCGACCCGAGGAAGGTCGGGGATCGTCAAGGACGTCGTGCCCAGGCCGGTCAGTGAGTCCAGGCCGATGAACACCAGCGAGCCGACCCCAGCCGCGAGAAGGCCCGGGACGAGCATGAGAGAGGTCATGGCACCACCGATCCCGGCGATCTCCATGAGCAGGAAGGCGGCCGGCAAGGGCGATCCGAGCAGGGTGCTGATCGCCGCGAAGCTGCCTGCGGCGCCGATCAGCGCGACGGCTTGCGCCGGGGCGTCGTGCTTGAGGAGGCGGACGGCCCATGCGGCAAGGCCTGCGCCGAGGGCGATCAAGGGCGCCTCCGGTCCGAGCACGGCCCCGAAGCCCAGCGTCACCAGCGCGGCGAGTGCGATGCCCACGAGCTCGACGGGCGCCGCGGCACCGCGTCCCGCCTGAAAGCCGTCAGCCGGCGACTCACCACCCCGGCCGGGCAGAGAGCGGATCACGAGGGCGACCAGGAAGCCCCCGACGACCAGCACCGGAACGGGCCACCACGTCGGCGCACCGAGGCCGAGTGCCTTCGGCAGATCGACGAAGACCCAGCCCTGGAGGTGCGCCGAGAGCTGAAGGAACCAGTAGGAGGCCAGCGCGATGGGAGCACCGATGACTGCGGCGACCACCAGGACCAGGAGGTAGCCGCGCGATCGCAGGAGCTCGGTAGGGGTCGGAGGCTGACCCGCGGAGGCAGCCTGCTCGGAGGACTCGGTGGTCGGCATGGTGGCCCTCTCAGCCCCGGCCCCGCCGGCTCCGGGCCACCTGGACGGCGCCGAAGATCACACGGGCGATCAGGCCCACCAGGATCAGGCCAAGACCCATCTGGGTGGTCACCACCCCCCGTGCCATCTGGGAAACGGCGGTGATGTCACCGAAACCGACAGTGGCGAAGGTGGTGACGGTGAAGTACAGCGAGTCCAGCCGCGTCAACGGCTCGGAGAAGTTGCTCGCGTCGGTGTCCCCCATGAGGTAGTAGGTCGTGGCGAAGAGGAAGAGGAACATCGGAGCGGTGATGGCGACCGTCGCCACTCCCTGGAACGCAGGGAAAGGCGAGCGGAGGATCCCGCGGATCTGCCAGGCCAAGAGACCCGCGAGGAGCACGAGCCCCGCGACAAGCTCCACACCTGTGTCCAAGGCAAGCGAGGAGTCGAACGGGAGGATGAAGTACCCGACGCAGACCGCTGCCGTGACGAGGAACGAGCGCCCGATGATCAGCAGCCCCTGTCGGCGTCGGACATGTCGGGACAACTCATCGGAGGCAGGGTGCACGTCGGTTGGCATGTCCACGCTGGCTCGCGATCCTCCGCTGTCGCTTCGCCACAACTCTCGTCCGAAATTGCGCGTCCAGTCCTCACCCCCCAGGGGTGATGTGTGACGACGCCATCAGCAGCACGCTGAGAATGCAATGTCGCGTTCTAGCGGGAGGATTGACATGAGTGACATGCAGCAGAAAGCGCCTGCAACCGGAACCGGTCGGGTTCCACGGCAGCGCGCCCAGGAAGCACCGCCCGAGCCCACCGGTTGGAGCGGCATGGTGATTTTCGGCGCCATGATGATGATCCTTCTTGGCGCCTTCCACGCGATCGCCGGCCTCGTCGCGCTCTTCGACGACGGCTACTACCTGGTCGGCGCTAACGGTCTGGTGGTGAACGTCGACTACAACACCTGGGGCTGGGCCCACCTGCTCATCGGTGTCGTCGCCCTCGCCGCCGGCTTCGGGCTCTTCACGGGCCAGATGTGGGCACGCGTCCTGGGCATCACGGTGGCGGTCATCAGCGCGATCGCGAACTTCGCGTTCATCCCGGCATTCCCGCTGTGGTGCATCGCGATGATCACGCTCGACGTGCTCGTCATCTACGCCATCGCAGCGCACGGCAGGGAACTGCAGAACCAGATGTGACGCGCCCCTTCGGGGGTCGTCGATGGAACGGGGCATCCGCTGCGGATGCCCCGTTCTCATGTGCGCAGAGTGCTCGGTCGGGCCGCAGCCTGTGGAGCCACCGGTGAAGGGGGCCGAGCTGCTCCGCAGCACCACGGATCACCGCACAGGTTTGACCCCGGAACCTCGGGCCAGGCGCCCCGCAGTCCGCCCAGCGGCCGGGACGCCCGAATCGGCAACGTGCGGCTCAGTGGGGGACGAATCCGATCCGGCGAGCAAGGTGGCGGGCGAGCGTCCCCACCCCGGCCCCGATCACAGCCCCGGCGATCACGTCACCGGGGTAGTGGACCCCGGTGTGCACCCGGGAGTAGCCAACCACCGTGGCGGCCAGCCGCAGAGCGGTGTCGAGCTCCGGCACGCCACCACCCACCGCAGTAGAGAAGGCGAACGCCGAGGCCGTGTGGCCGGACGGGTACGACGCGGATGTCGGCATGCGTACGACGTGCGTCCGGACGGTCTCGAGACGTGACGGCCGTTCCCGCCGTACCAGAGGCTTCACGGCCAGGTTGACCACCGCCGAGGTGAATCCGAGGGAGGTCACACCGACGACAGCCGCTCGTCGCGGGCGCTCCCCCAGCAGGCTCATCCCCGCTGCCAGGGCCAGCCACAGCCCGGACCGGTCTGCCGCACGAGAGATCCGAGCAACCGCGTGGTCGATCACGGGTGACGGGGTCGCATGGACTGCGGTGTAGATGGCACGGTCGAGGACGACGAGCTCCCGCCCCGCCTCCCGGAGCGCCCGCCGGTCGAAAGTCATCGCGCGCTCCTCGTCGTGCGGCGCGAGGCCAGCTCCAGGAGGCGGCCCCAGTTCCAGCTCGGCTTCGGTGCAGGAACGCCCGGGCGGTCACGGGGCACGCGGACACGCAGCGCCTGCGGTCGGATCGTGCACGTGACCGGGGTGGGCAGGACGAGGGCCTCGCCGTCGACACCCACCGGGATCTCCGGCGTGTCGGCGGTCACCACGACCTCGGGGGCGGCGCGGACGGTCAGACCCCGGTTGCTGTGGCGGTCGAGAAGGCGCACCGCCTGCCCCGCGTTGTCGACGCTGACCGCGACGACTCCGAGCTTCCCCGAGTCGATGCGTGGCCGTCGTCCCAGGCCGGCCACGTCGCCCAGGCCGTACGGGTTGTCGCTCACGAGCACGGCCTGCGGGTGGTCGACGGTCACCCCGTCGAAGTGCGCGGTGAGCCGAGGGCCGGCGTGGCCGGTGAGCAGGTCGGGGAGGATGTCGAGCGTCGTACGGGTCTTGTCGTCCCTGTAGGCCGGACTCTGCACGACCGACGCGTAGGCCCCGAACGAGGCGTTGTTCACGAAGGTCCGCCCCGCGATCGTGCCCAGGTCCACGTGGAGCTCGACCGCGTCGTCGGTGAGCGCCGCAAGACACGTCGACGGGTCATCCCGGTTGAGGCCCAGGTCGAGGGCGAAGTGGTTGCGCGTGCCCGCGCTGATGACCACGAACGGCACGTCGAGCTCGGCTGCGACACCGGCGACCAGCGCCTGGGTACCGTCTCCTCCGGCCACGCCGAGCAGGTCGGCTCCCCGGGCGACGGCGTCACGGGCCAGTGCGGCGACGTCGGTGGCCGGCGCGTCGAGCTGGACCACTTCGGCGCCCAGCGCCTCGGCCTTCTCCTTCAGCCGGAACCGTCCGACCTTGCCTCCCCCCGAGCGCGGGTTCATCACGATGAACGGGTGTCGGGGTGGCGGGACGTCGAACTCGGGCATGGCAGCCTCGTGGCTCTGCTCCGCGAGCGCAGCCTTGCCGGTGACCAGCGCCAGGAAAGCGGCCAGCAGAACCCCCAGGAAGACCCACAGCAGGCCGTGCCGGACGTAGAGCCACGTCAGCGCGATCGGCGTCGCCACGAGAAATGCCAGGGCGATCAGGCGTAGAGCGCCACGGTGGGCAAGGAACCCGTACGTCGCGCTGACGAACACCGCCACGCTGAGCACAGCGAACAGCAGCAGCCACAGGTCGTGCTGGATGGCGAAGCCGAGAAGAAGCGCCAGCGCGGCGCACACGAGAAGGACGGAGGCGCGTGCCAGCCAGCGCCGCCGAGCCTCCACCTTGCTCGTCGCCGACGGGCTCATCAGTCCTCGTGCGTCGAGGTCTCCGCGTCAGCAGACCCGTTCGAGGTCGACCACTTGAACTCGACCTCGATCTCCACCTCGTCGCCGTCGACCTCCACCTCGAACTCGGCCTTCACCTGCTCCGGCAGGCGGAACTCGACGATCGCGCCTCCTGGCATGGGCAGCTCCGCCTCGCCGCCACGCTCGAATGCCTTGGACAGCGCGTGCAGCCACACCGCGGCCTCTTTCCGGCTCAACGACTGCTTCTGCTCCAGCTTGACGTCGGACATCCTCGTCCCCTTCCAGGCCTCGTCGGACATGTCCAACCCCACTCTCCCGAGGAGCCCCCGCGGCTGCCTCATCCCCCGCGGGTGATGGCAGGCGCACGTCGGGAATCCCAGGATGGATCGATGCCCGACCTCAGCGCACCCGCAATGCCGGCAGCCTTCCACGTCATGGCGAAGCCGACCGGCGCCGTGTGCAACCTGGATTGCGAGTACTGCTACTTCCTCTCGAAGGACCAGCTCTACCCGGGGAGCGGGTTCCGGATGGAGCCGCTCGTGCACGAGGCCCACATCCGGCAGCTGCTCGAGTCGCACCACACGTCCGAGGAGGTCGTCGTCGCGGTCCAGGGTGGTGAGCCCACGCTGATGGGACTCGACTTCTTCAGGCGGACGCTCGAGCTCGAGGAGAGGTACGGAAGGCCGGGGCAGACCGTACTCAACACCCTGCAGACGAACGGCACCCTGCTCGACGACGAGTGGGCAGCCTTCCTGAAGGAGAACCACTTCCTCGTAGGGGTGTCGATCGACGGGCCGCGTGCGATGCATGACACCTTCCGCGTCGACAAGGGCGGGAAGCCGACCTTCGATCGTGTGGTGCACGGGATCGACGTACTTCGGCGGCACGGGGTCGACTGGAACGCTCTCACGACCGTCAACGCTGAGAACGGCGACCACGGCCGGGAGGTGTACACCTTCCTCCGGGACGACCTCGGCGCGCGCTTCGTACAGCTCATCCCGGTCGTCGAGCGCGTGACGCAGGAGATGCTCCCGCTGGCTGAGGTGGGCTGGGGGCGCCGGCATGGTGAGCGGCCGATGTACCGGCAGGCCGGCGACGTCGTCACGCACAGGACCGTCGGCTCCGAGCAGTACGGCCGCTTCCTCGTCGATGTGTTCGAGGAGTGGGTGCGGCATGACGTCGGACAGGTGTTCGTCCAGGAGTTCGACACGGCCCTCGCGCACTGGCTGGGCATGGACCAGGCGGGGATGTGCGTCCACGCCAAGACCTGTGGCACCGCAGTCGCTCTGGAGCACAACGGCGACCTGTACTCCTGCGACCACTACGTCGAGGGCGACTACCTGCTGGGCAACATCACGAAGGGCCGGACCCTGCTCCAGCTCGTCTCGTCGCCCCAGCAGCAGAGTTTCGGGAACGCGAAGCTCGACACTCTTCCGGAGTACTGCAGGCGCTGCGACGTCCGCTTCGCGTGCAACGGGGGCTGTCCCAAGGACCGGTTCCTCCGGACGGCCGACGGCGAACCGGGGCTCCACTACCTGTGCGCCGGGTACCAGCGGTTCTTCCGTCACGTAAACGAGCCAATGCGCGTCATGGCGAACCTGCTCCGCCGCGGCCTGGAGGCGACAGGCGTGCGGGAGTGGTACGCCGCGCATGACGCAGGCCGCGCGCCCGGCGCTCCCTGCACCTGCGGCAGCGGTCACACGTTCCAGACATGCCACGGTGCGCCCACATCGCGCGCCGCGACCAAACCTCCAGGACCCACCGAGAAGGAGATGGCGTGATGGCAGAGACACCGACCGACGTCCTCGTAGCCGGATACCAGGACATCACCGCGGCGAAGGGGGACTTCGACTCTCTGGTCGCCCTCGTCAAGGAGAGGAAGGTGGCGATCGAGGGCGTCATCCTCGTGACGCATGCCGAGGACGGCAGCGTCTCGGTCGAGCTGACCGGCGACCACCTCGGGCGCACGGGCGCTCGCTGGGGCGGCGGGGTCGGGCTAGCTGTCGGCCTGTTCGCTCCACTCCTGCTCGCCTCCACCGTGGCAACCGGAGCGGTTGTGGGCTGGCTCGCGGGCAGGTTCGGCGCCAGCCGGCTCCAGCAGCAGATGCGGGAGAAGATCGGCGAGAACCTGCCGCCGGGTTCGGCCGGCGTCATCGCCGTCTTCGAGGACAGCCAGCGGCTGGGCGTCGAGCGGGCGCTTGCCGCTGCGCAGCTGCTGTCGGTCGTCCAGGGCGACAAGGAGGGCATCGGAGCACTGAGGGACTCGCTCGCCGAGGCGATGAGCAAGTTCAGTCCCGACCGCACGGTGCTCCCGCTGCCCGACCGTGACTTCGGGGGGACCATCGGACGCACCCTCGACCAGTCGGTCCTCGACTGGACGATCGTCGCTCCCACCAAACCGCCGGAAGGGGCGCCGAACGTGTTGATCGTGCTGATCGACGACGCCGGCTTCGGCGCCCCTGCCACGTTCGGTGGCGCCATCCAGACGCCGAACCTCACCCGCGTCCAGAGGATGGGTCTGACCTACAACCGCTTTCACGTCACCGCCGTGTGCTCACCTACCCGCGCGGCGCTGCTGACCGGGCGCAACAACCACCGGGTCGGCTTCGGCTCGGTCGCTGAGTACCCAGGACCCTTCCCGGGCTACACAGCCGCCGTGCCCAAGAGCTGCGCGGCGCTCCCGCGCATCCTGCGCGAGAACGGGTACGTCACTGGAGGGTTCGGCAAGTGGCATCTGACGCCGGACACCGTCCAAGGAGCCGCCGGCCCGTTCGACCGTTGGCCGCTGTCGTGGGGCTTCGACCACTTCTGGGGCTTCCTGAGCGGTGCGGCGGGACAGTATGACCCGATCATCACTCAGGACAACTCCGTGCTCGGCGTACCCGAGGGCAGGGACGGCGGGCAGTACTACTTCCCCGACGACCTCACTGACAAGGCCGTCGAGTGGGTGCACGGCGTCCGCGCCCAGGATGCGCAGAAGCCGTGGTTCATGTACTACTCGACCGGCTGCAGCCATGCACCGCATCACGTGGCGACGGAGTGGGCCGACAAGTACAAGGGCAAGTTCGACCAGGGCTGGGACGCCTACCGGCAACAGACTCTCGAACGGCAGAAGCAGCTCGGGATCGTGCCGGAGGACGTCGAGCTGACCGACCGCCCTGACCTCTTCCCGGCGTGGGACTCCCTGACCGAGGCCCAGAAGAAGCTCTACGCCCGGCAGATGGAGGTCTTTGCCGGCTTCTCGGAGAACGCCGACTGGAACGTCGGCCGGCTGCTCGACGCGATCGAGGAGGCGGGCGATCTCGACAACACGCTGATCTTCTACGTCTGGGGTGACAACGGCGCCAGCATGGAGGGCACGCTGACCGGGTCCTTCAACGAGATGACCTTCCTCAACGGCGTCCCCCTCGATGCCGACCAGCAGTTGAAGCTCATCGATGACTACGGCGGCGTCGAGGCCCTGGGCAGCGACCACACCGCGCCCCACTTCGCTGCGGCGTGGGCCCACGCCAACAACACACCCTTCCAGTGGGGCAAGCAGACCGGCAGCCACCTCGGCGGGACCCGCGACCCGATGGTCGTCGCCTGGCCGAGCAGGATCAGCCCGGACAGCCACGTCCGCAGCCAGTTCACCCACTGCATCGACATCGCTCCGACGGTGCTCGAGGCGGCGGGCATCCCCGAGCCGACCTCGGTCGACGGCATCGGGCAGGAGCCGATGGACGGCATCAGCTTCTTCTACACCTTCGAGGACAAGGATGCCGTGGAGCGGCACACCGTGCAGTACTCCGAGTCGTTCGGCAACCGTGCCATCTACAAGGACGGCTGGTGGGCCTGCGCCAGGGTGGACAGGATTCCGTGGGACTTCTCCCCCAAGACTCTCCAGGGTCGGTTCGGCCCGGGGGTGTACGACCCGGAGAAGGACGTGTGGGAGCTGTACTACCTGCCCGACGACTTCTCCCAGGCCCACAACCTCGCAGAGGAGAACCCCGAGAAGCTGGAGGAGCTGAAGGAGCTGTTCTGGCGGGAGGCCGAGCGCAACCGTGTGCTGCCGCTGCTCGGTGGCCTGTGCATCTTCTTCGGCATGCTGCCACCAACGACGGCGGTCACCCGGCACACCTTCGCCGGTGACGTCCAGAACGTCCAGCGCGGCATGCTGCCGTACATCTACGGCCGGTCCTACGCCATCGAGGCGGAGCTGGAGGTTCCGAAGGAGGGTGCCGAGGGCGTCATCGTCGCGAACGCGGACTTCATCGGCGGGTTCGGTCTCTGGATCGACGAGGGGCGCCGACTCCACCACACCTACTCGTTCCTCGGAGTGGAGAACTACAAGCACGTCTCGACGAAGCAGGTCCCCACCGGTCACGTCACCGTGAGGATGCTCTTCGAGGCGGACGAGAACGCACCGGGAACGGGCGGGAGGGTCACGCTCTGGGCCGACGACGAGCAGATCGGTGAGGGCACGATGCCCAGGACCGTGCCGGTCGGTTTCTCGTCGTACGCCGGGATGGACATCGGCCGGGACAACGGCCTCGTCGTGGACCGCGACTACGAGGGCAAGGCACCCTACGCATTCACCGGGACGGTCAAGCGTGTGGTCTTCGACCTCCAGCCCGGGACGCCCGACGAGGAGGCGGAACTCCACAAGCACGCCGCTTCCCACACAGTCGCCCACGGCATCGGCTCCTGACCGACGGGCGGGGCGAGGCAGCCACTTGTGACCTGGACAGGAGTGTCGGACTCCCGCTGCCTCTGGCCGATGTCCGGGGGCTCGACGCATCGGGCTGACCGGACGGCCCCGTGCGTCAGGAGGCCGGCTGCCCCACCGTCACGTCGTCGACGTGCACGCCGTCCCAGCCGTCGGGCGACGAGCACAGCGGACCACCGGCGCCCGAGCAGAGCTCGTCCGAGGTGAACTCGAACCGCACCTGCACCGAGCCACCCGGCGAGTCGAACGGCAGCGCGAACCGCTCCCAGGCGGGTGCGGCGCCGTTCTTGCCCGAGTACGACGCGAGCGTGTTCCACGTGCTGCCGTCGGAGCTCCACTGGACCTTCAGGAAGTCGAAGCCGCCCTCGGTGTCCTGCTTCATCCACCACTCGAGCAGGGTCGGGCCGGCCGGAGCCGTGATCGTGGGGGACGTCAGGGTGGCGTCCATCGCGTCGACGTAGCCGAGCGGGCCGCTCACTGCGAACGCGGACCCCGAGGAGTCGTCCGAGCCGTCTGCGCCGCGGCCGGGCGCCCCGCGCTGCCAGGTCGGCAGACCCTCCGTGGTCCAGCCCTGCTCCCCCGCCTCGAAGTCGTAGGAGGAGTAGGCGCTGCCCATGGTCGGCGTGGGAGCAGGCGGAGGCTCGACCGGAACCGGCAGCTTCGACTTGAAGCTGTAGGTCCACACGCCGCGACCGAAGACGGCGATCACGGCGGTGTTCGGGTCACCCGGCTTCAGGGCGATGCTCGAGATCGCCGTTGCCGGGATGTCCTTGAGCGGCGCGAACTTCGGAGTGTCGTAGGCGCCCCGCATCTGGGAGCCGAAGGCTCCGACGTCGGTGGCGACCAGGAGCTGGTCACCACGAAGCTCGACCCAGCTCGCGGGGGCGTCGGGAAGGTTCCCGGAGACGTCGGTGAAGGTCTGACCGCCGTCGGTCGACCGGAACACGTGACCGGTGCCGAGCTGGTCGTTGGTGTCCCCGACCGCTCCCGGTGGGAGCCAGCGCCGCGTGTATCCGCCGAGGGTCACGAAGAGGTTCTTGTCGTTGCGCGGGTCGATCGCGATGGAGGTGATGTAGCGGTTCGGCAGGCCCTTGGCCGCGACGATGTGCCAGCCCTTCGCGGTGCCCTTCTCCGGCGCCTGGTCGCCACCGACGTTCGTGGCGAGGCCGTTCCTGAACAGGTTGGAGTCAGGTCCCAGCTTGTTCAGGGTGTCGCAGTGGCCACAGAAGCCGACGTACGCCGCGTCGCCCTGGACGTCCACCGCGGACATCGAGTTGTCCGGGTCGGTGGCGCTCGAGCTGGCAGACGGGTCGCCTGGGTGAGAGCGTGTGCCGAGGTCGTACACCGTCCGCCACGTCGTCGTCGACGGGTCGGCGTCCGCGGCAGCGGTCTGGCCGGACTCGGTGTCCGGGCCCGACAGCGTCTCGACGACCTCGCGTCCGGCCGTGATCAGGTGGTCGGAGTCGGTCGGGTCCATGGCGAACGGCGTCGAGAACTTCGACGAGGTCAGGCCGGGGTCGATGTCCTTCCAGCCGGTGCCGCCGTCGGTGGTCACCGACATCGCGCCGTAGGTGTACTCCTCGTAGGCGGTGTCGGAGTCGTCCGGGTCGACCGCCGTGAAGAAACCGTCGCCGCCGTAGGTCTCGTACTGCTTCCGGGTCTCCGGGTCGATCCGCAGGTTGCCGTTGTCCTGCAGGCCGGCCCAGACGGTGCCGTCCTTGGCCATCGCGGCGTAGTACGGCATCAGGGTCGAGAAGCCGTCCTGGTCGCCGTAGCCCCAGTGGGAGTTGTCGAGCTCGCCGTCGGGGTCGGTGTCGAACCGGTAGCGGTAGGCGCCGCCGTCGTTGCCGACGAGCAGCTGGACGCCGCCCTTGACGAGCGGGTCCTCGATCCAGATGCCGTCCTGCTGGTCCGGGTGCGTGGTGATGTTGTCGTCACCGGGCTCCCGGTCCGTAGGACACGCGGGCAGACCCGTGTCGAGGAGCTGGCAGGAGGTGCCGGCGAAGTACTTGCCGACGACGCGGAACTTCACGGGAACGGAGCCGTCGAGCGGCACCGGCAGCGACGCGCCCTCGTTGGACCAGAGCTCTTCGAGGCCGAAAGCCATCCGCGTCGGCACGCCGTCCGCGGTCTGCCGGGTCGGGTCGGGCTGGACCCACAGGTTGTACCAGCCCTGGACACCCGGTTGGTAACCAACCGCGGTGCCGTAGCCGTAGAGCGCCGAGCCGGTCGTCGGGTCGGCGGCAAGCTCCGTGCCGCTCGCGAGCTGTGTCCACGTGGCGCCGAAGTCCTTCGAGACGTACAGGCCGTTCAGAACCGTGGTGCCGAGCGGCGGCTTCGCCCCTTCGGGTGCGTCGATGCCCGCGACACCGCCGTTGTTGAGCAGCTTGGCGTCCTGGACGATCGCGTAGAGCAGGTCGTGGTCCTGGGCCTTGCCGACGGCGTTGCCGAGCTCCACCCGGCCGATGTGGTCCTGCGCCGCGAAGCCTGATGCGTCGAGGCGCGTGAAGGTGTTCGGCCGGCCCGACGCGGAGCGGTAGACGCCGTTGCTCGGGGACTGGACACTGCCGTCCGGGTTCGTCTTGTTGCCGCCACGCCAGCCGACGGTGGCCACGACGGTCCCGGCCTTGGTCGACGTACCGACCCCGCCGCCCTTCGCGACGACGACGTCGGTCACGACGTTCGCCAGCGCACACTCGGGCTGGTTCTGGACGTCCGTGACACCGGAGCACTCACCCGTCGGCAGGTTCGTGTTGGTGTAGCTCTGACCGCCGTCGGTCGACTCGAAGAGACCGAGCTGTGTCGCGGCGTACACCTTCTGCGGGTCGGCGGGGTCCACGGCGAGCGCGAACCCGAGCCCGCCGTCGGGCACGCCGGCGGACTTGGTCCAGGTCTTGCCGAGGTCCTTGGAGTAGTACGCCCCGAGTCCGGTGAAGGCCGAGGCGCCGAAGGTCGGCTCGCCGGTGAGCGCCAGGAGGGTGCCGCCGTTGGCGGAGGTCCAGGTCACCGCCCCGGTGATGGAGGTGGGCAGGTTGCCGGTCGCGTTGGTCCAGGTCTTGGCGAGGTCGTCGGAGCGCCAGATGCCACCGTTGCCGACCGCTGCGAAGAGTCTCTTGTTCTGGGCGTCCCAGGCGAAGCTGTCGACCCGCCCGCTGTTGTCGACCAGACCGAGGCCGTTGACCTCCGGGTAGCGCGGGTCGTTGACGATCAGCGGGCCCTTTCCGTAGAGGGCACCCGTGCCGTCCG
Organism: Nocardioidaceae bacterium; assembly: GCA_036375975.1. Lineage (GTDB taxonomy): Bacteria > Actinomycetota > Actinomycetes > Propionibacteriales > Nocardioidaceae > Nocardioides_C. Next base: position 39,629 of record DASVBF010000066.1, on the reverse strand, counting down.
TCCCCTTGACGCCGCCGGCCGTCATCCCGGCACGTTGCTTCGCCGCGGCCGCGGCCGCGCCGTCGGCGTAGGTGCCGTACGGCGCCATCCGCGGGATGGCTCGGGCGCCGAAGAGTGCGAGGAGCTCCTTCAGCGACTCGGGGCGCTTGGAGGGGACGCACTTGCTGTCCCACTGCTCCGGGTCGACGCCGGAGAGCATGGGCAGCTCGCGCAGCGCCTCACGCTGCAGCTCCGAGTCGGCCTCGCGCTCTCCCTCCTCGGCGTACGCCTCGTGCTCGGCCTCCTCGGCGTGCTCGCCGCTCTCGAGCCCCTCGTCCTCGCTCCGCATCTCGTGCCGGATCTCGCCGAGGATCTTCACGACCGGTGTGAACCCGGGGGCACACGTGGCAGCCTCCGCCTCCTCACCGGCCCGTAGGACCGTCTGGGCGGCAACCCCGCCGAGGACGAGTGCCCCGACGACAGGCAGAACGAGCAGAGACCGACGCATAGCAACCCGCATGCTTGCTCCTACTTGCGACAGCCGGACCTCCGGCCGTGGTGCGCATCGGCCCCGTACCGCGCGCTGACGACTAGAACGAGCCGGGCCGGAGGAGGTCACGCTCGCTCGTCAGAGTGTCGGCTGGACAGCCGCGCGTCTTGAGCGGGACGACCTCAGGTCTCGGCGCCCGGCTGGCGGGTCGGGATGCCGTTGCTGAAGAACATCGCCAGCAGCGCGATGACGCCGAGGACGGCCAGCGACGCACGGAGCCCGTCGAGGCGAGCCTTCTCGTTCGCGTCGATGACGGCCTGCGCCGTCGCACCGGTCACTCCCGCGTCGGCGAGCGCCTTCTCGAGCTGGTCGTCGGGGATGAACGGGACGCCGCTGGCGAGATCCACCTGGGCCTGCGACGAGAGCTCCTGGGGAATCGCCGGGTTGTCTTCGATCTCGGTCAGGAACGAGGCCGTGAGCCCGGAGATCAGGACCGCGCCGGCCAGGGCGGTGCCGACGGAGGCGCCGAGGAAGGTGATGGTGTTCTGCAGCCCACCCACCTCCGCGCTCTCCTCATCAGGCACCGCCGACACGGTCACGCTGCCCAGCTGTGACGCGAGCGCGCCGATGCCGAGCCCCGCGAGCAGCATCGGCCACGTCACGATCTCCGGTCCGACCCCGACCTCGAGCGCCATGGTCAGCGTGACGATCCCGAGGAACAGGCCTGCGAAGCCGAGCTTCACGACCCGGCGGGGTGACGCGTCCGGAAATGCCCTCGGCACGCCCACCGCGGTGATCAGCAGCGCCAGGGAGAGCGGGAGGATCCGCCACCCGGTCTCGACAGCCGAGAGCCCCAGTGCGACGGACAGGAAGAGCGGCACGGTGAAGAACAGGCCGTTCTGCAGCAGGTACTGGAAGAAGAACGAGATCAGGCCACCTTGCAGCTTCCGGTTCTCCAGCATGGCCGGATCGATCAGCGCTGCCTTGCCGGCGTGGCGACGTCGTCGCTCCCAGTTCAGGAATCCGAGCAGCACCAGGCCACCGCCGAGCACCAGCCAGACGACCGGGGAGAGCCCGAGCCAGACGGGAGCCCCGGGCTTGGCCCAGAAGAAGCCCCAGGTGCCCGACCGGAGGACTCCGTAGACCACCAGCCCGAGGCCGGCGGCCGACAGCAGGGTGCCGACCAGGTCGAGGTGGACATCCGCGTCGGGCGGCGCGTCGGCCATCCTCCGGGTCATGAGGAGGATGCCCGCGACGAGGATCACCTCACCGGCGAAGACGTACCTCCAGGACGCGTACGTCGTCAGGAGCCCGCCGATCAGAGGCCCGACGGCCACTGCCATGGCGCCGGCCGCGGCGACGAGCCCGTAGGCGCGGGGACGTTCGCTCGCACCGAAGTTCGAGGCGATCAGCGCGACGATCGCGGGCATGATCAGCGCGGCACCGATGCCCTCGAGCAGGGACCAGCCGATCATCAGCACAGCCAGGTTCGGTGCGATGGCGGTGGTGAACGAACCGGCGGCGTAGATGATGCAGCCCAGGCCGAAGGCGCGTTTGCGACCCATGATCGCGCCCACCTTGCCGCCGGTGATCATCAGCGACGCCATCACCAAGGTGTACAAGGTGATCGCGCTCTGCACCCCTGTCACGGAGGTCCCGAGGTCGGCGGCTACCGTCGCGATCGACACGTTCATGACCGAGCTGTCGAGGGCCATCAGGAACTGGCCGGATGCCAGCGTGAGAAGCACCGTTGTCGATGCGGTCGCAGCTGCGGCAGCCGTCGGCGCCTTGCTGGTCATGGCCGGCGCTCCTCTCCATGGACGCTAGGTCAAGCGTGCCCGAGTCCGGGAGCCGCCATCGGCCTTTTGGGTCAGCCCGGGAAGTCGCCGGCGCGGAGCAATGCGCCGGGAAGATGCTTGCCCAACCGCTGTTCCAACCACGAGGCCGTCTCCGTGACGCTCGCCAGGTCGAGGCCCGTGGTGACACCCATCCGGTCGAACAGGTAGACGAGGTCCTCGGTGGCCACGTTGCCCGTCGCGCCGGGGGCGAAGGGGCACCCTCCCGCGCCGCCGATGCTGGCGTCCAGCGTCATGACGCCCGCCTGGAGGGCGGCGACCGCGTTCGCGACTGCCGTGTGCCGAGTGTCGTGGAGATGGAGGCGCAGCGGCACGGCGTCGCCCGCGAGGTCGCGCGCAAGGCGGACTCGCTCGGCGATGTCGGAGGGAACCGCGACGCCGATCGTGTCGGCCAGCGCGAGCTCGTCCGAGCCCGCGTCGGCCACCCGCATCAGCACCTCCCCGAGTCGGTCGAGCGGCACCTCGCCCTCGAAGGGACAGCCGAACGACGCACCGACGGTGACCGTCGTGAACACGCCTGCCGCACGAGCATCGGCGACCAGGGCGGCGGCCGTGTCACACGCCTGGGCCGTCGTCATCCCCTGGTTCACGCCGCAGAAGGTGTCGGTCGCCACCACGACGACGTCGATCTCGTCGACACCACCGGTCAGGGCCCGGTCGAGGCCACGCCGGTTCATCACCAGGCCCGCGTAGCGCACACCCTTGTGCCGCGGGAGCGCCGCCATGACCTCGTCGGCGTCGGACATCTGCGGCACCCGGGCGGGGTTGACGAAGCTGGTGACCTCGATCCGACATGCCCCTGCCCGGACCGCTCGTTCGACGAGCTCGACCTTGTCCTCGGTCGAGAGGACCACGGCTTCGTTCTGCAGTCCGTCCCGGGGCGAGACCTCCAGGATCTCGACCTGCGCGTTCATCGCCGTACCTCTTCCAGGTAGGCGATCGCGGTCTTCTCGTCCACCACCTCGGCATACTTCGCCTGCAGGTCATACAGGGCGGCGTCGTGCGGGCCTCTGTCGCGGTCTCCGACGGCGTCCCGGACGACCAGGGGGACGAAGCCGTGCTGGACGGCATCCACGCCGGTGGCTCGGATGCAGCCGCTCGTGCTCACCCCGACCAGCACCACGGTGTCCCACCCCGCGGCGGACAGCGTCGACTGCAGCGACGTGCCGAAGAACGCGCTTGCGTACTGCTTCACCAGCACCACCTCGTCGGGTGCGGGAGCCACCTCGGGCATCAGACGCCCCATCGGGCTCTCACCGACCAGCTGGCGCAGGGCCGGCACCTTGCGGACGAAGAGGCCGCCGTCGACCGCGTTCTTCCCGAACGCCACCCGCGTGTGGATCACGGGCACACCGCAGCCACGGGCCGCCTCGATAACCCTGCCGGCCGAGTCGAGGCAGTCCCGGGAGGGAAGGCACATGGGGCTCGCCGGGTCGAAGTAGGCGCGCATCATGTCGATGGCCAGGACCACGGGACGGCGACCAGGTTCCAGCGACCCGGCGAAGCCGTGCGCGAACTGCGGTGCCGGGACGTCGCTCACAGCGGCACCGGCTTGCTCGGGCGGGGCAGGCCCGTCTCCTCCTCGCACCGGTCGAGGATCGTCTCGAGGTCCGGCCCCATGTCGAAGGTCGGCAACGGGTCGGGCCGCCCCTCCGCGATCTCCTCGCGCAGCCTGGTCGTAGCCGCCTCGTCGACGTCGCCGTCCTCGTCGCAGACCACGCCGTAGCGGCGCGCGCCCTCGACGGTCACCAGGCCGCGTCGTACCTCCTTGCCGACCAGCGCCGGGTCGCGCTTGAGAGGATCTCCCCACCCACCGCCGCCCCAGGTGACGAAGTGCAGCACGTCACCGGAGGCGACCGGGTATCCGTGGATCTTGCTCGGCAGGATCTCCTTGGTGCCGTCGGCCTTCTCGATCCACTTGCGGCCACGGGCGCCTGGAGCCCCACCGTTGACCCCCCACGGGTACGTCAGCCACCGGTCGTCGTGGATGGCGATGGTGCCGTCCTCCAGGAACCGGTAGGCCACGTCCACGCCGTTTCCGCCACGGTGCAGACCGGCGCCGCCTGTGTCCGGGACGGTCTCCCAACGCTCGATGCGCAGCGGGTAGTAGGACTCGAGGTACTCGCAGGGGATGTTCACGAACGAGGGCCAGAGGGAGTGGCCGTCCGGCCCGTCCCCGATCGGGCGGCCCGGGATGCCACCGAATCCGATGGAGTAGAGCTGGAACCACTCGCCCTTGCGCTCCCCGGCGCCGTAGTTGCCGGAGTACATGAAGTGAGGCGAGGAGGAGAACCCGGCGGCGTTGAGCAGGTCCGGGTTGGTCTGTCCGAGGAGGCCGCCGAAGAGGTCGAAGACGCGTCCGATCCCGTGGTTGCGGGCGTTGAGCGCGGCAGGGAACTTCGGCTTCCAGAAGGAGTCCTCGGGGATCTTCACGTCGACCAGCGGGTAGAAGCCGTCGTTCCAGAGGATCTGCGGGTCGGCGACGGTGATCATGTAGATCCCGAAGAACATCCGCACCAGGTTCTCGTTGATGTAGTAGTTGACCGGCCCCCTCGCCTGGGGGCTGCTGCCCGTGAAGTCGAGCAGCACCTTGTCACCTGTCCGGGTCAGGCTGAGCTTGAGCTCGTAGGGTCCGAACCCGACCCCGTCGTCGCAGATGTAGTCGGTGAACGAGAGGGTCTCCCCCTCCTTGAACACCATCTGGAGCAGCGTCTTCATCGCCCGGTAGTTGCGGTCGAGAAGGGAGTCCAGCGCGGAGATGTAGGTCTCGACGCCGAAGCGCGCGCACATCTCCTGTACCCGGCGCGACGCCGTGCGGCAGGCTGCGACGATGCCGTTGAGGTCGGCGCGGTTCCAGTCCGGCTTGCGGACCTGGTTCAAGATGATGCGCAGGGCGTCGTCGTCCACCACGCCCTTCTTGAACAGCTTGAAGGGCGGGATGACCACCCCCTCCTCGTAGATCGTCCGGGCGTCCGTGGGCATCGACGCCGGAGTCTTGCCGCCCACGTCCGACATGTGCCCGAACATCGAGGACCAGCCGACGATTCGGCCCTCGAAGTAGATCGGCATCACCACGAGCCAGTCGTTGGCGTGACTGATCGCGGCGCCGCAGGAGTACGGGTCCGAGGTGAGGAGTACGTCGCCCTCCTCGATGTCGCCGTCGAAGTTCTCCAGGAAGTCGGGGATGGACAGACCGAACTGGCCCACCACCATCTTGCCCTCGGGGTTCCCGATCAACGGGAACTCGTCGTGCTGCTCCCGGATGCCCGGGGAGAGCGCCGTCCGGAAGAGGACCTCGTCCATCTCGTAGCGGGCGTTGCGCAGCGCGTTCTCGATCAGGTCCAGGGTCACCACGTCGACGTCGACGGGCGACAGGGGCTCGGTCGCGGTCTCGATGAGGCGTGCCATGGCTCAGCCTTCCCGGTTCTGGTCGGTGTCGACGGGGCGGATCAGCATGCTGCCGCTGGGGTGGACGGTGGCCGCATGACCGGGCAGAACCAGCGTGGTGGAGTCCATCTCGGTCACGATCGCGGGGCCCGCCACGACGTTGCCCGCCAGCAGCCGTTCACGGTGGTAGACGCGGGCCTCGACCTCGCCGCCGTCCACCCAGATCACGTGCCTGCCCACCTCCGCGGGACTTGGGTCGCGGCCGCCCTCCTCGAGGCTTGCCGCGGACACGTCGGGGCGAGGTCCGCTCGCTGTCGCCCGCACGGTGACCAGCTCGTGCTCGGTGTCGAGAAGGAAGCTGAACAGCCTCTCGTGCTCGACGTCGAACGCCTTGCGAAGGGCGTCCAGTCCGGCCCCGCTGCCGTCGAAGGCGTCGATGTCGATCTCGACCGGGATCTCGAAACCCTGACCGTGGTAGCGAAGGTCCGCCGAGAACGTCACGCGCTGCTCGGACTCGGGGACCCCGTCCGCCGTGAGCGGCTCCCTGGCCTCGGCCGCGAGCTCCTGCAACAGGCTCAGCAGGCTCTCGTCGGAGAGCTCGCCGAACTGGCGGATCAATGTGCGGACGGCTTCGTCGCGCATGCTGGTCGTCGCGTCGCCGTAGGCGCAGAGGACCCCTGGTGAGGGCGGGATGATGACGGGCCAGGCACCGGTGAGACGTCCCAGAGCATTCGCGTGAAGAGGCCCGGCACCGCCGAACGCGACGAGCGCGAAGTCCCTCGGGTCGAAGCCCTGCTGCACCGAGACGAGCCGCAAGGCTCCGAACATGTTCTCGTTGACGATGTCGATGATTCCGGCGGCGGCCTCTTCGACCGATCCCAGTGCCGTCGCGTCGGTGATCGACTTGACCGCTGCGCGAGCCGCGTCGCGGTCGAGCACGATCTCGCCGCCGGCCAGCTCCGCGGGGAGGTACCCCAGGACCACGTTCGCATCGGTCACGGTCGGCTCCGTGCCTCCCGTCGCGTAGGCGGCCGGACCGGGTGAGGCGCCCGCTGACTGCGGGCCGACGCGGAGCGCCTGGGTCAGCGGTGGCACGTGCGCGATCGACCCGCCACCCGCGCCCACCGTTCGTACATCGACCGAGGTCGCCCGCACGGTGAGGTCCCCCACGGTCGTCTCACGTCCGATGCGCGGCTTCAGCCCCTGCACGAGCGCCACGTCCGTGGACGTCCCGCCCATGTCGAACGTGAGAAAGTCCCGGAAGCCGGTCTGCTCGGCGAACCACGCCGCTCCCGTGACGCCCCCTGCGGGCCCGGACATGAGCAACGAGACCGGGTTGCCGGCCGCCGTACCCGCCGACATCAGCCCTCCGTCGCTGCGCAGGATCAGCAGCTTCCCGTCGACACCGGCGCCCCCCAGCTCGTTCTCGAGGTTTGCCACGTAGCGCGAGACCTGCGGCTGCACGTAGGCGTTCACCACGGTCGTGATCGTCCGTTCGTACTCCCGGAGCTCGGGCAGCACGCTCGAGGACGTCGAGACCGGAACGCCAGGGAGTACCTCACGCGCGATCTCGGCGACCCGCCGCTCGTGGGCCGGGTTGGCGTAGGAGTTGATCAGGCTGATGCTCAGCGCCTCGATGCCTTGCCTCTTCAGCACACCCAGCTTCGCTCGCACGTCGCCCTCGTCCAGCTCGGTGACAACGGCTCCGTCGCTCGCGATGCGGCCCGGCACCTCGACGGTGTCCTCGAGTGCCGCGAGCGGCTCGGGCTTGGGCCAGATGATCCAGCCGGCCAAGCCGCCGGGCACGAACGAGCGGGCGATCTGCAGGACCTGGCGGAAGCCCTCGGTGGTCACCAGGCCGACACGCGCGCCCTTGCCCTCCAAGATCGCGTTGGTGGCGACCGTGGTGCCGTGGAAGACCTCGGCGATCTCCCCGAGCGAGACACCGGCTGCGTCGCAGGCACGCTGGATGCCCCGGAGAACACCCACCGACTGGTCCTCGGGCGTCGAGGAGGTCTTGGCCCGATACGTCTCGCCCGTGTCCTCGTCGATCAGCAGGATGTCGGTGAAGGTGCCGCCGACGTCAACGCCTAGCCGGTAAGCCATGGTTCCCCTCCTCATATGACGCCCGCCGAACGCAGCGACGACAGGGCGTCGTCGTCGAGTCCGAGCAGACCGCGGTAGATCTCTTCGTTGTGTTCGCCGAGCTCAGGGCCGACGTGCCGGACGCGACCAGGTGTCTCGGAGAGCTTGGGCGCGACGTTGTGCATGGCGAACTCCCCCAGGTCGGGGTGGGTGAGCCGGACGATCGCCTCGCGAGCGGCGTAGTGCGGGTCGGCGAACATGTCCTTGGCCCGGAAGATCCGGCCCGCGGGGACGCCGTTCGCGTGCAGCTGGTCGAGCAGCTCGTCGGCCTTGAGCGTCGAGCTCCACTCCGCGATGACCCCGTCGAGCTGCTCCATCCACTGCCCGCGGGCGCTGTGGGTGGCGTAGCGCTCGTCCTCGGCGAGCTCCGGGCGGCCCATCACGGCGGCCAGACGACGGAAGACAGTGTCCTGGTTGGCCGCGATCAGCACCATCTCCCCGTCCGCTGTCGGGTAGACGTTGCTCGGAGAGACGTTCGGCAGCGTCGTGCCGGTCCTCTCCCGTTGGTAGCCGGCGACCTGCCACTCCGGGACCAGCGACTCCATCATCGCCAGCACCGCCTCGTAGATGGCGGAGTCGACGACCTGGCCGCGTCCGGTGCGCCCGCGCTGGTGCAGCGCGACGAGCGTGCCGAGGCACGCGAACGTGGCGGCCAGGGAGTCTCCCAGCGAGATCCCGGCGCGCGCCGGGGGGCGGTCGGGGTCCCCGGTGACGTAGCGGATCCCGCCCATGGCCTCACCGATGGAGCCGTAGCCGGCGCGCGAGGAGTACGGCCCGGTCTGCCCGAAGCCCGTGACGCGGGTGACCACGAGGCCGGGGTTGACCTCCCACAGGCTCTCCGGCGAGAGTCCCCAGCGCTCCAGGGTGCCTGGCCGGAAGTTCTCGATGAGGACGTCGGCCTTGGCGACAAGACGCCGGACCAGTTCCTGACCGGCCTCGCTCCTCAAGTTCGCCGTGACGGACTTCTTGTTGCGCGCCACCACCGGCCACCACAGCGACTTGCCGTAGGGCTTCTCGCGGCCCCACTGGCGCATCGGGTCCCCGCTCCCGGGGTCCTCGACCTTGATCACCTCGGCGCCGAAGTCCCCCAGCAGCTGCCCGCAGAAGGGGCCGGCGAGGAGCTGGCCGAGCTCGATCACCCGGACGTCGTCGAGAGGCAAAGATCCTTCGTTGGTCACCGCGTCATGCCCATTTCGTATACAGATATCGGAGTTGGTGTGACGTGAGTCATGCGATAGGCGCGAAACTACGCTGCTCGCTCCGAGAGGGTCAAGAGGCCGATGCAAGATTGCATACATTGCGCCTTCACAGGTGCCGGCACACGGTGCTACGTTCCTGACCACGATGGAAACGAGCACCGACGCCGACGTGAGCCGCCCGGCCGAGGCCGTCTACGAGGCGATCCGCCGCCAGATAATCACGGGCCAGCGCGCCGGCGGTGAGTGGCTACGCGAGGAGGAGCTGGCCACCGCCCTGTCGGTGAGCAGGACGCCCGTGCGCGAGGCTCTGCGCCGCCTCGCGGCCGAGGGGCTGGTCCAGCACGAGCGCAACCGAGGCGTGCGCGTCGCGAGCTGGAGCGCGCGAGACGTCGACGAGATCTTCGGGCTGCGGTCGGTGCTCGAGCCTTGGGCCAGCGCCCTGGCGGCCACGAGCGGCGCGGCGCCGATCGGTGAGCTGGCGTCCCTGGCGGAGCAGATGGACCGCGCCGCAGCGGGTCGAACGCCGGACTACGACGAGATCACCCGGCTCAACAACGCCTTCCACCGCCTGGTCCTCGAAGCCTCGGGCAACAGGCGGCTGGCGACGATGCTCATGGCCCTGGTCGACGTACCCCTGGTGTGGCGGACGTTCTCCCACTACTCCCCCGAGGCGCTCAGGCGCAGCCTGGCACACCATCACGAGCTCGTGGACGCGCTCCGCGCCGGGGATGCGGGATGGGCCGAGTCGGTCATGCGCAGCCACGTGCGCGCAGCCTGGAACTCCCTGCGCGCTGACCAGGACCGTGCCGACGGGGAGGTCTCGTGACCGAGAAGGACACAGGCGGGGCGGAGGACGGACTGGCCGACTGCCTGGCCTCGGTTCTCGAGGAGCCCTTCGGCACGGGCACGCGAGTCGAGCGTCTCAGCAGGATGACTGCCGGCGCCTCACGGGTGACCTGGGCCTTCGACGCCGTGGCGGCCGACGGGGAGCGTCACGGGCTCGTGCTCCGCGCCGACACACCGGGCTCGCTGGACCCAGGAGCGCTGCCCCGTGAGGCTGCTCTGATGAGGGCGGCAGCCGCGCAGGGCGTGCCGTCGCCGCACGTGTTCGCATCCGGTGTCGGTCCGGGCTCCCTCTCCTCCGGGTACGTCGTCATGAGCCGGGTCGAGGGTGAGTCGCTGCCTCCCAGGATCCTGCGCGATCCCGCCTTCGCCGACGTGCGACCCCGTCTCGCTCGCCGGTGCGGGGAGATCCTGGCCGCCGTGCACCGCGTGCCCCCGGACGCTGTCGCAGGGCTGCCGGACGAGGACGAGCTGGACCGGTGGCGGGGTGTCCTCTCCGGGACCGGGAGGCCCCAGCCCGCACTGGAGTACGCGGCACGATGGCTCGACGAGAACCGCCCGCCGCCGTCACGCCGCACCCTCGTGCACGGAGACTTCCGGCACGGGAACCTGATCATCGGTCCGGAGGGGGTCCGCGCCCTCCTCGACTGGGAGCTGGCCCACGTCGGAGACCCTCTCGAGGACCTGGCCTGGCTCTGCGTGAAGGCGTGGCGGTTCGGGGCGCCCTTGCCGGTGGGCGGGTTCGGCAGCGTGGAGGATCTCATCGCGGGCTACGAGTCCGCGGGAGCCGGCCCGGTGGATCGGGAGGCGCTCGCCTGGTGGCAGGTCTTCGGCACGTTCAGATGGGGCGTCATCTGCCTGCACCAGGCGCGCCGCCACCTCACCGGCGCCACCCGCTCGGTGGAGCTGGCCGCGATCGGCCGGCGCGTCTGCGAGCCCGAGTGGGACCTGCTGGAGATGCTTCCGTGACCTCGACCGGCCGCCTGGTCCACCAGCCCATCGGACCAGGGACGTTGGCCTCTGTAGCCCTGCGGTAGCGCGGACTCATCCTGAAGGTGTCCCGCGGAGGTGCTCATGACCTCGTCGCCCGAGACGGTCACCCCGACCCGCCGCCGAGAGCTGTGGGTCGACAACCTGCGGGTGGTCCTCATCGCCGGCGTCATCGTGCTGCACACCGCCACCGGGTACGTCGTGGACTTCGTCGGCTGGTACTACGACGACGAGCGCGACGCCTCCAGCGTCCTGTCGACCGTCCTCACCGTGCCCGCGCTCCTCGGCGGCCTGTTCTGGCTCGGCCCGTTCTTCCTGGTCGCGGGCTGGTTCTCGGCGACCTCGCTGGCCCGGCGAGGACCGGGAAGCTTCGCACGCACGAGGCTCCTGCGGCTCGGCGTACCCCTTGTCGTGTTCGTGCTGTTCCTGCAGCCGTTCACCGACTACATCGGCAACATCTGGCAGGAGCGCGGCAGCTTCGCCTTCTACCTCCGTCAGACCGAGGTCGGCGCGATGTGGTTCGTTGCGGCCCTGCTCGCCTTCTCCGTCGTCTATGCCCTGGTCCGGCAGCTCCACCCTGCGCCGGAGGTTCATCGCCCGCCGCGACGCGGTGTGCTGCTGGTCGCCATGCTCACGATCGCCGTCACGTCCTTCGCCGTCTGGCAGGTGTGGCCGTTGACGCAGGAGATGTTCTTCAACCTGAAGCTCGCCGAGTGGCCGCAGGGAGCCGTCCTCTTCGCACTCGGGGTGCGCGCTGCGGAGGCCGGCTGGGTGGACGACCCGCCGTCACTCCACGAGGTCCGCGGGCTGGGCTGGGCCGCCCTGGCCGGAATGGTCGCGTTCCTGGGGCTGATGGCGCTCGGTGTGTCCGCCGGAGAGGAGGACCTCGGCCCTGCCACCGGCTGGCCGACGATGGCCACGGCACTGCTCGACGGTTGCATCGCGGTCACCTTCACCGTCTGGTTCCTCGTCTGGTTCAGAGCCCGGTTGCCCGCCCACGGAGAGCTCGTCGGCATGGCGGCTCGGGGCTCGTACGCGACCTACTTCCTCCACTCGACGGTGATCACGGCGATCATGCTGCTCTTCGCGTCGGTGGCGCTGGGCGTCTGGCCGAAGTTCCTCCTGGTCACGGCGCTGGCGGTCCCGGCATGCTTCGCGGCCGGCTACGGGCTGACCCGTCTGCCGGGCATGTCGAAGGTGCTGTGAGCCGACGGTCCGACGGCGTCAGCGCGTCCCGAACTCCCAGCCCTCGCCGCGGGCGTACTCCCCGAGGACCCGCCGCCCGACGGACTGGACGTGCACCTCGTCGGGACCGTCGTAGAGCCGTGCGAAGCGCGCGGCGCGGTACATGTGGCTCAGCGGCGTGTCGTCGGTCAGCCCTGCCGCTCCGTAGACCTGCACCGCCCGGTCGACGACGTTGTGCAGCATGCGGGCGCCGACGACCTTGATCGCACCGATCTCCACGCGCGCCTGGCTCCCGGAGTCGATCTTGTGAGCCGCCTGGAGGGTGAGGAGCCGGCTGGCCTGGATCTCGGTGTAGGAGTCGAACACGTGCTGCTGCATCAGCTGCTTGTCCGCCAGGGGTCCGCCGAAGGCGCTCCGCTCGTTGAGGCGCTCGCACATCAGGTCGAAGGCCCGCTGCGCCTGGCCCAGCCAGCGCATGGCGTGGAAGATCCGGCCGGGTCCCAGGCGCTCCTGTGCGATGCGGAACCCCTGTCCCCTGCCGCCGAGAAGGTTCTCGGCGGGCACCCGCACGTCGTCGTACCTGACCTCGAAGTGTCCACCGACGATCCCGAGGACCGGTGTCTCCCTGACGATCTCGTAGCCCGGGGTGTCCGTGGGCACGATGATCATGCTGAAGGAGTCGTGGGGCGCCGCGTCGGCTTCGGTGCGGCACATGACCGTGGTGTACGCCGCGCGCGCGGCTCCGGTCGTGAACCACTTGTGGCCGTTGATGACCCACTCGTTGTCCTCGAGCACGGCCGCGCACCGCAGCCGGGTCGGATCGGAGCCCGCCACCTCGGGCTCGGTCATCGCGAAGCTGGGCCAGAACTCGCCGGCGACGATCGGCCGGAGGTACCTCGCGCGCCAGGTCTCGCCGGCGTGGCGGTCCAGCATGAGGCTGTCCTGGAGGGTCCAGGTGCCGAGAGCCAGCTGACCGTACTCGCTGCGCCCCTGGACCTCGTTGACGTACACGTAGTCGAGGAAGGGAAGCCCGCCACCGCCGAGATGCCGCGGATGGCCCAGCGCCCAGAGGCCGAGCGACTTCGCCTGCTCCTGCAGCGAGCGCATGGCCTCCTCCGCCTCCTCGCCGCCGCGGTGGAGCAGCGGCTCGGCGGGCTCCACGCGCTCGACCATGAAGGTCCTGACCGCGTTCCGGAGCGGACGGATGTGCGGAGGGACCTCGAAGGCCACCGCGTGCTCGGCGGTCACGGTGCCTCCCCGAGGTAGCCGGGGTTGGCGACGGTCAGCTTTGCCCGCACCATCGCGGTGAGGGCGGCCCTGAGGTCGGAACGGTCCACCTCGGGCCCGTGAGAGCGCACGAGGTCCGCCAGCTCCGTGTCGTCGCCGCAGCCCAGCTCGTGCAGCCGTCGGTGGTGCTCCTCGGCATGGACCGGTGCGTGCGCCAGCTCGCGCTCGACGATGCGCAGTGCGTTGACGGCCACACGGACGTGGAACCGCACGCTGCCCTCCGTGGCGTCGAGGACGTCCCGCTCCAGGAACTCGCGTACCGCCTCGACGAGAGCGCCGGCGCGCGGCTCGTCGTACGGGACGGTCACCCGGGCTCGCCCGCGAGGCTGGTCGCGGCGCCGACGTCGTACGACGCCGCCCCCTCAGGCGCGAGGATCTCGACGACCTCCTCCTCACGGTTGTCGTACTCGACCCGGAGCGCCTTGCTCATGACCGCGTGCATGTCATAGAGCGCGGTGATGTAGGTGAGCTCGAGGATCTCCTCGTCGCTCAGGTGCGTGCGCAGCGCGTCGAACGTCGCGTCGCTGACCCGGCCACCCCCGAGCACGAGGTCGTCGGTGTAGGCCAGGACCGCCCGCTCGACCGGCACGAAGAGGTCCGAGACCGCCCAGGAGGGGATCGCCGCGATCTTCTCCTCGCTCAGGCCCAGCGACCGGCAGGACTTGCAGTGCTGGGAGAAGACGAACTGACTGCCCCGGGCCCACCCCGCCCGGGTCTGGCCCAGCTCGCGCAGGACCGGGTCCAGCTTGCGCTTCGGGCTGCGGTAGAGAGCGAAGCCCTGCACGGCGTGCTCGAGCACGTCCGGAACGAGCGCGAAGACGGTCCACCAGTCCCCCGGAGTGCCGGTCTCCGTGCCCGGCTCGGCGACCGGGTCCCGGTCCGGCCCGAACAGGTAGTCGTACATCGTCGTCACGATGCCCTCGGGGGCCTCGGACCTCGGGACCTCACGCAGTCGTGGCATGTCGTGCTCCTCAGGCCGGGACGCCGGACGGGCGGGTCTGCGGTCGCGCCGGCGCGTGGCGTACGTCGTCGGGGGTGAGCTCGCGGGTCCAGGCGGCGAACTCGAGGAGGATCCCGTCGGGATCCCGGAAGTAGAGCGACCGGATGAACACCCCGTCGTGCATCTCCGCCGCGACGCCCCACTCGCTGTCGTCGTGGTTGAGGATGATGCCGGTGTCGACGCCCTTGTCGATCAGCCGCTGCTGGTACTCCTCGAACTTCTCCGGCGGGATGGTGAACGCGACGTGGTTCATCGAGCCCACGGCGCTGAGGATCTCACCACGTCCCGGGAGGTCGGCAGCAGCGGCGACACCCGGCGCTGCGGGTGGCGCGTCGGGGAACCAGAAGAAGGCCAGGTGGCTGCCACCGCCGATGTCGAAGAAGAAGTGCTGACCGCCGCCCTGGGGCAGCTCGACGGTCTTCACCAACGGCATGCCGAGGATGTTCGTGTAGAAGTCCACGGTGCGCTCCATGTCGGAACACACCAGCGCCAGGTGGCAGATGCCCTGGATCTCGAACTCGGGCTTGCTCATGCGTACCACTCCCTCGTTATGCGCTCGCAGCCGGCTGGTCCGGCCGGTTGTCGTCGGAGCCGCCGCGTGCTCGCAACTCGTAGTCGTCTCGTGCGTTCATGTCGGTGTTGGCGAGGAGGGCTCCCGAACCCGACCCACGGGCCAGAGCGTCCGCCCAGGTGCGCGGGAGCGCGTTCATCACCTTGGAGGCGAGCAGCCCGGACGCCGGGACCCAGGTCTCGAAGCGCGGCTTGCGGATGCATCGCAGCACCGCCTCGGCGACCTCGTCGGGCTCGAGGGTGCGTTGTCCCCGGATCTCTGGCACCCCTGCTCCGAGCTGGGTGTTGACCACCATGGGCAGGATGCAGGACACCTCGATCCCGTCCGCCGCGAGCTCGGCGCGCAGTGCCTCCGTGGCGCCGACCACGGCGTACTTCGAGGCGCTGTAGGTCACCGCTCGCGGCTGCGCGATGCGCCCGACCCCCGAGGCGATGTTGATGATGTGGCCGCCACGGGTCGCCATGCGGCCGGCTGCCAGCTTGCTGCCGAGCAGGACGCCACCGACGTTGATGTCGAGGATGCGGCGGGTCAACTCGTCGGGCTCTGACGTCAACGCGCCCAGTGGCATGATCCCGGCGTTGTTCACCAGCACGTCCAGGCGGTCGAACCTACGCTCGGCCTCGTCGAGGAACGCGGTGAACGACGAACGGTCCGTCACGTCCAGGGCCATTCCGAAGGCGCGTCCGCCGAGAGCCGCCGCCTCTGCCGCCGCGAGCTCTCCGTCGAGGTCTCCCACCGCGACGGCGGCTCCCCGACGGACCAGCGCGCGGGCGGTGGCCAGGCCGATGCCGCGAGCGCCGCCCGTGACGGCGACGACCCTTCCGAGGTAGGGCTCGGTCAACGTCCTGCCTGCCATGGCGTCTCCTTCTGCTGGTCGAGGGCCGGGACGGAGGACTGCCCGGTGGGCCGCGTGTAGTCGTACGACAGGTGCTTGATGCCGTTGATGAAGTAGGAGCGGAGCAGGTCCGGTTCCCCGACCGTGCGAATGTCCGGCAGGCGCGTGAAGAGCTCCCTGAGCATGACGGTGAGCTCGCGGCGCGCGAGGTTCGCGCCGAGGCAGAAGTGTGGCCCCGGCCCGCCGAAGCCGAGGTGCTTGTTCGGCTTCCGCAGGATGTCGAAGCGGGCAGGGTCCTCGAACACCGTCTCGTCGCGGTTGGCCGAGTTGTAGAAGAGGACCACCTTGTCGCCCTTGCGGAGGTGCCGGCCGTGGAACTCGCAGTCGCGGGTGACGTTACGGCGGAACTGGATGACCGGGGTGGAGTGGCGGACCACCTCCTCGATCGCTCCTGCGATCCTGCCGTCGAAGTCCTCCAGCAGCAGGCGTCGCTGGTCGGGGTGGACCGTGAACAGGTGGAGCGCGTGCGCCAGGGCGTTGCGGGTCGTCTCGTTGCCCGCTGCGACCAGCAGGATGAAGAAGGAGCCGAGCTCCTGCGGGGTCAGCGTCTCGCCGTCCTGCGCGGTGACCAGCTTCGAGGTGAGGTCGTCCGTCGGGTGCCGTCGCCGCTCCTCGCCCAGCTCGCGTGCCAGCCGGAAGAGGCCGCGCCCGGCCCGCACGAACCGGGTGAAGCTCTTCACCATGTCGAGGGTGGTCAGGTCGTCGTCGACCCGCGGGATGTTCCCGTTGTACTCCGGGTCGGTGTAGCCGAGGACGGAGTTGGTCCACGCCTGGATCTGCTGGTGGTGACGCTCGGGGATCCCCATCATGTCGCAGATGACCTCGATGGGAAGGCGGGCCGCCACCTGGGTGACGAAGTCCGTCGGGCCGTCGGCCACGATCTCGTCGACGATGCGCGTCGCGCGTCGCTGCAGGTCCTGCTCCATCTTGGCGAGCACCTTGGGCGTGAAGGCGCGTGAGACCACCCGGCGGATCTGCCCGTGACGCGGGTCGTCCATGTTGATCATCGAGCCGAAGTACGGCGCGAGCCACCGGGGCAGGTCTGCGAAGCTGTTCGCAGACGGCTCGCTGCTGAAGAGCGCGGCGTTGCGGCTGGCCTCGGAGACCTGCTCATGGGTGACGAGCGCCCAGGCCCCGCCGCCCGACTTCGTCATGCGGACGCGCGGCATGAGGAACCACGTCGGCCCTCCGGCCCGCCTCAGCCGCGCGAAGACGTCCTCACGGACGGCGGGCGGGTGGGCCCAGAAGCTCACGAAGCCCAGCTTGCTGGCCTCGACCTCCAGGTCCCCTGGGTGAAGCATCACCACCGCGCACCTCCAGCCCCCGTCAGCTCGTGACGGTCCCGAGACCGGGACTTTTCAGACGATTCTCGTCCGGAAAGAGACACTAGGGACGCGCCCAGGAGGTGTCAAGGGGTCGTTCGAGGGGTGTAGTGGACGGCCGTGAGGAGGAAGTCGACGATCGTCTCCACCAGCGCATCGCCCTCCTTCTCGAGCGCCGGGAGCTTGTCCGCCGGGGTCATCAGCACGCGGTTCTGGATCGTGCCCATGAGTGCGTTGAACACCAGCCACGACGACGTACCGGTCGGGACCTCCCCGCGCTCGATCGCACGTCCGATCATGTTCCGGCCGATCGTGACCTGTTCCCGCACCATGCGCTCGAGCCGATCCCCGAACACCCCCGGGTCGCGCTTGGCCTCGATCGCGGCGCGCAGCCCGGTCAGCCCGGTCGCGCTGAGGTTGACGCTCAGGATGTATCTGCCCAGCTCGAGCAGGTCACCGCGGAGGCTGCCCGTGTCGAACTCGACCGTCGGCAGGGCGAGCTGCTCGAGCGCGTCCAGGATCAGCTTCTCCTTGGAGGGCCAGCGACGGTACAACGCCGCCTTCCCGACCCTGGCGCGGCGTGCCACACCATCGAGGTTGAACGCCTTCCACCCGACCTCGGCGAACAGCTCCACGCCCGCCTGGAGAACACGTGCGTCGATGTCCGGGTCGGCCGGTCGTCCCCGGGACCTCCTCTGGCTGACTTCACTCATGCGGCCATCCTGCTGCACCGCGGACCATCGGGATCACAGTGGGCGGAGCTCGGAGATCAGCCACCCCTCGCCGGCCCGCTGCACGGTGACCTCGAGGCGGCTGCCGTCGAGCGTGGGCTCCGTGACGCGGCGGCTGGTCGTGGTCTGGTTGACGAAGAGGAGCACGACGACCTCGTCGGCGCTCGACCGGACCACACCCGCGGAGGTCACCTCGGCGTGCGTGCGGATCCCCTTCGCCCGGGCCGTCGGGATGATCAGGTCGTCGGCCATCTTGGTGAAGTCGTCGGCGAAGTCGCCGGTCAGGTTGGCCTCGGCCCGCTCCATGTCCTTCTCTACGGACGAGAAGTCGTAGGACAGCACGTCGACCACGTGCTCCCGCGCCGCCCTGACGGCAGACCGCTCGGCGGCCGCGGCCCGGTCCTGGTCACGATCGGCAGACCACGCCCACCCTCCGACGCCGAGGGAGAGCACGAGGACTGCCACGCACACGGCGAGGAAGGCTCGCACCGGGTGCTTCAGGCGACGAAGCGCATGCCGGAGATCAGCCATCGATCCCCCTTCCGGGTCAGGTCGGCGATCAGGCGGTACTGCCTGCTCTGGGCCTCTTGCCGCTTGCCGTTGCGGACCTCCGAGTCGACGGCGAGGAGGACCCGCGCGTCCTGGTCGTCCAGCTCGGCGACCGCCGACGAGACGACATGGGCGGTGGAGACCACCTCTCCCTTCGTGACCACCGCGCCGAACGACTGCTGGACCGACTCGAAGTCGCGGCGGAACTCCCCGGTCGAGTTGGCGAGCAGGGTCCGCATCCTCGATTCGACATTGTCCGGGCTCACCGACAGCATGTTCAGGGTCTGGGCGCGCGCTACCTCGACCGCGGTCTTCCCGGCACGCTCCTGCTCGCGGTCTTCCAGCACCTGGCGTGCCTGCGCGGCCGCCCCGCCGGCAACGGCAAGCGTCAGCAGCGCAACGAGCGCAAGTCCGATGTGCCCCCGGCGGGTGCCCTCCCTGCCCCGGTCGGTGGCCGTCTCGTCGTCCTCGCTCATCGGCTCTCCTCTCGGTGTTCCGGTGCGCCGCTCTCCAGCGGGAGCCTCATCAGCTGCTGCCAGGTGGTCGGCTCGGTGGCGTCCTCCCCCAGGTCGGCGAGTCGGAAGAGCCGCCCGTCCGCCGTCACCACGGTGCCGTCACGCGGGTCGTAGCCAGCGGTCTCGACCTGCTCTTGCGCCCTCGGGTCGTCCGCCACGGTGTACCTGGGGAAGACCAGCCCGCAGGCGCGAGCGGTCGGCCCGCGCCGTGACGGGTCCTGTGGGCACGGGTCGTTGCGCACACCGCGGACCACCCGGGGGTCGGAGGGCGGCACCTTGCAGTAGGAGTCCTGCGGGATCGGCGCGGAGCTCACGTCGTTCGGGTCCCGTTGCTGCCTGGTGTACTCGAAGCCCTCCACACAGGCAGGCGAGTTGTTGGCCGGCGTCTTGAAGTCGAGCTTCAGCCAGTCGTAGGGATCGCCGTCGACGCCAGGGGCAAGGAGGTTGAGCATGGCGTTCTCCAGCGCCGGCAGGACGATCAGCATGTGCTCGATGTTCGGCAGGTACACCTCGAGCACCCGGCCGACGCTCGCGAGGTCGGCCATGAGGATCGGCAGCGTGGGATCGAGGTCTCTCACCACACCGTCCACCTGACGAGCCAGTGGCCCGCCCCGCCTGATCGACCCGCGGAGGTCCTGGTCGCTCCGCACGAGCTGCCCGGAGAACCTGCGCAGGTTGCCGCTGTAGGACCGGATCTCGCCCGCCGAGGCACGCTGGGTGCCGAGCACGGGCTCGAGACTCACCAGGAGGGCGGCCGTGTCGTCGAAGCTCGCGTCGGCCGCGGCCTGCCACTCCCGGGCGGAGTCGAAAAGGGCGCCCATGTCGTCGCCGGTGCCACGGGTCGCCAGGTAGAGCTCGTCGATCGTCGTCCGGAGGCTCCGTCGGGGCACCGACCGCACGAGGCCGTCCACCTCGTCGAGCATCTCCGCCGTGGTGATCTGGAGCCTGGCCCTGTCGGCCGGGATCACGTCGCCGTCGGCGAGGTAGCCCTCGGTCTTCGACGAGCCGGGGACCAGGTCGACGTACTGCTCCCCGACCGGTGACATGTCGTGCACCTGCGCGAGGACATTGCTCGGGACGTCGTACTCGTCATCGATCACCAGCCCGGCGGTGACTCCGCCGGGGGACACCTCGACGCGCTCGACCTTGCCGACCTCGACGCCTCGGTAGGTCACCTTGGCCGACTGGTGCAGGCCGGACGCGTCAGGCAGGTGCAGCGACACCGTGTGCACCCCGTGGCCGAGCGCCGCAGGCACGCCGAGGTAGTTCACCAGGATCACCGCCACCGTGGCCACGCTGACCACCACGAAGGCGCCGAGCTGGAGACGAGTACGACGCGTCAGCATCAGCCCTCACCGCCGAGCATCAGGTGTTGCAACGCAGTGTCGTCGTCGGAGACCGCGGGACCGGAGGGCTGCGTGGGGTCGCCGCTCGTGGCCCCGGGGAGGGCCGGCAGCGACGGCTGCGGCAACCCGTCCGGCGGATCGACGTTGTGCGGCCGGATCCGCAGCGGTGCCTTGAACGGATCCACCGACCTCGTGCCGGGGCCGCTGGCCGGGAGGTGGGTGACGCCGGCGAGCAAGCCCTCGAACGGCGTGCCCGCGAGCCACATCCTGTCGAGCGTGGGCAGGGTCAGGTCGAAGTTCATGAAGATGTTGATGTAGTCGCCGCGCGCCACCTTGCGGATCGGGTCCACGGCCAGCGGGAACGTCACCATGCCGAGGGACCGGGGAAGGGCCTTCCCGGCGTCGGCGAGCTCGCGGAGGACGGGCTGGAGGTCGCGGAGGTTGCCGGTCAGCCCGCTGCGGCTCTCCCGCATCACCCGGGTCGCGACGTCTCCGAAGTCGGAGACCGCTGCGAGCGTGCGGACGATGTGCCGGCGCTCTTCGGCGAGTACCCGGAAACCGGAGGGCAAGGTGTCCAGGGCGTCGCCGACCATGGCGTCCTGCTCGGCGACCGTGTCGGCCAGACCGTTCATGTTGTCGAGCACGGCCTCCAGACTCCGCCGCTGCCGGTTCAAGTCCGCAACGAAGCGGTCCAGCCTCGCGATCAGCTCGCGGACGTCCTGCTCACGGCCGCCGAGCATGTCGTTGAGCTCGCGGGTGATCTCCCGGATCTGGCCGAGGCCACCGCCGTTGAGGAGCAGGGCGGTCGCCGAGAGCACCTCCTCGGTCTCGGGATAGCGCCCGGTCCGGGACAGCGGTACGACATCGCCGTCGGAGAGCCTGCCGCGCGCGGGTTCGTCGCTCGGTGGTTCGAGCTCGAGGTACTCCGCCCCCAGCAAGCTCTTCTGCCCGATGCGCGCCACGGTGTTGGCCGGGAGCCTGGTTCCGGGCTCGAGGCCGATGGTCAGCCGCGCGTGCCAGTTGTCGAAGGCGATGTCACGAACGCTGCCGACGGTGACGTCGTCGACCTTCACCTCCGAGTTGCGGACGAGGTTCACCGCGTTGCCCATCTCCACGGTGACCGTCATGGAGCCGTGTCCGTTGCCCTTGTTGAACGGCAGCGGCAGGCTCTCCGGCCCGGTGAAGTCGCACGCGGCGAGCACCGCGGACGTGAGGAGCACGGCCGTCACGGCTCGAAGCCTCCTCCCCCGGCGCCGGTCCGTCATCGCGGCTCCCTCCCGTCGGGTTCCGGACCGCGTCGCGCGCGGACCTGGTTCTCGCGGCCGTTGCGCTGCACCAGGCTGGCCCCCGCGGGTGGCGGGGCCACCGTGGCCAGGTCGGCAAGAGGCCCGAGCGCCTTCGAGCAGTCGGTCGGCGTCCCGCCCGCTGCGTAGATGGAGGAGCAGATCCACTCGGCCGGGGCCAGGAAGCGCTGCGGACCGACGAACGCTCCGGTGATCGACCCGTCCACCGGCTCGTAGATGTTGTAGAGGTTCGACGTCGCAACCGGGGCGATGTGCAGGAGGTCGGCGAGGTCCTGGCGGTTGCGAGCCAGGATTTCGGCGATCGGCCGCAGGTCTCGCACGGTCCCCTTGATCTGGCTGCGGTTCTCGCGGAGGAACTGCCGCACGTCGCCGAAGGCACGGTTCATCGACGTGAGCGCCCGGCCGAGGTCCTCGGAGTTGTCCCCGAGGACCTGTGCCGTCGTCTTCAGGCGCCGGTTGAACTCGAGCACCTGGAGATCGCTCATGGCAAGCGCGTCGACGAAGATCCGCAGGTTGCGCACGGTGGCGAAGACGTCCCCACGCGAGCCGGACAGCGTCTCCATCGCCCGGGCCAGGGTCCGCACCGTCTCGTTCACCGTGACGCCCCGGCCGTCGAGGTTGGCGGCACTTGTGTCGAGCAGGCGGGTGAGCGCACCCCGGGAGTTCGCCTGCTTCGGTCCGAGAACGCGGCTGAGCCGGGTGACCTGCTCCTTCACCTCGTCCCACTCCACCGGCACCGCCGTGCGCGAGAGCGGGATGGTGGCGTCGTCCTGGAGCTCCGGGCCACCGGTGTACATGGGCGCCAGGCGCAGCTCGCGCACCGGAACGAGCGAGGGCGACATGATGGCCGCCTTCACGTCCGCCGGCAGCGGACGGTCCAGGGTGTACGTGAACCGGACCCGGACCCGGCTCGGCTCCGGCGTGATGTCGGTGACCTTGCCGACCGGGACACCGAGGACCACGACGTCGTCACCCTCGTAGAGCCCGGTGGTTCGGACGAAGTACGCCGTCGCCGTACGCTCCCTCGGTCCGGACGCAAGCACGGTCACCGAGGCGAGCAGCAGGCACACCAGGACGGCTGAGAGGCCGACCCGGCCGCTCCCGCGGAAGTGCTGCACGAAGGACGTCATCGACTGCCCCCCGCCACCGTGGCCTCGCCGGAGAAGATCCGGGGAAGCAGGGGCGCCAGCTTCGTGGGCTGGGTGTTCTGCGTGTAGCCGTAGAAGTAGGGACCGCTGGCGAGCGCCTCGCTCAGAGCGCGGGCGTAGCCGGCGTAGAGCTGTGCGGTCCGGTCGAGCGCGTGGGCATTGCCCTTGAGCATCGCGAGCGTCCTGCGCAGCTCGTGCACGGCGGGACGCAGGCTGTGCGCGTTCTCCTGCGCGAGCAGTGACATCTGACGTGTCACCGTCTGCACCCCGACGAGGAGACGCCGGATCGCGTCGCGGCGCGCTTCGATCATCGTCATCAGCGCATTGCCGTCGGTGACGAGCGTGGCGATCTGCGCATTGCGTTGCGCGAGAACTCCCGAGACGCCGCGGGCGTTCGCAAGCACCCGCCGCAGCGCCTCGTCCCGGGAGGCGATGACCTGGGAGAGCCGGCTCACCCCGCGCAGGGTGGAGCGCAGTTCTCCTGGTGTGGACTGGAACGTCGCCGCCATCGTGTCGAAGGAGTGCGCCATCTGCTCGACGTCGAGCCGCTCGGTGGTCGTGGTGAGGTCGGACAGCACCTCGGTGACGTCGTACGGCGCCCGGGTGCGTGCGAGGGGGATCTCCGAGCCGGACGCGAGCTCCCCCTGCCCCCGAGGCTCGAGCGCGAGGTACTTGGTGCCGAGCGCGCTCGCGGTCTTGATCGCGGCGGTGGTCTCGTCACCGAGGCGTGCGTCCTCGACGACGAAGTCGACGCGGACGTGGAGGTCCTCGAGCTTCATGGACGTGACGTGTCCGACGGTGTAGCCGGAGATCTTCACGTCGTTGCCCTCGCGGAGCCCTCCTGCCTCCGCGAAGGCCGCGGAGTATCTCGCGCCGAACACCGACTTCAGCGCCCCGACGTTGAGCACCGCCATCCAGAGCAGCATGAGCGTCACGAACCCGATGACTCCCACGCGGGCCTGGTTCATCTCGGAGAACTTCCTCACCGCGGCACGTCCTTGGGATACCGGCAGCGGGTGGTGTCCTCGTCGTACCAGACCGGGCCGGGCATCGGCTTGCCGTCAGGTCCGGTCACCGTGAAGGTCACCCCGCAGACGTACATGTTGTAGAAGGTCCCGTAGGCGCCCACCCTGCCGAGCTTCCGAAGCCGGCCCGGCAGCACGCTGAGGTAGTGGTCGACGATGTCGAGCTCACTGTTGAGTGCGGCCGTGATGCGACGGGTCTGCTCGATCGTGCCGTGCAGCTCCGGTCGGACCGAGGCAAGGTAGGCCGTGCCGGTGCGGGTCAGGGTGTCGAGACGGACGAGCGACCGTCCGATCCGACGCCGGTCCTCGGCGAGTCCCGACACGACCCGCTGCGCGTTCACGACGAGCTCGTCGAACTCCGCCCGGCGACGGCCCATGGTGCCGAGCACGGTGTCCAGGTTGTGCACCAGCTCCCCGATCACCCGGTCACGGTCGGCGAGGGAGTTCGTGAAGCGCCCGATGTTGCCCAGGAGGCTCTCGACGCCACCCGCCTCCCCCTCGAACGCCTTGATGAGCGAGCTGGTCAGCGCGTTGACCTCGCGCGGGTCGAGCCCTTGCATGAGCGGCGTGAAGCTGTGGAACAGCTCGTCGAGATCGAGCGCCGGAGAGGTCCGCTGCAGCGGGATCGTCGCGTCCTCCGGCAGTGCCACCCCCTCGCCGGGACGCTGGCTCAGGTCGAGGTATCGACCGCCCATGAGGTTCAGGTACCGGATCCGGACCTCGGTCGCCGTGGTGAGCGGGACGGAGTCGGCGGCCGAGAAGGTCACGAGGACCGTCGAGTCGTCGCGAAGGCTGAGGTCCTCCACCCGCCCGACGTCGACACCGGCCGCGCGGACCTCGGCACCCGTCTCGAGACCTGTGGTGTCCTCGAACACCGCGGTGTAGGTCGTGTCTTCACCGAGGCGCACGTTGGCGAAGACGACGCCCACGAACCCCGTGAGCAGGCCCGTGACGGTTACGAACGCGAGCACCTTGGTGCCGTCGCCGAGTCGCCTCATCGGGCCCCGCCCCGGGACTCGCGCTCCCGAAGTGCCTGTCCGGCCGCCTCACCGAAGAGCGCTGTGTAGAGCTCCACCGGCGGATTCCCCACCTCGACCGCGTCGCTGCGGCCGTCGAACACCGTGGTGCCGTCGGCGAAGATGTAGCGGGGGCTGGGCTGCTCAGCCTTGGTCACCGTGGGCAGCTGGTAGCAGTCGGGGCCGAGTCCGGTCACGATCTTGGGTAGGTCGCGCGGGTAGACGTAGTGCTTCTGCGCGGGGAGGATCGCCACCTTCATCTGCAGCGACGAGACCTGGCCCGCTGTCGCCATCTCCGCCCCGATGCGCGCCTTGTTCATCGCCTGGATACCGCAGGTGTACTCAGGGGAGTACTCCGCAAGGAGCCTCGTCACGGGACGCAGGTGGTCCAGCAGGAGCATCATCGGCTCCTCTGCCCGGTCGACGAAGTCACGGGCGCGCAGCGACGTGCGCGTGAAGTCGAGGAGGACTGCGTCGAGGGCGACCTGTGTCTCGGTCAGTGTCCGGCTCGTGCGCGTCGCGTTGCGAGTCAGCTCGAGCAGGTCGGGAGCCGCTGCGCGGTAAGTCCCGAGGACGTCGGCTCCACTCGCCAGGTCACGGTCGAGCGTGGGGAGGTAGGGGTTGAAGTCCTCGAGGTAGGCGTTGAGCTGTTCGACGTACTCCCCCATCTCCTGCCCGCGTCCGCGGAGCGAGGTGGCAACCGCTCCGAGGCTCGCGTTGAGCTTCGCGGGCTCGACCGTCAGCAGCACGTCGTTCAGCGTGGCGAAGACGTCGTTGATCTCGACGGTCATCCGACGCGTCCGCAGGACGTCACCGGCCTCGATGTGGCTGGTCGAGGGGCGGGGAGGCTCGACAAGCAGGACGGACTTCGGGCCGAAGACGGTGCTAGCGCGAATCTCGGCGGTGACGTTCTCGGGGATGCTCCCTGCCTGGTCGGCGTCGATGGCGAGCTCGAGCTCCGCCCCACCTTCCGGGACGGGTCGGACGCTGCGCACCTCCCCGACTCGGACCCCGTGCAGGCGGACCTCACCGCCACGGTCCATCAGGAGGCCGGAACGGTCGCTCTCGAGGCTGACCGTCACCACCGGTGTGAAGACCTGGAGGTACGACGCCACCCCGAACGCCACGATCAACCCGACGACGATGATCCCGGTGAGACCGTAGACCCGGCTGCGGGCGGCGGACGGCAGCGTTCTCATCGGCTCATCCCGAGATGTTGACCGTGTCGGCGTTGCCGTAGAGCACCAGGCTCATGATCAGGTTCGTGAAGAGGACGGCGATCAGGGAGAGGCGTACGGCGCGGCCGACCGCGCGTCCTACGCCGGCGGGGCCGTCCGAGGCGAAGAACCCGTAGTAGCAGTGGATGGACATGGCGACGAGGGCCATGAGCAGGACCATGACGAAGGACGAGACGATGTCCCGCGGGATGAGGAAGGCCTCGAAGTAGTGGCGGTAGGCCCCGCCCGACTGGTCGAAGGCGAACGTCACGACCGCCTGCGTGCTGAGGTACGACGCCAGCAGGGCGAGCCCGTAGAGCGGGATGATGGCGATGCAGCCGGCGACGATGCGGGTGCTGACGAGGAACGGGACGGACGAGAGGCCCATGACCTCGATGGCGTCGATCTCCTCGCTGATCCGCATGGCGCCGAGCTGAGCGGTGAACCCCGTGCCGATGGTCGCGACGAGTCCGATGCCCGCGATGATCGGCGCCGCCAACCTGGTGTTGATGTACGCCGAGACGAACCCCGACAGCGCCTCCACCCCGAGGTTCGAGAGCTGGTCGTAACCCTGGATGCCGATCTCGATGCCGGCGAAGGCCGTGAGGAACGACGAGATGACCACCGTCCCACCGATGACCGCAAGGGCACCGGTCCCGAAGCTCACCTCGGCGAGAAGACGAAGGATCTCACGGCGGTACCTGGTCACCGCGAACGGGATCAGGCCGTAGCAGCGGGCGTAGAACCAGACCTGCGTGCCGAGCTCCTCCACCGCCCGGAGCGGAGCGGGTGTCAGGTCGTCGCGTGTGTGGGTGGACGTGGCCACGGCTAGCCCTCGCTCAGCTGCAGGAAGAGGGTGGACGCTGCCGTGTTGATGACGACGAGCACCATCAGCGTGAACACCACGGTCTGGTTGACCGCGTCACCCACGCCTTTCGGGCCGCCACGAGCGGTCAGGCCGAGGTAGCAGGAGACCAGACCGGCCGCGAGACCGAACAGCGCCGCCTTCGCCAGGCTGACCAGGAACGCCGCGTAGTCCGTGAGCAACGCGAGGTTGGCGACGAACAGGCCGGGCGTCGCCCCCAGAGCCGTGGTGGAGAAGAGGAAGGTCCCGACCAGACCGACCACCGCCACGACCCCGAAGAGGCCCACGGACACCACCATGAAGGCGAGGACCCGGGGGACGACGAGCCTGTGGACCGGGTCGATGCCGAGGACCCTCAGCGCGTCGATCTCCTCCCGGATGGTGCGCGTGCCGAGGTCGGCGCAGACGGCGGTCGCCCCGCCCCCGGTCACGACCAGCACGGCCGAGAAGGGCCCGAGCTCCCTGATGATCCCGAACCCGGCACCTGCGCCGGACAGGTCGACCGCGCCGATCTCGACGAGGAGCTGGCCGAGGAAGAACTGGACCACGATCGTGAAGGGAATCGTCACGAACACGACCGGCACGATCGAGACGCCGGCGATGAACACCACCTGCTCGAGGAACTCATTGCGCTGGAAGGGGCGCCGCCCCAGGGCACGGAAGGTGTCGCCGCAGAGGGAGAAGAACCCGCCCCACCTCTCCAAGACACCGATGGCCGCCGCACTCGACACAGTCACCCCCAGGTGGTCGTGGTCCGAAGCGGCGGAAGAGCCCGCCCGTCCCTGACCCAACGAGAGAACATGTCCCAGGTCACGGGGAGGACTGGGCCACCCGCTATTTCAGACGCTATTCGTCCGCAAAAGGTAGTGACGCCTCGCAACGAGTGTCAAGGGACGTCTCGCCGGTCCCGTGGCACTAGCATCGGCGCCGTGCAGAGCCCGTCTCCCCGCTGGACCCGGCTGGACCCGCGTCACCGTCGTGAGCAGATCCTCGACGTGGCCCGGCGTCACTTCGCCGAGCGTCACTACGACGCCGTGTCGACGGCCGAGCTCGCCGCCGACGCCGGTGTGAACCGGGGACTCGTCTACCACTACTTCGGCACGAAACGGGAGCTGTACCTGGAGGTCCTGAAGACCACCCTGCGAGTCCCCCGCCTGCCCTGGCTGCTCCTCGCCGACGGCGAGGGCAGCCTTCGGGAGCAGATGGAAGCAGAGATCGCCGACTGGCTCGTGGAGGTCGAGGAGAACCGCGAGGCGTGGCTCGCCGCCTCCCGGGCCGTCGGGTTCGGTCGTGACCCCGAGGTGGAGGACATGGTCCGGGCGGCGCGCGACGCAGCGATCGACGAGGCTCTCGCGACGGTCTACCGCGACCCCGCCGACGTGCCGACTGCTGTCCGGGGCGGGGCCGCGGCGGTGGCGGGGTTCGCCGAGGCGGCCATCGTGGAGTGGCTCGACCAGGGTCGGCTGAGCCGTGACCAGGTGCGGGTCCTGATCACCGACGCGATGGTGTGCTTCATGGACAATCTCGACCGCTTCCTCACCGCCGCCCCAGTCGACGGGAGGTCGCGGCGAGCGGTCAGAGGCCGTACGACTTCGCGATGATGTCGCGCTGGATCTCGCTGGTCCCGCCGTAGATCGTGGACACGAGGCTTGCGCGGACCAGGCCTTCCATGTCGTACTCACGCGTGTAGCCGTAGCCTCCGAGCATCTGCATCCCCTCGAGGGTCACCTGCTTGGCCGTCTCGGTCACCTTGAGCTTCGCGAACGACGCCTGCCGCATGTGGGCGAGCACGTCGTCGGGACTCGCGTCGACCTTCGCGGCGACGTCGTAGGTCAGCAGCGAGCAGCACTCGATCTCGGTGGCCATGTCGGCAACGCGATGCCGCAGCGCCTGGTTCTTGCCGATCGGCTTGCCGAACTGGTGCCGCTCCTTGATGTAACCGAGGGCGTCGTCGAAGGCGCGGCGCGCGATGCCGAGCATGACAGCGGCCAGGTAGAGGCGCTCGTGGTTGAGCCCGGCCATCAGCTGCATCCAGGCCCCGTCGACCTGGCCGACCACGTTGGCCTCGGGCACGACGCAGTCGGTGAAGTAGACGTCGTTCACCTCGCCGGGTCCGGCCATGGTGGCGATCGGCCTGACCTCGATGCCGGGGCTGTCCGCCGGCACGATCAGCATGGTGAGGCCGTCGTGTGCCCCCGGCTCGCCGCTCGTCCTGGCGATGAGCAGGATGTTCTCAGCGATGTGGGCGTTGCTGATGAAGGTCTTCTGCCCGTTGACGACGAAGCCGTCCGGTCCTCGGCGCGCGCGACAGCTGATCCGAGAGACGTCGGACCCGGCTCCGGGCTCGGTCATCGCGATCGCCTGGACACGCCCCCCGGCGATCGCCGAGAGGATCTCCTTCCTCTGCTGCTCGGAGCCGAACCTGAGCACCGGGCCCGAGACGATCGCGCTGGTCGCGTAGCCGCCCACGGGCGCCATGCCCCGCGCGGTCTCCTCGATGAAGACGCATCGGTCGACGAGGCCCCCGCCTGACCCGCCGTACTCCTCCGGGATGCCGATGCCCAGCCAGCCTGCGTCGGCGCACCTCTGGTACAGCCGAGGACTGTGGTGCCATCTGCCGTGGTCGGTGAGCTCGTCACGTTTCTCGCGCGTCCCGCACTCGCGGGCGCACAGCTGGGCGACGGCTTCGGCGAGGGCTTGCTGCTCGGGGTCGAAGGTGTAGGGCATGGAGGTGCTCCTGGGTGTGGCGGGTTGGCATGGTCTCGTCAGTCGGACAGGGCGGGGGCACTCGCCTGCGCGAGCACCCGGCGCAGGACCTTCCCGGTCGCGTTCCGGGGGAGCTCGCGGAGGAACACGACCTCGCGGGGCACCTTGTACCTCGCGAGGTGGCTCCGGACGTGGTCGCGGACGTCGGTGTCGCTCAGGCCGGCGTCCGGCCGGGCCACGACGAAGGCCTTGAGCCGCTGGCCGTACTCGTCGTCAGGCACCCCCAGCACCGCGACCTCCTCGATGCCGGGATGGAGCGAGAGAAGGTCCTCGACCTCGCGGGGGAAGACGTTCTCCCCGCCGGAGACGATCATGTCGTCGCTGCGGCCGTCGACGAACAGCCGCCCCTCCTCGTCGAACCATCCCAGGTCGCCGGTCGCCATGACGCCCTGCCTGATCTCGGGAAGGCTGCCACCGGAGAACTCCTCCACCTGCCAGCTGTTGCCGACGTAGATCCGGCCGCCTTCCCCGACGGCCGCCTCGGAGCCGTCCTCGCGGAAGATGCGCACTGCCGTGCCTCGCAGTGGCTTCCCGGCGGTGCCCGGCTGCGCACGCAGGTCGGCGGGCACCGCGAACGCCGCGGCACCGACCTCTGTCGACCCGTAGGCGCTGTACAGCACGTCGCCGAAGGCGTCCATGAACGCAGGTGCGAACCCGCCGGGAAGCGCGGAGCCGCTGAGAGCCACACAGCGCAGGGACGAGTGGTCGTACTTCTCCCGGATCTCCGCGGGCAGCTGGAGCACGCGCTGCGCCATGACCGGGACCATGACGACCGCGCGGGGACGGTGCTGGTCGATGACCCTCAAGGCATCCTCGGGGTCGAAGCGCCGCCGCAGCACGATCGTGGAGCCGAGGACCATCGAGAACGCGCAGTTGCCGAAGCCCCAGGTGTGGAAGAGCGGCGCCGCGATGTAGTGAACCTCCCCCACCCGGATCGGAACCCGGTCGAGCACGGCGGCGGCGACATCGAAGGACTTGGCCGGGCCGCGCCGGGCACCCTTGGGCGTCCCCGTCGTTCCTGACGTGAGGATGACCTGCTGGGCGTCCTGCTCCGGCACCGGCACCGGCGCGTCGGACTCCCGGGCCACGAGCTCCTCGAGGTCCGACCGGCCTCCTGGACCCGCCCACCCCACGAGCGTCCGCCACGGGCTCTCCTGCCCACCGAGCCGGTCGTTGAACTCCTCGTCCTGGATGACGAGCGAGGGCCGTTCCCGCGCCAGG
This sequence comes from Nocardioidaceae bacterium, assembly GCA_036375975.1. Lineage (GTDB taxonomy): Bacteria > Actinomycetota > Actinomycetes > Propionibacteriales > Nocardioidaceae > Nocardioides_C. Next base: position 8,777 of record DASVBF010000066.1, on the reverse strand, counting down.
AGCTCACGAAGCTGGGGACCCGCGAAGTCGGTGTTGAGGAAGACGGTGTGCGCCCCGGCCTTCGCGCAGGCGATCGTCGCCTCGACGAAGTACCGATGGTTGCGGCACAGGATCGCGACCGTGTCGCCCGGCTCGACGCCCGCCCGTGTGAGCCCTCGCGCCATGGCGTTCGTCCGGCTGTGCACCTCGGTGAACGTGAGCTCGCCGAGGTCGTCGACGACGTGGACCCGGTCACCGAACAGGACGCTGTTCGCTGCCACGAGACCACCCATGGAGCGGCCCCACCCCCTCGCAGCGGCGTTCGCCCGGAGGAGCCGGCCCGGCGGGATGCGCCGGATGAGGCCCGCTCGGCGCGCCACACCCACCATCCAGGCGACATCCTTGACCTTCGTGATGACCGACGGGCTCATGAAAGCCACTCCACTTCGTCAGGCAGTCGACCACCCTCCCCGAAGGCGGACCGCGGCGCTTCTTGGCCGGAAGATAACAGCGCCGGTTTCGCCTCGGCAAGGTCCGTTTCGTCCCCTGGTGGCATTGCGGCCCCGACCTACGCTGGGCGCATGACGCGACCGACCCCCACGAACCTCGGCGAGCTACGAGCCAGCGGCCATGGGCCGAGGTCGGTGAAGGAGGAGATCCGCAGCAACCTCCTGGAGGTCCTGCGCCGCGGAGAGCCGGCCTTCCCCGGCATCGTCGGCTTCGACGACACGGTCCTCCCCCAGCTCGAGAGCGCCTTGCTCGCGGGCCACGACCTGGTGCTGCTCGGGGAGCGCGGCCAGGGCAAGACTCGGCTGATGCGGACCCTCGGGACGCTGCTCGACGAGTGGAGCCCCATGGTCGAGGGCTGCGAGATAAACGACGACCCCCTGCACCCGGTCTGCCTGCGTTGTCGCCGGCTCGTCGAGCAGCTCGGCGACGACGTTCCTGTCGCCTGGCGCCACCGTGACGAGAGGTACGCCGAGAAGCTGGCCACACCAGACACGAGTGTCGGCGACCTCGTGGGAGACGTGGACCCGGTCAAGGTCGCCGAGGGCCGTACCCTCGGCGACCCGGAGACGGTGCACTACGGCCTGCTCCCCCGGACCAACCGGGGGGTCTTCGGCCTCAACGAGCTTCCGGACCTCGCGGAACGGATCCAGGTCGCGATGTTCAACGTCCTGGAGGAGCGCGACATCCAGGTGCGTGGTTACTCCCTGCGCCTGCCGCTGGACCTCCTGCTCGTGGCCACCGCGAACCCCGAGGACTACACCAACCGCGGCCGGATCATCACGCCGCTCAAGGACCGGTTCGGCGCCGAGATCCGCACGCACTACCCGCGGGAGGTCGACGAGGAGACCGCCCTCGTCGCGCAGGAGGCCAATCTGGTCGCGGACGTGCCCGACCACCTGCTCGACGTGGTCGCCCGGCTCACGAGAGCGCTACGGCACTCCCCCTCCGTCGACCAGCGCTCCGGCGTCAGCGCCCGCTTCGCGATCGCGGCCGCCGAAGGCATCGCCGCCTCGGCACTCCGCCGCAGTGCCAGGGCCGGCGAGCCCGAGGCCGTTGCGCGGATCTGTGACGTGCCGACCGTCGTGCCGACCCTGCTGGGCAAGATCGAGTTCGAGATGGGCGAGGAAGGCCGCGAGGCCGAGGTGGTCCACCACCTGCTGCGTCTCGCCGTCGCCGAGACCTTCCGTGAGCGCCTCTCGGGCCTCGACCTCTCCGGCTTCACGGAGCTGTTCGCCGAGGGCGACATCGTCGAGACCGGCGAGCTCGTGACCGCCGAGGAGCTGCTGGGCCAGGTCGGCGCGGTTCCTGGGCTGTCGAAGGTGCTCGGCCGGCTCGGCGACGGCGACGACGCCGACCGGGGGCATGTGGCAGCCGCTCTCGAGATGGTGCTCGAGGGGCTGTACCTCACTCGCCGGATCGCCAAGGAGACTCTCGACGGCAGGGTCGTCTACGGAGGGTGACATGAGCGACCATCGCTTTCGTTACGGGCCCTGGCGCGGCGGGCCGGACCCGTTGGCGCCGCCGTACGACGTCCGCGCGGCGCTCGACGAGGTCGGCCGCGACGTCCTCGCGGGCGGGTCGCTGCGCGACGCCCTGCAGGACCTGATGCGTCGCGGCCAGGGCGACCGGGGCGGACTCGACGACCTCATGGAGCGGGTCCGCAGGGCCAGAACCGCGGCGCGACGACGCGGAGACCTCGGCGGCACCCTCGACCAGGTCCGGGCGGCCCTGGACCAGGCTCTCGCCGCGGAACGTGAGGCGCTCGCGGCCGAGGAAGGCGTCGATGCGCGCATGGCGGAGATGGAGCTGGACACGCTCCCCGACGACGTGGCCGGCGCGGTCCGCGCCCTCGAGCCCTACGACTGGGCCTCGCCCGAGGCCGAGGCCACGTACCAGCAGATCCTGCAGATGCTCCGCGAGCAGGTCCTCGACGCACAGTTCCAGGGGATGAAGCAGGCGCTCTCAGGCGGGGATCCCGAGGCGATGGAGCGGGTCAAGGAGATGCTCGCCGACCTCAACGCGCTGCTCGGGGCGCACGCGCGCGGGGAGGACACCACCGACCAGTTCCGCCAGTTCATGGAGCGCCACGGGGAGTTCTTCCCGGAGGCGCCGAAGGACGTGGACGAGCTGATCGATGCTCTGGCCCGTCGGCAGGCGGCGGCAGAGCGGCTCATGGCCTCCCTGTCCCCGCAGCAGCGGGAGCAGCTCGCCCAGCTGATGAGCCAGGCGATGTCCGACCTCGACCTCTCCTCCCAGATGGCGCAGCTCGCCGACAACCTGCGCACCCTGCGACCCGGGCAGTTCCGCGGCGACCGGGTCGACATGCGTTCCGGCGGCGAGCCCATGGAGTACAGCGACGCCGTCGAGGCCGTCGCCGAGCTCGCCGATCTGGAGGCGCTCGAGCGCCAGCTCGCCCAGGACTATCCGGGTGCGTCTCTCGACGACGTCGACGTCGAGGCCGTCGAGAGGCACCTGGGCACCGAGGCGGCTGCCGACCTCCGCGCCCTGCGGGCGTTGGAGCGGGAGCTCGAGCGCCAGGGGTACGTGTCCCGCTCCGAGGAGGGACTGCAGCTGACGCCACGGGCGCTGCGGCGCCTCGGCGAGACCGCGCTCCGGAGGATCTTCTCCGACCGCGCCGTGACCTCCGGCGACCACGTCGACCACCGGACCGGCTCGGCCGACGAGCCGGTCGGCTCCACCCGACCGTGGCTGTTCGGGGACGAGCTGCCCATCGACGCGGCCCGGACGGTGGGCAACGCCCTGCGGCGGGGCGGCGTGCCGTCGACGGGGGCTCGGCTCCAGGTCGACGACTTCGAGGTCGTCGAGACCGAGCGTCGTACCTCGGCCGCGGTCGCTCTGTGCGTGGACCTCTCCTTCTCGATGATGATGGAGGGCCGCTGGGGGCCGATGAAACAGACCGCGCTCGCGCTCGCGCATCTGATGGAGACCAGGTTCCGGCACGACGCCCTGCAGATCATCGGCTTCGACCGCGCGGCCCGGCGGCTCTCGCCCGTGCAGCTCGCCGCCGTGGAGCCCGAGTGGGTCCAGGGCACGAACCTCCAGCACGCCCTGATGATCGCCGGCCGCCATCTGCGGCGCCACCCCGATGCCGAGCCGGTGGTGCTGGTCGTGACCGACGGCGAGCCCACCGCCCACCTGCTCGAGGACGGGACGCCCTACTTCCACTGGCCCTCGACCCACGAGACGGTGCGGGCGACGGTGCGCCAAGTGGACGAGCTGACCAGGTACGGCGCCGCGATCAACTTCTTCATGCTCGGAGACGACCCGCAGCTCGCCCGGTTCGTGGACGCCATGGCGCGGCGCGCCGGCGGGCGCGTGTTCACGCCCGACGTGGGGCGGCTCGGCGAGTACGTCGTCGCCGACTACCTGCGCGCTCGCCGCGGCCGCTGACGGCATCGGGCACGGCTCCGGGCGCGACCGGTCGAGTGCCGGGCATCGAGGCCGGCCGACCGGGCTACGGTCGAGAGGTGAACCAGAAGCAGGCGTACTTCTGGATGATGGGCGTCTGTATCGGGCTCATCCTGCTGGCCTGGAACGTGGTGCGTCACTTCTCGGTCCCGCTCGCCGTCGCCATGAGCATCGTCGCAGCCCTGATACCGCCTGTTGCGGCGATCGTGGCCAACAAGGGCCGAGGTGGTGGTTGAACAGGCGACCCGAGGGGCCGCGCGCTCAGAAGCCATGGGTGAGGATCGGCGCGAGGGTCCCGTCGCGAAGGGCCTCGATCACCTGCAGCTCATGGGGTACGACGGGACTGGGCAACGCGCGGAGGCCGAACCAGCGCAGGTCCGCGCACTTGTCGGCCTCCTGGATCTTCGGCTCGCCGGACCACGTCGTCGCGAGCAGGAAGTAGTCGACTCTTTCGTCGACCGGGTCACCGGTGGCGCCGGTTCGTTGCATCGCGCACAGGGGCGTCACCCCGAGGTCGCTGACACCGAGCTCCTCGGCGGCCTCTCGTGCCCCGGCCTCGAAGACTGACTCACCCTGCTCGATGTGGCCTGCGGCCGCCGTCGCCCAGTAGCCGTCCATGAAGCCGGTGCCCTGGCGCAGCTGGAGCAGGATCTGGTCCTCGCCGTCGACCGGACGCAGGAACAGGACATAGGCAGCGGGCACGACGACGAACCGGTCGGTCATGCCCGCACCCTAACTGGGTGTGTCCCATGTGCGGCCGAGACTGAACCCGGCTGTGTTTACTGGACATGCCCATGAGTGGACACTCGAAGCCTGGGGCGCCGGCCATTGGATTGAGTCCAACAGCTCAATGCACTGGTGTGGCGCAGTCCGCTCCAGGAGCAGCCGGGTCCTCTGGACCGCGCTCGTCAGCGAGGCGAGCCCTCAGTGCGGCTCGTGCGCGGGTGTAACGACTTCGGATGGTCACGGCCGGTATGCGAAGGATTGACGCGACCTCCGCCTGGGAGAAGCCCTCCCAGTGCACGAGGCGCATGATCTCCTGGTCAATCGGCTTCAACGTCGAAAGCGCGAGGTGGAGTCGGTCCCGGCTCGAGTCATCGCGGGTGCTGGAATCGCCCTGGTTGAGTTCGCTGCGAAGGCGCTCGACGAGTGCAGTCCGCCTCTTGCTGGTGCGACGGTGACTCGACAGGACCTTGCGTGCGACTCCGAACGCCCAGAGTCGAGCCTCGGCGTCGTTGGCCGGCACATCTCCCAGTCGACGGCAAATGACGACGAAGGTTTCGCTGAGCAGGTCGGCTGCATCCTCAGGCGGTGACAGCCGGCGGGTGAAGTAGGCCAAGAGGTCAGGGGCGAGCTGTTCGACCAAACCCTCGATCCGCTCGCGTGTGCAGCTGGTCATCGGCGGCCGTCGGGGTACTCGCAGCGAATGGTCGCGCCCGTCAGGACCGAGGCCTCCTCGCCGGAGGAGGCGGACCCACGAGTCAGACCGGGCGCGGCGGCCAAGGCACGAGACGCAAGATCCTCCTCAATCCGCTCTCCGAAAGTCTCGCCCGGCCAGTCGCGTGCCGCTCGGCTGCGTGCCGGCAGCTCGTCGTACATGCGCTGTCCGTAGCCTCGCCAGTCGCGATTGGTGCCCATCGCATCGAGTTGGTCGCGTTGCAAAGGCGTGACGTTGCTGAACTCAGCCCACCAACCGCAGCTCACTCGCAGGCCAGAGTCGGTCACGAACTCGATCGGCACGGGCTTGTCGACGCGCTCGACTCCCGGACCGGTCTCAACAAAGGGCGGCACCGACAGCTGGTACGCGGCGTACGTTCCCGCGCCCGTGAGCGCAACAAGACCTAGCCCCACCGGCGCCAAGATCCCGATCCTCCAGAATCGATGTCGCGGACGCCGCTGAACGGCGATCTGCGCAACTTCAAAGGCAACCTCCCGGGCAAGCACGACCGCGGAGGCTGTGAGCGGGCGATTGGTCGTGTCAAAGATGCGTTCAAGCTCGTCGTCGTGCACGGGTGCCCCACTTTCCAGGTTGGTATCACCACGTACATGGCCGCGTCCTCACAAAGTGTTGCATCGGAGCCGGACCAAGTTCTCGAATTGGGCTGTCGCCCTCAGCCCCCATGGCTCACGACCCTCCTTCCTCGGGACGCGTCGGCGTTCGATCTGTCGAAGAGCAGATTCGGTCGAGGCGTCAGATGCACAGTCCCGGCCCGTGCCGTCGGAATCGAGCCACGGCGGCTCGCGCGTTGCAAGCTTCGCCGTCTGTGTCCTTGCGCTGTTCGCGGGCGATGTTCGTGCTGGTGTTCTCGACACGGTTGACGCTGCTGACTGGCGCGGCCGTGATGATCGTCGTCCTCGCGCGGACCGCGCTCCACAACCGGAAGAGGTAGCCCTCGAACGCACGGATGTCTGCCGCTGTCCGGGGGCACCAACATGCCGGGATTCGGACGTTCATTGCTGTCGCGCGGCGCCGTGCCGGCCGCCGGGCTGGCCATGAGTGTTCCATCGGCGGGTCTACACACCGACGCGATCCGTGCTCGATTTCCGTGAACCTGAACAAGGGGCTGGTCACCGGTGCCACGCTGAGCCATGGATTCTTGGAACGGGATGGCGCGAACCAGTGGATGGGCCGGACTGGTTGGCGCGGTGTTGGTGTTCGGGGCGATCATTCCGCTCGGATCGCTGGGAGAGCCCCCGCTCGAGGCGACCACGAAGGAGGCCGCGGAGTTCATCCGCAACGCGGCGGAGGCCGATTGGGTCCAGCCAGTCCAGGCGGTCGGGGCCCTCGGGATGATCGCGTTGTTGTGGTTCCTGGTCGGGCTGGCCGTGCTTTTGCGCCGCGCGGAGGGTGACCCGCCGTGGCGTTCGACCGTGGCCTTGGCGTCCGCGGTGCTGCTCCCGGCCTACTACCTGGTGAACGCGAGCTGGGCGTCCGCAGCCCATCGGGGTCTTGAGCTGGACCCGGCGGTTGCGGCGTATGCGTATGACATCGGCAACATCGGCTTCGCCAACACCTGGCTCGCCCTCGGCAGCTTCGCAGGCGCCTCCGGCTGGGTGATGCTGACGTCCGGCGGCTGGCCGCGATGGCTCGGCTGGTGGGGCGCTGTTGCCGGCGTCGGGATGCTGCTGGCCCGCTTCGTGTGGACGATCGAATCCGCATGGTTCGCGTTCTACGGCTTGTTCTGGATCTGGCTGCTGACTGTGGCCGTACGGCTCGTGTTGGGCCGGGATGTCCCAGCCGCCAGGGCGGCGGCCGGACCCGCGTGACGGGCAGCGCGGTAATCCGGGCGCAGGCGGACTCGGATGCTGCGCCGACTGGAAGATCGATTGCAGCCCGTCCACCCGCCTGTACGACGCGGTGTGAGGAGGCGCTTCCGCGCGCGGCGCTGGCGCCGTGGTCGCCATGAGCGAAACCGCCCGGATCTGCCGCCGAGAGGTAGAGCGCTCGGCGACGGTAATGGGCCTGTGGTCGCTGGGAGCAGGATCGCGGAACTGGTGCACGGTGCTGTACGTGCCTCCGAGGACGCCGATGTAGAGGGCGCGTCGTGCTCCTGCCGAGCGGCCAAGTCGGCTTCGTCGACACCATCAGTGACAGCGCCGCTGTCGAGCCCGATCCGCACCCGGACCTGTACAGCTGTCTCGTCGCCGGGAATGAAGACATCCTCCATTGATGGAGGCTGCGGTATTGCAGCTGCGAACCAGATAGAACCGGCCTCGAAGTCCCGGGACACACCCAGTAAGGGAGGCCGAGCCGCCGGCAGCGACCCTGGTCAGGATCCCTTGAGCTCCGGGAACTGGTCGTCGCGCCACTCCATCGGCTGGGTCGGTGACTCTGCGATCTCGTTCTCGCGTCCGCGCAGCTCCACGCGTCGGATCTTGCCGGAGATCGTCTTGGGCAGCTCGTAGAACTCCACCCGCCGGACCCTCTGGTAGGGGGCGAGGTGCTCACGGGAGTACTTCAGGATCGAGAAGGCAGTCTCCTCGTTCGCCTCGTGCCCGGGCGCGAGCGCGATGTAGGCCTTCGGCACGGCGAGCCGGATCGGGTCGGGAGCCGGGACGACAGCTGCCTCCGCCACAGCCGGGTGCTCGATGAGCACCGACTCGAGCTCGAACGGGCTGATCTTGTAGTCCGACGCCTTGAACACGTCGTCGGTGCGGCCGACGTAGGTGATGTAGCCGTCCTCGTCACGCGTCGCGACGTCGCCGGTGTGGTAGAACCCTCCGGCCATGGCGGCCGAGTTGCGCTCCTCGTCGCCCTGGTAGCCAGTCATCAGCGGCAGCGGGTGGGCCGACAGGTCGATGCAGATCTCGCCCTCCCCCGGCCCGTCCAGCATCTGGTTCGTCACCGGGTCGACCAGCAGGACGGGCATCCCGGGCAACGGCCGTCCCATCGACCCGGGCCTCACCGTGGTGCCGGGACTGTTGCCCACCTGGGCGGTGGTCTCGGTCTGCCCGTAGCCGTCGCGGATGGTCAGTCCCCAGGCGCGATTGACCTGGGCGATGACCTCGGGGTTCAGCGGCTCCCCGGCGCTGACCACCTCGCGAAGCTCGCCGGGACCGCCGGACAGGTCCGCGTTGATCAGCATCCGCCAGACCGTCGGCGGTGCGCAGAACGTCGTCACCCCACGGCTCCGGATCTGTTCGAGCAGCGCCGGGGCGTCGAAGCGCGTGTAGTTGTACACGAAGATCGTCGCCTCGGCGATCCAGGGCGCGAAGAACAACGACCATGCGTGCTTCGCCCAGCCCGGCGACGAGATGGTGAGGTGTACGTCGCCCGGGCGGACGCCGACCCAGTACATCGTCGACAGGTGGCCGACCGGGTAGGACACCTGGGTGTGCTCGACGAGCTTCGGCTTCGA
>DASVBF010000044.1:0-2485 GCA_036375975.1 Nocardioidaceae bacterium | reverse complement strand
GGGATGAGAGAACGGCTCGCGCGCGTGGCTCTCAACCGGCTGAGCGAGCCCGGCGACGTTCGGCTCACGAGGCTCGTGGAGCAGCTCGGCGCCACGCGCGTCTACCAGCTGCTTCGCGAGGAGCAAGACATCGAGGGTGTCTACACCGACGTGGCGGCGAGGCTCCAGGGGCTCGACCCGGAGCGAGATCTGGAACGGGCTGCAGCCCTGGGGATCCGGTTCGTCTGTCCCGAGGACGCCGAGTGGCCGGATCAACTGGCGGACCTCGACCGAGCCGAGCCGTTGCACGAGCGGGGCGGCACCCCTCTCGGGTTGTGGGTCAAGGGTTCGCACCGTCTCGACGAGGTCTGCCGTGATGCTGCCGCCGTGGTGGGCTCACGCTCGGCAACCACCTACGGTGCAGGTGTCGCCTCCGACATCGCCGCGCACCTCGGCGAGCGCGACGTGACCGTGGTCTCCGGAGCCGCCTTCGGCATCGACCAGGCAGCCCACCGGGGCGCGCTCGCCGTGAAGGGGCTCACCGTCGCGGTCCTCGCCTGTGGCGTCGACAGGGCGTATCCCTCTGCACACCGAAACCTCCTCGACTACATCGCGGAGACCGGCCTCGTCGTCTCGGAGCTGCCTCCGGGATGCGCGCCAACCCGGGTTCGGTTCCTCTCCCGAAACCGGGTCATCGCGGCCCTTGCCCGGGGCACCGTCGTGGTGGAGGCCGCAGTCCGCAGTGGCGCACTCAACACTGCGAACTGGACGACGCGGCTCAACCGTGTCTTGATGGGCGTCCCCGGCCCTGTGACCAGTGCACCTTCGGAGGGGGTGCACGAGCTGATCCGCAGCCGGGGCGCCACCCTCGTCACCCGTGGCGAGGACGTTCTCGAGCTCCTCGCGCCGAGCGGGTCGTTCCTCTGCGAGGTGCCGCGGGCTCCGGCTCTGGTGACGGACGGACTGACCAATCGCGACCAGCAGATCCTCGACGCCGTGCCCGTGTCGCAGCCGGCTCCCGAGGGCTCGATCGCCCGGGCGGCGGGCGTCGGGGTCCGGAGCCTTCCCGACGCGATGGAGCGGCTCCGGCGTCTCGGCCTGGTCGAGAAGTCCAGCCGTGGATGGCGACGGGCACCGCGGGCGGTGTCTCGGTGAGCCCGGCGGGGGCCGCCGGTGCTCGTGGCGGCGAGGCACGCCGTCGAAGAAGCCGAGCAGTGAGGTTGCTGGCACGTACCTTCGTCCTGTGACCTCCCCTCAGCCTCCGGAGCCGACCGAGACGACCGGTCTCCCCGAGGCAATGGCTGGAGCAGTCGCGGCCTACCAGCGTCACCTCGTCTCCGAGCGTGACCTGACGCCGCACACCGTGCGCGCCTACATCGGTGACGTGACCGCCATGCTGGAGCACGCCGTGATGCTCGGGCACGCCGATGTGTCAGGCCTCGACGTGCGCACGTTACGCAGCTGGCTGGCCAAGCAGCAGACGATGGGGAAGGCGCGCACGACCTTGGCACGGCGGGCCACCGCCGTGAGGGTGTTCACCGCCTGGGCGCACCGGTCCGGCCTCGCCTCGAGCGACCCCGGGGCCCTGCTGGGCTCACCCAAGGCGCACCGGCCGCTGCCCGCGGCACTGCGCCGCGAGGAGGTGCGGGAGCTCCTCGAGGCAGCCGCCGCGAGGGCTGACGACGGGAGCGCCGTAGGCGTGCGGGACGTGGCGATCCTTGAGGTGCTCTACGCCACCGGGATCCGCGTGGGGGAGCTGTGCGGTCTCGACGTGGACGACGTGGACGACGAACGACGGGTCGTCCGCGTGCTGGGCAAGGGACGCAAGGAGCGCACGGTCCCCTTCGGCCGACCCGCCGAGCTTGCGGTCGGCACCTGGCTCTCCACGGGCCGGCCCCAGCTCGCCGTTGCCGGCTCCGGCCCTGCGCTGTTCCTGGGCGTGCGGGGTCGGAGGATCGACCAGAGGGCAGTCCGGACCATCGTGCACACCCGGCTGTCGGACGTCCCTGGTGCCCCGGACCTCGGGCCCCACGGCCTCCGGCACACTGCCGCCACCCACCTGCTCGAGGGAGGCGCGGACCTACGCTCGGTGCAAGAGCTCCTCGGTCACGCCTCCCTGGCGACGACGCAGATCTACACGCACATCACGAACGACCGGCTGCGCCAGGCATACCGGCAGGCCCACCCCCGCGCTTGAGGGCGACGCAACAGACCCGGGTCCCGCCAGACACCGGGCAAAATGCGGCACGGGAGCCGGCCACCGCCCCGGAGCGTAGAGCGGGAGCAGGCGCGCTGATGTGTCGGTTGGCACCTCTCCAAACCCTTGGCCACCCGGCGGAACCCAACGGTGCCAACTCGTGCGACTTTGGGGTGCTTGGCCCTGGATGCAACGGTTGGCGCGGGTGCGATGATGAGCAGGCTGAATGCGCTGGTGCCTACGAAGCCATACGCGGTGCGATGCTGCCCGTGCCAGCCCCGTGAAACTGCACAAGTGGCAGCAAACGCA
>DASVBF010000344.1:0-2396 GCA_036375975.1 Nocardioidaceae bacterium | reverse complement strand
TCCAGGCGCGCGGCGACGTCGTCGGGGAGCGTGACCACCTCGTACGTCGACCCCAGCACGAACTCGCCGGGGTGCAGGATGAAGGGCTCCTCGCCCTCCGGCTCCACCATCCGGGTCAGGTCGGGCTGGTCCACGGACGGGTCGATGTGGGGGTACTTGTGGTTCTCGAAGACCCGGAAGAACCGGTCGAGGCGCACGTCGATGCTCGACGGCTGGACCATGGCCGGCTCGAACGGGTCGAGCTGGACCCGCTCCTTGTCGATCTCGGTCAGGATGTCGCGGTCTGAGAGCAGCACACGCGTAACCTACCGACCCCCGCTGCGGGAGGCAGCAGGACTCGACCCGCGAGATCCGGAAAAGCCCCTTGACGCCGGCCACTCTGTAAGCGAATACTCGACTTCGAGTATTCGTTCCGGTGTGGAGGCGACATGGCAAGGCGACGGGTCTCCAACCCCCTGGCGCTGGCCGTGCTGTCCTGCGTCATGGAGCGCCCGATGCACCCCTACGAGATCTCGACGACGCTGCGCACCCGCGGCAAGGAGCAGAGCATCAAGCTCAACTACGGCTCGCTCTACTCGGTCGTCGAGTCTCTCGCCAAGCACGGCCTGATCGAAGCCCAGGAGACCCTTCGCCAGGGGCGGCGCCCGGAGCGCACGATCTACGCCATCACCGACGCCGGCCGCGCCGAGTTCGAGGACTGGCTCTCCGAGCTCGTCTCGACACCTGTGCGGGAGTACACCTCGCTGGAGGCAGGTCTGTCCCTCATCGCCGGACTCGCCCCGGACGAGGCGGCCCGCCTGCTCGCCGAGCGCGTGTCACGGCTCAGGATCGAGCTCGGCAGCCTCGACGCAGCCCTCGCCGTTGCAGACGAGCAGGGCGTCCCGGAGCTGTTCGTCGTGGAGGTGCAGTTCCGCAAGGCGATGCTCGGCGCGGAGCTCGCTTTCACCACCGACCTCGCGGACCGAATCCGCAGCGACGAGCTCGGGGGCACCCGGTGGTGGCGCCGGATCCACGAGCTCATGGACGAGGGCGTCGAGCTCCGGGAGGTCTTCGCCGACCCCGTCACCCATCTCGGAGAGGAGGCGGCCGAGATCGCTCCGTTCCTCGGAAGCGACACCTGAGACCTCGCGAAAGACAGAAACCCCCGGTCAGGTGCGGCAACACCTGCCCCGGGGGCCCATCCTCGAGCCGACCCCGGACCTGCCGGTCCTGGTCGAACCCAAGGCACACGCACCACGATACGGCAGAGCGGGGCGGCTCCTTCCACAGAAGGAGTGGTGGCATGCCCGTGCATGCACTGCAGGCGATAGACCTGCACAAGTCCTACCCGGCCGGCCGGAACAAGGAGCCGGTCCGTGCCCTCCGAGGGCTCTCGTTCGCGGTGGAGCAAGGCACCGTCTACGGCCTCCTCGGTCCGAACGGCGCCGGCAAGTCCACGACGGTGAAGATCCTGAGCACGCTGTCCCGGCCCGACGCCGGCACGGCAACGGTGGCGGGTGTCGACGTGGCTCGAGCGCCACATGAGGTACGACGCCGGATCGGGCTCGTCTCGCAGGAGCCTTCGAGCGACCCCATGGCGACCGGCCGGGAGAACCTCGTGCTCGCAGGCCGCATCCACGGCCTCGGCCGGAGTGAGGCCTCCGACCGCAGTCGATGGCTGCTGGACCGGTTCGGCCTCACCGCGGCCGCCGACCGGCTCGTGAAGACCTGGTCAGGCGGGATGGCCCGGAAGCTCGACGTCGCGATCGGGTTGGTGCACCGGCCGGAGGTGCTGTTCCTCGACGAGCCGACCACCGGCCTCGACCCCGAGGCGCGTGCGGAGATGTGGGCGGAGATCGGGCGGATGGCCGGTGACGACGAGATGACCGTGCTGCTCACGACGCACTACCTCGACGAGGCCGATCGCCTGGCCGCCCGGCTGGCGATCGTCGACCACGGCTCCGTCGCGGTCGAGGGCACCCCGGACGAGCTCAAGAACGAGCTCCGCGGCGACGTGCTCCAGCTCGAGCTCGAGACGGCGGAAGCGGCCGCCCGGACGCACCTGCTCGTCGAGGACGTCGCCGGGCTGTCGGACGTGGTGACCGACGGCTGCTCGGTTCGGGCTCGTTCGGCGGCAGGGGCGCGCGTCGTACCCCAGGTGTTCGGGCTGTTGCACTCCTCCGGGATCGCGGTGGTGTCGGCGACGGTCGCCCGGCCGTCGCTGGACGACGTGTACCTGCGCCACGCCGGCCGCGTGTTCGAGGCGGTGGCGTGATGAGCACCCTGGTCGCCCACTCGGCGTACCTGACCGTCCGCTCGGTGAAGCAGCTGGTCCGGGTGCCGGTGTTCCTCGTCATCACGCTGATCCAGCCGATGTTCTGGCTGCTGCTGTTCGGCAACCTCTTCGAGTCCGTCGT
>DASVBF010000129.1:0-11033 GCA_036375975.1 Nocardioidaceae bacterium | reverse complement strand
ACGTCGTACGCCGGGTCGTGGCCGGTGAGCAGGGGCAGGTCCGCGACGCCGTAGGCCCGAGCGACGGCGAGCAGGTCGTTGTCGAGTCCAGTCACGGACTCATCCTCACCCAGGGTCGGGTGCCCCGAGAAATCGGCGCCTCAGACCTGTGAGCTGACCTCGACCCACTTCTCGAGCACGGTCTTGGCCTGCCCCGAGTCGATGGACTCCCTCGCTCGCACCAGGCCGGCGGCGACACGCTCCTCGAGCGAGCCCTCCTCGGCGGCGTGGATGGCCAGGGCGGCTCCGGCGTTGAGCACCACGGCGTCGCGGACCTGCCCCTGCTCACCGGCCACGACCCGGCGTACGACGTCGGCGTTGTATGCCGCGTCACGACCGCGCAGGCCCTCCGCCGTGCCGCGCGGGATCCCGAGGTCGGCAGGGTCCAGTGAATGAGAGGTCACAGAACCACCGCTGACCGCCCACACCTGCGAGGTGGTGGTCGTGGTGAGCTCGTCGAGCCCGTCGTCGCCGCGGAACACCCAGGCGTCCACACCGCGCTTGGCGAACACACCGGCCATGACGGGCGCCATCGAGGCGTCCGCGCAGCCGATCGCCTGGGCCTCCGGCTTGGCGGGGTGCGCGAGCGGGCCCAGGAAGTTGAAGGTCGTGCCGACGCCGAGCTCGCGTCGCGGGACAGCCGCGTGGCGCAGGGCGGGGTGGAAGGCCGCGGCGAAGCAGAAGGTGATGCCCACCTGCTCGCCGACCCGTGCCACAGCGTTCGCCGGGAGGTCGAGCCGCACGCCGAGCGCCTCGAGCACGTCGGCGCTCCCGGCCTTGGACGACGCCGAGCGGTTGCCGTGCTTGACGACGGGGACGCCCGCGCCGGCGGCCACGATCGCCGCCATCGTGGAGATGTTCACCGACATGGAGCGATCGCCACCGGTGCCCACGATGTCGAGCACCCGACCGGTCACGGTGAGCGGCGTGGCGTGGGCGTACATCGCGTCGACGAGGCCTTGCAGCTCGTCGACCGTCTCGCCCTTCGCCCGAAGCGCGACCGCGAAGCCCGCGATCTGCGCGGGCGTGGCCTCACCGGCCAGGATCTCCCCCATCGCCCAGGCCGTCTGCTCGGCGCTCAGGTCACCGTGCGAGATGAGGGCCGAGAGGACCTCCGGCCAGGAGTGCTCGCCGGTCGTCGGGAGGCTCATCGGCTCTTCTCGCTCGGGGACAGGCCCTGGGTCACTGCGCGACGGGGACGCGTGACCTCAGCATGCGCGTCACGGTGTCGGCGAGCTGGAACGGGTCGATCGGGTGCGGCACCGCGGCGTCCGCCCGGGACCAGGTGGCGAGCCAGGCGTCCTGGGGCCGGCCCAGGAGCACGAGGATCGGCGGGCAGTGGAAGATCTCGTCCTTCATCTGCTTCGCGATGCCGATGCCGCCGGCCGGGACGGCCTCGCCGTCGAGGATCGCGAGGTCCAGCTCGCGGGAGTCGAACCACTGCACGACGACCGGCTCCGTGGCGACCTCGACGTACTCGATCTCCGGGAGATCGGGGTGCGGACGCTTGCCCAGGGCCATCATCACTTCCTGGCGGACGTTCGCGTCGTCGCTGTAGACCAGGACCTTCAGCGGGCGGGCAGGCTTCGTGTCGGAGGTGGCGTCGGTCACGGGGCAGATGCTACCGGTCGCGCTCGGCGCCGCCCCACCCCGGCAGGCTCAGCCGCCGGCGGCGTCGGCCTCGGTACGACGGGCAGCGGCGGCCGCCTGGGCCTCGAGCCGGTCCAGCCTCCGGTCCTCACGTCGTGCCTCACGCATCGAGTCGCGGGCCCACTGCGCGAAGAGCACCGCGAAGAAGGTCAGGCCGATGATGTCCCCGGAGCCCCACAGGATGCCGCCGGCGAGGTGCTGGTCCTGGGCCGGGGACAGCCAGCCGAAGCCCGGAGACCGAGCGAGGGCGGTGTACCACTCCCCGCCGATCAGCCGGTCCTGGCCCATGATCGTGACGCCGAGGAACGCGTGGAAGGGCAGGGTCAGGAAGACCAGGATCATCCGGAACGGGTAGGCGACACGCCCGGGCACGGGGTCGATCCCGACCAGGGGCCAGAAGAACAGCGCGCCGACCAGCACGAGGTGGACGTGCATCATCTCGTGGACGAAGGTCGAGTGCAGCGACGCGTCGTACCAGCCCGTGAAGTAGAGCGCCCACGGACTGACGACGAACAGCACGAACGTCAGGGGCGCGAAGGTGAGCACCTTGACCGGCCGGGAGTGCAGCGCCGCGAGAAGCCATCCTCGGGGGCGCCGCGGCAGCGTGCGCAACGCCAGCGTGACCGGAGCGCCGAGCGCCAGGAACAGCGGCACGGCCATGGACAGGATCATGTGCTGGACCATGTGCGCGCTGAGCAGCACCGTGTCGTAGGCGGCCAGGCCGGACGAGGTCGCGAAGTAGAAGCCGCCCATGCCGAGGACGACGAAGCTGATCGTCCTCCCGACGGGCCACGAGTCGCCCCGGGAGCGGAGGGTCCACACGCCGAACAGGTACAGGCCGGCGACCCAGACGGTCACCACGAAGAGGAAGGGGTCGACGCCCCATTCGGTGAAGACGGCGGACGGGGAGAAGGGCGGAAGTTGTGAGACGTTCTCCACACCGGTCAGCGCAGGCACTCCCCCAGATTAGGTCCCGTCCCCGCCCATCCCCACGGCGGACGGCGGCGAATGTGAAACAGGTGACGCCCGCGAAGGAGGGGGTCCGGTGTCCAGCACAGTGAGTTACCGACATAATGTCCGCGTGGCGACAGCATCTGTGATTCCTGCATCCCGTCTACACGGGCATTCGGACCGGCCAAGCATGGTCAGCGTCGGAACGATCGTCTGGCTCAGCAGTGAGCTGATGTTCTTCGCGGCGCTGTTCGCTGCCTACTTCACGATCCGGTCGGTGTCACCGGACCTGTGGGCGATGAACACCGAGAAGCTGAACGTGCCCTTCGCGACGGTCAACACCACGATCCTGGTGCTGTCATCCGTGACCTGCCAGCTCGGCGTGTTCGCGGCCGAGCGCGGCCAGGTCGGTCGCACGGGGGGTGTCCTCAACGTCAAGGGCTGGGGTCTGCGCGAGTGGTTCGTGCTGACCTATGTCATGGGCGCCATCTTCATCGGCGGCCAGGCGTACGAGTACACCGAGCTCATCCACGAGAACGTGACGATCCCGAACTCGGCGTACGGCTCGATGTTCTACCTGACCACAGGCTTCCACGGCCTGCACGTCACCGGCGGTCTGATCGCCTTCCTGTTTGTCCTGGGCCGGACCTTCCTGGCCCGCAAGTTCACCCACGAGCAGGCCGTGAGCGCCATCGTCGTGTCCTACTACTGGCACTTCGTCGATGTCGTGTGGATCGGTCTGTTCTCGACCATCTACCTGATCCAGTAGACGAGGACACTTCGTGCGATTCCTTAGCGCTCGACTCTCAGCCAAGCGTCGGAGCCCCCTCGCGGGGGTTGCGGTTCTGCTGATGGGTCTGCTGTTCACCGGCGGCGTCTACACCGCGTTCACGCAGCTGTCGCCCGCCTCCGCCTCCGGCAGCGCCGCCGACGACCAGGCGCTCGTGGCCAAGGGCCGCGAGCTGTTCCTCGTCGGCTGTGCCTCGTGCCACGGGCGCCAGGGTGAGGGCGTGGTCACCAAGGACGGCAGCCAGTACGGCCCGTCCCTGGTGGGTGTCGGCGCCGCGGCGGTGGACTTCCAGGTCGGCACCGGCCGGATGCCGCTGGCTCGCCCCGGCGTGCAGGCCGACAAGAAGCCCCCGCTCTACGACGCGGAGGAGACGCGGGCCCTCGCGGCGTACGTCGCCTCGCTCGGTCCTGGTCCCGTGATCCCCTCTGCCTCCGAGTACTCCGTCGGGAACGTCGACAACGAGGCCGTCGTCCGCGGTGGCGAGTTCTTCCGCACCAACTGCACGGCGTGTCACAACTTCGCCGGATCCGGCGGTGCGCTTCCGGGCGGCAAGCACGCGCCCAAGCTCACGGGCGTCGAGCCGAAGTACATCTACGAAGCGATGCTGACCGGCCCTCAGCAGATGCCGGTGTTCTCCGACCAGGTCCTCAAGCCTGAGGAGAAGCGCGACATCATCGCCTACCTGAAGAGCCTCGAGGAGGCCCCGAGCTACGGTGGCTTCAGCATGGGCGCTCTCGGCCCCGTGTCGGAGGGCCTCTTCGCGTGGGTGGTCGGCATCGGCGGTCTCGTCTGCGTCGCCGTGTGGATCGCCGCCCACACGGCTCGATCGAAGAAGGGCAGCAAGGCGTGAGCCACGACACCCGTTCCTCCATGCCCGTCCCGGGCAACGAAGACGCAGTCGCCCACGGCGGTACGCCGGCCGTGGTCGGCGACCCGATCCCGGACCCGGGCCTCTCCCCGCACCAGCCGCGCCCGACGGACGTCGACGAGGCCGCTGAGCGGCGCGCCGAGCGCCAGGTGGCCACGTTCTTCGGTCTCTCGGCGCTGTTCGCGATCCTGTTCTGCGTCGCCTACTTCGCGTTCCCGCTCGACAGGGAGCAGACGCTCCTCGGGTTCAGCCTCTCCAACCTCACGCTCGGCCTCAGCCTGGGTCTCTCGCTCCTGTGCATCGGCATCGGCGCGATCCAGTGGGCTCGCAAGCTGATGAGCGACGTGGAGATCGTCGAGATGCGTCACGCGGTCGCCTCGTCGGAGGAGGACCGCCAGGACGCCGTCGCCGCGTTCAACCAGGGCGTCCAGGACTCCGGCATCGGTCGTCGGCCGCTGATCCGCAACTCGCTGATCGGCGCCGTCGCGATGCTCGGTCTTCCGGCGATCGTCGCCCTCCGCGACCTCGGCCCACTGCCCGGCGACAAGCTCGAGCACACGGTGTGGCGCAAGGGCATGCGGATCGTCAACGACGTCTCCGGGGCCCCGATCAAGCCCGACGAGGTGGAGATCGGCCAGCTCATCAACGCCGAGCCGAGCCTGTTCTTCGAGACCACGCCGGAGGGTGACCCCAAGGTCGAGGGCGTGGAGCTCCAGCAGGAGAAGGCGAAAGCCGCGGTCATCGTCGTCCGCATGCAGCCCAAGGACATCACCCCGCTCCCGTCGCGCCAGAACTGGGGCGTCGAGGGCATCCTGTGCTACTCCAAGATCTGCACCCACGTCGGGTGCCCGATCTCCCTGTGGGAGCAGCAGAGCCATCACCTGCTCTGCCCCTGCCACCAGTCCACCTTCGATCTCGCCGACAACGGCAAGGTCGTCTTCGGCCCCGCCAATCGGTCGCTCCCGCAGCTTCCGATCGGTCTCGACAGCGAGGGCTACCTCGTGGCGCTGAGCGACTTCACCGAGCCGGTGGGCCCGAGCTTCTGGGAACGTGGTTGATAACGATGGCCAACACCAACGGCAAGACCGCAGCAACGGTCGAGAGGCCCTCGAAGATCGGGGGTGTCGCGACCTGGTTCGATGACCGCCTCGGCATCGCGACGGCAACGAAGAAGCAGATCCGCAAGGTCTTCCCGGACCACTGGTCCTTCATGCTGGGCGAGATCGCGCTGTGGAGCTTCGTGATCCTGCTCCTGACGGGCGTCTTCCTCACGCTGTGGTTCAAGCCCAGCATGGGCGAGGTCACCTACATGGGGTCCTACGACCAGCTCCGCGGCCTGGAGATGTCGGAGGCCTACGCCTCCACGCTGCACATCTCGTTCGACATCCGCGGCGGCCTGCTGATGCGGCAGATCCACCACTGGGCCGCGATGCTGTTCATCGCCGCGATGTTCGTGCACATGATGCGCGTGTTCTTCACCGGTGCCTTCCGCAAGCCGCGTGAGCTGAACTGGGTCATCGGCGGCCTGCTGCTGATGCTCGGCATCCTCGAGGGCTTCGCCGGCTACTCCCTGCCCGACGACCTGCTCTCCGGCACCGGTCTCCGCATCGCGGACGGCCTGATGAAGTCGGTCCCGGTGCTCGGCACCTACGTGTCGTTCTTCGCCTTCGGCGGGGAGTTCCCGGGTGACGTGATCATCCCGCGCCTGTACATCGTGCACGTCCTGCTGATCCCCGGACTGCTGCTCGCGCTCATCGGCGCCCACATGCTGCTGCTCGTCTACCACAAGCACACGCAGTGGGCAGGCCCCGGCCGCACCGAGCAGAACGTGGTGGGCTTCCCGATGCTCCCGGTGTACGCCGCCAAGGCCGGTGGCTTCTTCTTCATCGTGTTCGGCGCCACCGCTCTCATGGGCGCGCTGATGGAGATCAACCCGGTGTGGAAGTACGGCCCCTACAACCCGGCGGAGGTGACCGCGGGCTCGCAGCCCGA
This sequence comes from Nocardioidaceae bacterium, assembly GCA_036375975.1. Classification (GTDB taxonomy): domain Bacteria; phylum Actinomycetota; class Actinomycetes; order Propionibacteriales; family Nocardioidaceae; genus Nocardioides_C. Next base: position 4,743 of record DASVBF010000129.1, on the reverse strand, counting down.
CTGGTACATGGGTGTCGCCGAGGGCCTGCTGCGCATCATGCCCGGCTGGGAGACCCACCTGTGGGGCTTCACGATCAGCTGGAACATCTTCATCCCGGGTGTCGTCGCGCCGGGCATCATCTTCGGCACGGTGCTGCTCTACCCGTTCATCGAGGCCTGGATCTCCGGTGACAAGCGCGAGCACCACCTGCTCCAGCGGCCGCGCAACGCCCCGAACCGCACGGCGTTCCTCGTGGCGATGATGACGCTGTACGGCCTCCTCTGGGCGGCCGGCGGCAACGACATCCTGGCGGTGGTGTTCAACCTCAACCTGAACTACATCACGTACTTCATGAGGGCGGCGATCTTCATCCTGCCGCCGCTGGCGTTCATCATCGCGAGGCGTTGGGCGATCTCGCTCCAGCGCTCGGACGAGGCAAGGCTCCTGCACGGCTACGAGACCGGCGTGATCATGCGCTCCCCCGACGGGGAGTACACCGAGCGTCACCTGCCGATCAGCCTGGAGGAGTCCTACACCCTCACCGCGCGTGACCGTGACCACGTATTCGAGCTCACCTCGGGCGAGGACGAGAACGAGATCCCGGCCCCGCACCGGCGTCGTGACAAGCTCCGCTCGCGGCTGTCGAGGTTCTGGTACGCCGACACGATCCAGAAGCCGACCCGTGAGGAGTACGACGAGGCGCAGCACCACGCCGAGCACGAGCTCGCGCTCCACTCGGGCGAGGCGCACCCGGCGGAGGGCCACCAGTTCGACGGCCGTCATGACGTGAGCGGCGACGAGCTGCGCCACTGACCCGACTCGTGCGACGGGAGGCCTCGGACCGCAAGGTCCGGGGCCTCTTTCGTCCCTCGGCATTGCAGCTTGTCGGGATGCTGGCCCGATGCGCCGAAAGGCCCGGATGTCCTTATTTATATAGGCTTTGGTGTTCTCTACGGTCATTCAAGGTGATGTCGGTCGCCGCTCCGGGCCACGCCCTACGGCCTACTTTGAGCATCCGTCCTCGTTTCCCTGCATCCACGGGTGCCGCGACGTACGGTCGAGGCATGTGGGGGCCTATCAGCAAGTACGGGGCCGCGCTCTGGGGGGAGCTATGACCGTACCGACTCGCGTTGCGCTCGTGGAGGATCATGCGATCCTCGCTGAGGCGCTGCGCGTCTCACTGGACCTCAAGGGCTTCGATGCCATCAGCATCCCGGTGTCCCAGAACGGGGGCGGACGCCGTGAGCTGCTGCACTCGGTGCTCAAGACCCGGCCTCGGGTCGTGATCGTCGACCTCGACCTCGGGCCGGCCGGCGACGGGGCAGCACTGATCCACCCGCTCACCATGGCCGGGCACCGGGTGGTCGTCCTCACCGCCGTCACGGACAGGGTCCGCTGGGGATCCTGCCTGGCGCGGGGCGCCCAGACGGTGGTCCCGAAGTCGGCGCCGCTCCAAGCGATCGTCGACGTCATCCGGCGCGTGGACCAGGGGCTGCCGGTCATCCCGCGCAACGAGCGCGAGATGCTGGTCCAGCTCTGGCAGGAGCGACACACCGACGACGACGAGCGTCGCCGCTGTCTGGCTCGCCTGACGCCGCGTGAGGCACACGTGCTCGGACAGCTCGCGCACGGCAAGCGGGTTCGCGAGGTGGCCGAGGAGGCGTTCGTCTCCGAGGCGACCGTTCGCACCCAGGTGAAGTCGATCCTGGCGAAGCTGGGCGTGAACTCCCAGCTCGCCGCCGTGGCCATGGCCCGGGAGATCGGCTGGACGCCTCCGGACAAGCCCACGAGCCACGCCGCACAGAGCGCCACCGGTGGGACCCACGCCGGGCGGATCCCCGAGCAGCGCAGACAACCCAACTGATCTGCGTCCAACCGCGTCCGCTCCGCTGCACTCGCTTACGCGCCGGGAGCGAGCTGACGCAGCCTCAGGGACGCCTGTGCGCGCAGGTCGTGGCTGAGCTCGGTCACCGACGCCAGCTCCTCCTCCGCCGCCGCGAGTTCACCGAGCCTGGCGAGCGTGAACGCCGCGACGTACCTCGGCGGCGGGCTGTGGACCTGGAGGGGGGCCGCCGCCTGTCGTCGGGCTTCTTCCAGGATCCCTTCTGGTGACGACACCGTCGACCACCATGCCGGTGCCCGCTCCGATACCTGCTGAGCGAGGCCGGCGGCCTGCTTCGACGCCGTCCGCCGCCCATGGAGACCGGTGACCCAGCGCCGCGCCGGGGCAACCGCCGTGAAGTGGTCCTCCCACAGGTCGAGCCGCGGCCGACGCGGCGTGCGGTGCCACCGCAGGGCATCGCCCTCGACGTGCGGGACCCATGCGCACGAGACCCCGTAGACCAGGTCGTACTGCGCGCCCTTCAGCGCCTTGACGGCCAGGACCGCCCAGTGCTCGGCACCCAGGGGGCGCACCCACACGGCCGGGCGGACCTGCTGCATCTGCGCCGTCAGCACCGCTGCGGCGGCAGCGAGCAGGTCCCTCGCGGCAGCCATCTCGGTCCTCAGCTCGCCAGGCCCCGGTCGGTCTCGCATCTGGAGATGCTTTCACAGCATGCCGACCGCCAGGACCGCTTCTGGGTTGAGTAGGCGCCGTCCGTGGCCAGCACAGCCCTGACGGTCCGCCACAGGATCGTGATGTCGAGCATCAGGGACCAGTTCTCGGCGTACCGCAGGTCGAGCCGAAACTGGTCCAGGGAGTAGCGGCGCAGGACCCGTCCGACGCGCTCCTGCCGGAAGATCGCAGGGCCCTTGCTCTCGAGGCGCACGACGACCGTCAACACGGCAAGCAGCGGAAGGAGGACGAGGAGCCCCGCGGCAGCCGCGGGCGGTCGAACGCGCCCTTCACGACACGCCTGCTCCGCATGGTCGACGTGGAGCAGCGCCAGAGCCCCGACCGGAGCCACGGTGGCGCGTCTGCGCCCGAGGGACTCGCCAGCCGCTCCACCCGGGAAGCACCCGCCCGGAAGTGGGGGGCCACGGACGGAACCGTCCGGCTGTTCGGGTGCCGGCTTGTGAGCTGCCTGGCCGGACGACCTGTCGCTCGGCCCTCGGCCCTCGCGGCACCGACGCGACTGGCGAGCCTTTCGCGGCCGCCTGGAACAAACGACCCGTTCTCATAGTCCGCGCGAGGTCTCCCCGGTTCATCCCCTAGGTTGACGAAAACGGCCGTGCGGGGGGTATGGGCTTCAGCCCGCAGGGACCGATCTACCCAAAACGGGAGGTCAAGTACCTCGTGTGGTCTGACCGGGGGACGCGTGGGCACCAGTGGGCTGGCCCGAACGCATCAAAGAACGGCCAGGTTCTCCCCAAGCCGGGGGAAGCACGACCGCCAAGGTTTAGCGTGTTCTCAGGCAGTATTCCCGGGGGGGATACACGTCGAGGGTATTCGGAGCACGCCAGGTTGGACCGTGGTCCAGCGCCCTCGGCGTGGCTTGGCCTAGGCGTGAGTGGGGCGATGGACATGGGTTACGGACCGGTACCGAGGCAACGACGCCACAGCGAGGAAGTGTCGGAGGAGATCGCAGCGCTCTGCCATGACCTGCGGCAGTGCGTGACGGCAGGGCTGCTCCTCACCGAGCTGCCCTCGGAGAACCACCTGGACGGTGAGACCCGGCGCAGGTTCGACCTGCTGCACCAGACGCTCAGCCACGCGGGTGCGCTGCTCGAGCAGGTCACCGTGGACGACGCACCGGAGCACTGGCTGCTCGATCTGTCGGACCTGGCCGAGCAGTGCGCGGACGTCGCGGAGTACAGGCACAAGGTCCGGGTCGTCAACGAGGCGGCGGAGCCGCCCATCGTCCTGGCAGACCCACTTCTGCTGCATCGGGCCGTCGACAACATGATCGACAACGCGGGCCGGGCGGCGGGTCAGTTCGGCGACGTCGTGGTCCGGATCGGCACCGCCGGAGACGAGGCGTGGGTCGAGGTCGCCGACGACGGCCCCGGCTTCGGCCGGATCGAGCACGGCACCGGTCAGGGTCTCTCCGTGGTCAGCGCCGCGGTCAGGGACGCCGACGGACGGCTCGAGATCACGAGCGGGCCTGGTCCGGGCACGGCCGTGCGGGTGAGTCTCCCCCGCCGGCGCAAGCCCGCCCGGGCCTGACCCACCCGCACCCGCGGCGGGTCAGGACAGCGCGGACCCCTCGGCGTACTGCTGGAACGACTCGTTCCAGTCGCCGTAGCCGTTCGTGAGCGTCATGTGCCGCGAGCTGCCCGAGACCTCGACGACGTCGCCTCGACCGTGGGTGATGCCGAACAGCCACTTGGCGTTCTCGGTCGTCATGCCGACGCACCCATGGCTGACGTTCGCGACACCCTGCGAGCCGGTCGACCACGGCGCGGCGTGCAGGAACTCGCCGGAGTAGGTGACGCGCATGGCCCAGTAGACGTCCAGCCGGTAGTAGTCGGGGTCGTTCTTGGAGATGCCGATGCTCGCGGCGTCCATCACCTTGTGCTGCTGCTTCTCGATGATCACCTTGGTGCCCGAGCGGGTGATGAACCCGGGCTTGCCGGCGCTGATCGGCACCGTACGCGCGAGCTTGCCGTTGACGACCACCTTCATCTGGTGGCGGGCGATGTCGACCTTGCTGACGATCGAGTCACCGACGTCGAAGCTGACACTACGGCTCATCTGGCCGTAGACGCCGTCGCCGGCCGGGATGGAGTTGATGTCGGCGTCCACCGTCACCTTCGAACCCGGCTTCCAGTATGTCTGGGGACGCCAGTGGACCTCCTGGCTGGAGATCCAGTGCCAGGAGCCT
>DASVBF010000212.1:0-29189 GCA_036375975.1 Nocardioidaceae bacterium | reverse complement strand
CCTCCAGCATGTCGGTGTCGACCACCTGCCCCGACTCCACTCCGACCATGACTCGAACATACATTCGACCACCGACAGTTCTGCGCGACAGACTGTCCGGCAGGTGTGGAGTTGATGGGTCGGGAAGGATGGCTGGGTGAGCATGCAGTAGAAGCTTCGCGGTCGAACACCGCGATCAGCGTGTGGTCGCCGGCGAGCATCCCGCTCCAGGTCCAGCACCCCGGGCACTTGCCCGGGGTGACCCGATCGGGTCGAGCTGGTCAATTCAGGCATAACGCCTGGTCAATTCGAGTCATCTTTCGCACGCCACGCTCGAAACCACTTTCGAGCAAGGGCAAGGCAGGCCAACCTCGGCAGATCGGGCGCGACGGTGCGCCGTGTCTGGGAAAGGGGCTCTCCAGTGAGGACTGCTTACAAGGTGCTGGCCTGGCTCATCGCCGCCGAGGTAATGGTGCAGGCAGCCGCGATCGTGTACGCCATCGCCGGTCTGGGAATCTGGATCGACCAGGACGGTGGTGTCCTGGACAAGGCCACCATGGAGAGCGAGGGGACGCCCTTCCCCGAGATCGTGGGTTTCATGATCCACGGGTTGAACGGGCAGATGATCATTCCGGTACTGGCGCTGATCCTGATGATCGTCTCCTTCTTCGCCAAGGTGCCAGGCGGAGTCAAGTGGGCGGGCTTCGTCCTCCTCGCGGTGGTCGTCCAGGTGCTTCTTGGCATGTTCCTGCACGAGGTCTCCGCTCTCGGCATGCTGCACGGCATCAACGCGCTGATCCTCTTCGGGCTGGCGGCAATGGCGGGCGTCCGTGCGCACCGCTTCTCGAAGACCGAGCGCGCCAACGCGGCCTCGACCGAGCGCGAGCTCGTCTGAGCGTCACACCAGCAGCTAGTCGCGGGGCAGGCCCATGAGCAGTCGTCTTCGGATGATCCTGGCCTGCCTCGCGACCGCTGTGATCGTCGTACCCCTCGGCTGGCTCTGGTGGTCGAGCCTGATGCCGGACGAGTACTCCGTGCTGGACATGGGGTACGTCGACCTCGGGGGCGGTCCTGACGTCGACGCCATGGACATGGCCGGGAGCGGCCACGCCGGCATGAGCCAAGGCGACCACGGCACGGACCATGAGATCGACACGAGCACGCTCGTCGGCGACACCAGGGGGACGCCCGACGTACGCCTGGACCTGACCGCCCGCGAGGGGAGCTTCGAGCTCGCCTCGGGGCGCGAGGTCAGCGGGTACACGCTGAACGGGTCCTCACCTGGTCCCACCTTGCACGCCACGCAGGGTGACCTCGTCGAGGTGCGGCTCACCAACGCCGACGTCGCGAACGGGATCACCCTGCACTGGCACGGGCTCGACGTACCGAACGCCATGGACGGCGTCGCGGGCGTCACCCAGGATGCGGTCCGCGAGGGCGAGACGTTCACCTACCGCTTCGTCGCCGACCGGGCCGGAACCTACTGGTACCACTCCCACCAGGTGTCCCACGAGCAGGTGCGCCGCGGACTCTTCGGGGGGATCGTCATCCGTCCGGCCGGCACGGAGGAGACGGTCGACTCGCCAACCCTCGACGTCCCGGCGCTGGTCCACCTGTACGACGGGGTGCGCACCGTCAACGGGCACGAGGGCGACCTCCGGGTGCCCGCACGTCCGGGAACCGTCGCCCGGGTGCGACTCGTCAACACCGACAACGGCCCCATGACGGCATGGGTCAGCGGCGCGAGCTACCGCGTCCTCGCGGTCGACGGCACGGACCTGAACCAACCGGGGGAGGTCTCCGGCAAGAAGCTCGTCGTTACGGCGGGCGGGCGCGCGGACCTCGAGGTCGTCGTACCCGCGAACGGGACCCGCGTCGAGCTCGGGGGCAACGCACTGGTGCTCGGCCCCGCCGGCTCCGAACCCGCGAAGACGGAGGCGCCACGCACCCTCTTCGACCCGCTGACCTATGGGCAGTCGGCCCCCACCGGCATCGACCCCGCGAAGGCGGACCGCCGCTTCGACTACGTGATCGGCCGCCGTCCGGGCTTCCTCGACGGTCGGCCCGGCCTCTGGTGGACGATCAACGGCCACCTGTGGCCGGACGTCCCGATGTACACGGTGAGCCGCGGAGACCTCGTCACCATGCGGATCGAGAACAGCAGCAGCGACGTCCATCCGATGCACCTGCACGGCCACCACGCCCTGGTGCTCAACCGCGACGGCAAGCCGTCGACAGGCAGCCCCTGGTGGGTGGACTCCCTCAACGTCCTCCCCGGGGAGACCTACGTGATCGCCTTCCGAGCGAACAACCCGGGTGTGTGGATGGACCACTGCCACAACCTGCCGCACGCGGCGGAGGGGCTGGTGGCGCACCTGATGTACGCCGGCTACACCACCCCGTTCAAGGTGGGCGGCGAGGACCGCAACGAACCCGAGTGACGCGGCGCGCCCTCAGCGGGTGCGAGAGCCGGTACTACTCGTCGTGCGCCCGCGCCTCCGCCTGCGCGAGGTTCATGCGCACGGTCGAGCCCAACCCGTGACCTCAGGGTGACGTGGGTGGCGGCACGTCCTCGAAGGTGTCCGGCCGATGGAGGATCTGGATCCGGTCGAGCGGCCAGACGATGACGCCGACCCGGCCCACCACGTCCTCGGCGGGAACCGTGCCCTTGCCCGGCTGGTCCTGGTGGTAGCGCGAGTCCTCGCTGTTGGATCGGTTGTCGCCCATCACCCAGACCGCGTCCTCGGGCACGTGGACGTTGAACTGCTTCAGCGAGGGGGCGGTGTGCTTCGGGAGGTACTCACGCTCGTGCAGAGCCACCCCGTTGACGGTGATCCGGCCCCGCTTGTCGCAGCAGACGACGTGGTCGCCGCCGACCCCGATCACCCGCTTCACGAGGTGCCCGCCCTCCGGGTAGAGGCCGATGATGCTCAGGAACTTCTGGAAGCCGGTCGGCACCGGCGTCGCTCCGAGCCAGCCGCCGGGATCCTTGAAGACCACGACGTCTCCCCGGTCGACCTGACCGTCCCACATCGACACCTTCTCGACCACGATCCGGTCGTCCTCGATGAGCGTGGGGTGCATCGACGCGGAGGGCACGAAGAACATCTGGACGAAGAAGGCCTTGACCAGGACGGAGGCCCCCAACGCGAGCACCAGGAGCAGGAAGCTCTCCTGCCACCAGGGCATCCTCCTGCGTTCTGCCCGGTGCTTCGCCATGCCCGGGACACTACAGTTCGCCGGGACCGGGCTCCTCGGACCTCAGGCAGGTGCGCCGGGGTTGCCCATGTCGGGCATCCCGTCGACCTTCCCAGCCCCGGGCCCGGTGTCCTCGCTCTCGTCGTCGGAGTCACCGGGGTTCTTCGCCAGCGGGTTGTCGTCGGTGGGCTGGAGGTCCTCCGGGAGGTCCTCGTCCCCGATGAGGCCCACCTCGGGCCTCTCGTGCTCGGCGAGGTCCTGCTCGGCGTCTTTCCTGGCCTGCTCTGCCGGCCCTTTGTCGGTCTCGCTCATGTGGCCGTCGTACCCATCCCGGGAGGGTCCACGCCCCGCCAGGTCCCACAGCGCACTGCGGCCGCCGACCGGTCTGTCGGAGGCCGCAGGCGCGCGTGCGTCACATCGGAGGCATGAGCACCGAGTCGATCAGGTAGACCGTGGCGTTCGCGGTCTGGACGCCGCCGCAGACGACCTTTGCGTCGTTGACCATCAGGTTGTTCCCGGACCCGGAGACCTCCAGCGTCGAGCCCTGGACGGTGGTCTGCTCGCCGGCGATGTCGTCGGGTGCGATCCGACCCGGCACGACGTGGTAGGTCAGGACCGTCTTCAGCAGCTCGGCGTTCTTCGGCTTCGCCAGGGAGTCCACGGTCTTCTTGGGCAGTTTCCCGAACGCCTCGTCCACGGGCGCGAAGACCGTGAACTGGTCGCCGTCGAGCGTCTTCACGAGGTCGACGCGCGGGTTGAGGTTGCCCGACACGGCTGCGGTGAGGGTGGTGAGGAGGGGGTTGTTGCTCGCCGCCTCGGCGACCCGGTCCTGCCCCATGCCCTGCACGGACCCGGCACCGTCCGGCACCGCCTTGGCGTAGTCGTCGCAGCCCGGGCCGACGAGCCCGGTGGCCGCAGCGCTCTTGCTCCCGGAGGCCGTGGCGGTCTGGTCGCTCATGCTGTCGCTCGCCGCCTCGGCGTTCCCGTCGCCGGCGCCGCAGGCAGCGGTCAGTGACAGCGCGGAGAACGCAGCGAGAGCGACAGCGAGCTTCTTCGTGGAGGGCATCATGCTTGCCTTTCAGTCGTGGTGCGTGTCTGGTCAGGCGAGCCGGCGTTCCGCCCTGTGTCACCTGGGGTTCGGGGCCGAGGCGTTCCGGGATTGGTAAGACTGGTGGTGTGATCTCCCCCAACTCACCGGAAAGGCCGCGGGCTCACCAGCCCTACGTGTTCGACCTCGTCTCCTGCGGGGACGCGCCCTCGGTGGTGCTGTCGCGGCGCGACGGACAGGTTGTGGAGGGAGGTGTCCAGGGCTGGCTGTACGCCGATCGACGGTTCCTCAGCCGCCTTCACGTCACCGTGAGCGGCTTCGAGCCGGTGGGTCTCGCCGACGAGCTCCGCGGGGCCGCGGGCGCCTGTTTCAGGGGCGTGGTGGCCCAGCTCGGCGACCCGATCGAGGACCCGACGGTCATACTCGACCGCGGACGCGTGGTCGGGCACGACCACCTCGTCGAGACGCTGACCCTTACCTCGGCGGCCCGGACGCCGACCCGCGTGGTGCTGCAGGTGTCCGCCGCCGCGGACCTCAGCCCGGTGGCCGAGGTCCGCACCGCCCGACCGCGGGAGGACGTCCCGGCCGAGGCCGAGCGCGACGGGCTCAGGTGGGCTCGCGGCGACGACGCGGCCGCGCTGCGGGCCGAACCGAGGCCCGACGACGTGGACCCGAGCACAGGGACCGTGTCCTGGACGAGGGAGCTGGAGCCGGGCGACTCCCTGACGGTGCGGCTGCGCGTCAGCGCGAGTCCCGGCAGGGCGCCTGTGTTCGCGGGCGCGGACGTCGCGCCGTGGTCGCGCCCGGAGCTCGCCTGTGTCGACCGCCGTGTGCCCCGGGTCGTGCACCAGGGGCTCGACGACCTCGAGGGGCTGCTGCTGCAAGACAGGACCGGGGACGCCGGGGACGTGTTCGTCGCCGCCGGAGCGCCGTGGTTCCTCACCCTCTTCGGGAGGGACTCGCTCTGGGCGGCCCGCATGCTCCTCCCGCTGGGCACTGACCTCGCGATGTCCACGCTCCGGGTCCTCGCCCGACGCCAGGGCACCCGGGAGGACACCCGGTCCGGCGAGCAGCCGGGGCGGATCCTCCACGAGGTGCGCGCGGAGCCGCTCGTCCTCGAGCACGTCACGCTGACTCCGACGTACTACGGCACCGCCGACGCCACCCAGCTCTTCGTGATCCTGTGCGCGGAGGCCTGGCGCTGGGGCGCGGACGCCGAGGAGGTCCGCGCGCTCCTGCCGGCTGTCGAGCGCTGCCTGGAGTGGATGCGGCAGCAGGCCGGTGACGAGTTCATCAGGTACCTCGACACCAGCGGCGAGGGCCTGTCCAACCAGGGCTGGAAGGATTCACGCGACTCGATCCAGTGGGCCGACGGTTCGCTCGGCGAGCCGCCCATCGCGCTGAGCGAGGTGCAGGCCTACGCCTTCCAGGCGGCGATGCTCGGCGCCGACCTGTTCGATGACTTCGGGCGCCCCGGCGCGGACACGTGGAGAGCCTGGGCCGCGTCGCTCGCGGAGCGCTTCCGGGCGTCGTTCTGGGTGGAGGACGAGGTCGGCCGCTTCCCCGCCGTCGCTCTGGACGCGCACGGTAACGCGGTGAACTCCGTCGCCTCCAACATGGGCCACCTGCTCGGCACCGGCCTCCTCGACGAGGAGGAGGCGGCCCTCGTCGCCCGGCGTCTCGTGTCGCCGGGGCTGAGCTCGGGGTTCGGGGTGCGGACGCTCACAGCCGCGTCGCCGAGGTTCTCGCCCCTGTCCTACCACGGCGGGTCGGTCTGGCCGCACGACACGGCGATCGCGATCTGCGGGCTGGCCCGGGAGGGCTTCGCGGCGGAGGCGGGCACGCTGTTCCGGGGGCTGGTACGGGCGGCGCCGTCGTTCGACTTCAGGCTGCCGGAGCTGTACGGCGGCGATGACGCAGACCGGGTCACGAGCCCGATGCCCTACCCCCGGGCCTGCCGTCCCCAGGCTTGGGCCGCCGCAGCCCCGCTGGCCGCTCTCGTGGCCCTGCTGGGTATCGACGTGGACGTCCCTCGGGGCCGCGTCTCGGCGCGCCCGATGCTCCCGCAGGCCCTGTTGCCGCTGTCCCTGTCCGGGCTGCGGCTCGGCATGCACGACCTGCGCCTGGAGGTCGACGTCGAGGGGCAGGTCCGCCTGGAGAGCGAGCAGCTGCCAGTCACGACAGCTCGCCCATGAGGGAGATCCGGGCCGACCTGGCGGTCGTCGGCGGCGGGCTCGGGGGTGTCGCGGCGGCCCTTGCGGCCCTGGACGCGGGTCGCACCGTGGTGCTCACTGAGGACAGCGACTGGCTCGGCGGCCAGCTCACGTCCCAGGCGGTCCCGCCCGACGAGCACCCATGGATCGAGCAGTTCGGATGCACGGCCAGGTACCGCGCGCTTCGCGACGAGGTCCGGGACTACTACCACCGGTGGTACCCCCTGAGCGAGGAGGCCCGGAGGGCACGTCACCTCAACCCGGGCCTCGGCACGGTCAGCAACCTGTGCGTCGAGCCGCGCGTCGGGGCGGCCGTGATCGAGGGCATGCTGGCCGCGGCTCGCACCTCCGGGCGGCTCAAGGTGCTGCTCGGCCGTCGCCCGGTCGAGGCCACGACGGACGGGGACCGCGTCACGTCGGTGACCCTCACGGGCGCCGACGGCGAGCGCGTGACCCTCGTGGCGGCCTACGTCCTCGACGCGACGGAGACGGGGGAGCTGCTGCCGCTCGCGGACGTGGAGCACATCACGGGTTCGGAGTCCCGCGACGAAACCGGTGAGCCCCATGCCGCGGACAACGCCCGGCCGCTGAACATGCAGGCGGTCTCCTGGTGCTTCGCGGTCGACCACCTCGACGGCGAGGACCACACGATCGATCGCCCGGCGTCGTACGAGCACTGGCGCGAGCACGCACCTCCCTCCTGGCCCGGCTCGCTGCTCTCCTTCAACGCTCCCGTGCCGCGCACGGGGAAGCCCCTGACCCGGACCTTCACGCCGAACCCGGGCAGCGCCGGGGAGACCGTCGTGGACCACCGGCTCGTCGGGGGTGACACCGAGCTGTGGGCCTTCCGCCGCATCGCCGACCGGCGGACGTTCACGCCCGGGCACCTTGTCAGCGACGTCACCCTGGTGAACTGGCCGATGGTCGACTACGTCGAGGGGCCGGTGTACGGCGTCGAGCCCGCGGAGGTCGAGCGACATCTTCGGGGCGCCCGCGAGCTGAGCCTGAGCTTCCTGTACTGGCTGCAGACCGAGGCTCCACGGCCCGACGGCGGGGTCGGCTACCCGGGACTGCGTCTCCGCGGCGACCTGCTGGGCACAGCGGACGGCCTCGCGAAACGGCCCTACATCCGCGAGTCCCGGCGGGTGCGGGCCTTGTACACCGTCGCGGAGCAGGACCTTGCGCTCGATCTGCGGCCCGACGGCCGTGCGGTCAGCTACGACGACAGCGTGGGCGTCGGCAGCTACCGGATCGACCTGCACCCCTCGACGGGCGGAGACGGCTACGTCGACATCGCCTCGTGCCCGTTCGAGATCCCTCTCCGCGCCCTCGTGCCCGTCCGCGTGGCGAACCTGCTGCCGGCGGCGAAGAACATCGGGACCACCCACGTCACCAACGGCTGCTACAGGCTGCACCCGGTGGAGTGGAACGTCGGGGAGGTCGCGGGGACGTTGGCCGCCTTCTGTCTCGAGCGCCGGTGCACTCCGCAGCAGGTCTGCGCGGACGCGCCCCTGCGGGAGGACCTCCAGAGCCGCCTTGCCCGCGACGGCGTCGAGGTCCGGTGGCCCGAGGTCGCGGGTTACTGACGTGTGCGGCCTCAGCCCTTCACGCTGCCGGCGGTGAGGCCGGCCACGATCCTCTTCTGAAAGAGCAGCGCCACGATGATCATCGGGATCGTCACGACGACGCAGGCGGCCGTGATCGTGCCGACCGGCCGCTGGAACTGGACCGCACCCGTGAAGGCCGCGATCGCCACCGGCACCGTCTGGGCGACCGTCGGGTCGCGCGGGGCGAACGTGCTGGCGAGCAGGAACTCGTTCCACGCGGAGACGAAGATGATGATCGCGGCGGCGAAGACGCCCGGTGCGGCGAGCGGGAAGATCACCCGGTAGAACGCCTTGAAGGGGCTGGCCCCGTCGACCCGCGCCGCCTCCTCGAGATCCTTCGGAATCGAGGCGAAGAAGGTGGTGAGGATGAAGATCGTCAGTGGCAGCGTGAACGACGTGTAGGGGATGTAGAGCCCCTCCCAGGTGTTGAGCAGCCCGAGGCTCTGCCACAGCTCGTACAGCGGCGGCACCAACGCCACCGGCGGGAAGAGAGACACCGCGAGTACGCCGGACATCAGCAGGATCTTGCGCTTCAACGGCAGGCGAGCCAACGCGTACGCGGCCAGGGACCCGACCACGATGCACAGGATCGTCGTCATGCCGGCGATCGCCAGGGAGTTGCGGAGGTTCAGCGCGAAGTCCTGCTCGAACACCGCCTGGTAGTTCTCCAGCCCGAACGGACCTTGGAACAGGCTGGGGCTGTTCAATGCGCGGTCGCCCCGCTTGAGGCTGGTCATGATCAGCCAGAAGAACGGGAACAGGCACCAGAGCAGGATGATGACGAGCATCGCGGACTTGCCCCAGATCTGAGCCTTGGAGCGCTGCTCCACCACACCCTGGTCGGTGCTCATCGGGACTCCTCCTCACCGAGCACGAGATCGCGCCCGAGCATGTTCACGAAGATCAGGCCGACGCCCAGGATGATCACGAACGAGATGGTCGACAGGGCCGAGCCGAGGCCCGGGTCGGGCGTGCGGACGACGTACTGCTGCACGAGGATCGACAGCGACTCGGTGTCGAACGCACCGCCGGTCATCACCTGCGGGAGGTCGTAGACGCGCAGTGCCTCGACGGTCCGGAACAGCAGCGCGACCAGGATGGCCGGCTTGAGCAGGGGGAGCGTGATGTACCAGAACCGCTGCAGGGTCTTGGCGCCGTCCACCCGGGCGCCTTCGTAGACGTCGGTCGGGATCGTCTGCAGCCCCGCAAGGAGGAGCAGGGCCACGAACGGGGCCGTCTTCCACACGTCGGCGAACACCACCACGAACGTCGCCCAGCCGGGCTGGCCGAGCCAGTTGAAGTCCCCGAGCCCCAGTGCGCTGTTGACGAAGCCGGGGGTCACGTTGAACATGAAGAACCACATCTGGGCGGCGATCACCGTGGGGATCACCCACGGGACCAGGATCGCCGCCCTCGTCACGCCCCGGCCCCGGAACGCCTGGTTCATCAGCAGCGCGAAGCCGAGGCCGATCAGGAACTCCGCGGCCACGGAGGTGACCGTGAAGATGACGGTGAACTCCAGCGACGTCCAGAACCTGTCGTCGGTGAGCGCCTCGACGTAGTTTCCGAGGCCGGCGAAACCCTCGTGCTGCCTGCCGGTGTAGGCCTGCAGGCTGATCACTATGGCGTAGAGCACCGGAAAGAGGGCCACCAGGGCCATCAGCAGGATCGCCGGAGTGACGAACAGCCGCCCGAGCGTCGTCTCCGACAGCTCCTTCTTCCGAGGCGCGGCCTGCTCCGCCGCCCCCGGCTCCAGCGCGGTTCCTGTTGTTGCCATGGCCCTGTGGCCCTCCCTTCGGTGGTCGTCGTGCTACTGGATGGCCTTCTCCAGGGCCGACTTCACGTCGTCGGAGGCCTGCGCCGGGTCGCCCTCACCGTTGTAGGCGGCGAAGAGGGCGCGCTGCATCTCGACGCTGATCTCGTTCCAGGTCGGCGCCGGCGGACGCGTCTTGGCCTGGGGCAGCACCTGGCCGAGCAGCGCCATCACCGGGTCCTCCTTGAGGTCGTCGTAGACCGACGCCATGGTCGGAGGCACGGACGCCTCGGTGGCCATCATCTTCTGGACCTCTTCGTTGGTGCTCACCCAGACCACGAACTTCTTGGCGGCCTCCTTGTTGTCGGAGTACGCGCTGACCGCGTTGTTGAACCCACCGGTCGACGAGACCGACTCATTGCCCTCGAAGCTCGGCAGCGGCGCGATGTCGAACTTGTCACGCACCGGGCTGGCCTTGTCCTCCTTGATCAGGCCGTAGGCGTAGGGCCAGTTGCGCATGAAGACCGCCTTGCCGGACTGGAAGAGGTTGCGGGCCTCCTCCTCGGTGGCGGTGTTGTAGCCGGGAGCCAGGCAGCCGTCCTCCTTCGCGTTGGCGAGCCACTCGGTGGCCTTCGTCGCCTTGTCGGTGTCGAAGGCGACAGCGCTCTGGTCGTCGTTGAACAGCTCACCGCCCTGGCCCCAGTACAGCTCCAGCCAGTTCACGACGAAGCCTTCGTAGCGCGACCCCTGGCCGATGAGCCCGTCGATGTTCGTCTTCTGGCCGGCGGCCTTCGCCATCTGGCACAGCTCGTCCCAGGTCTTGGGTGGTTCCTTCACCAGGTCGGTGCGGTAGTAGAGGAAGCCCGCGTTGGTGTTGAACGGCGCCGCCCAGAGCTTTCCGTCCCAGACCGCGGAGTTGAACGCCCCATCCAGGCTGACCTTCTCGATGTCGCCGCGCACGTCCTCGAGGCTCTCGATCCAGCCGTTCTGGGAGTACTCACCGGTCCAGATCGTGTCGACACCCAGGATGTCGAACTTGGGGTCCTGGGCCTGCAGCTGCAGGGCCTGCTGCTCGCGCTGCTGGTCTGCCTCGTCGGGCAGTCGCTCGACCTTGACGGGGTTGTCGGGGTTCTGCTTGTTCCACAGCTTGGCGATCTGCTGGTCGAGGCCGCCCGGCTGCGCCTCGGCACCACCGATGGCCCAGGTCAGCTCACCACCTCCGCTCTCCCCGCTGCTGCTGCCGCCCGGAGTGCAGGCGGCCAGAGCCACCAGCGACATGGTCCCGGCCATCGCCAGCCATCCTCGGCCTCTCAGTCGGATCATCGGTCCCCTCTTTCCTTCCTGTTGAGCCGGGCGCCTCGGTCGGATCTCAGCGCAGCGCCTGGCCGGTCTCGATATCGAAGAAGTGCATGTGCTCGGTCTTGAAGGCCAGATCGACCGTCTGGCCGGTCTTCGGGGCCTCGTGCGGCTCGAGGCGCGCGACGAACTGCTGCGTCCCGGTCTGCACGGCGTGCTCGAGCTCGGCGAAGGCCTCGGCGTCGTCCATGGCCTCGCGCAGGTCCTCGGTGATGACCGGTCGCGTGCCGGTCTCGAAGTGCACGAGGACCTCGGCGCCGAGGAGCTCGACGAGGCGCACCTGTCGCTGCTTCATCTGGGTGTCGTCGGGGGTCGCGGAGTCGGCGCGGAAGAAGTGCTCGGGCCGCATGCCCACGGCGACCTCGCGGCCGGCGTACTGGCGCACGCCGGGGTAGCGGTCGAGCGCGGCGTCGGAGAGGCGCACGCAGGAGGACTCGTCGAGCTGCACGCTGAGCCGGCCGTCCTGGTCGACGATGGTCCCGCGGCCGAGGTTCATGGCCGGGGAGCCGATGAACCCGGCCACGAAGAGGTTGTCCGGACGTTCGTACAGCTCCTGGGGGGCGGCGACCTGCTGGAGCTCGCCGCGCTTGAGCACCGCGACCCGGTCCCCCATCGTCATGGCCTCGATCTGGTCGTGCGTGACGTAGAGGGTCGTGACGCCGAGGCGGTTCTGGAGGCTCGCGATCTCGGCGCGCATCGCCACGCGCAGCTTGGCGTCGAGGTTGGAGAGCGGCTCGTCCATGAGGAACGCCTGCGGGCTGCGCACGATCGCGCGCCCCATGGCGACCCGCTGCCGCTGTCCGCCCGACAACGCCTTCGGCTTGCGGTGGAGGTACTCGCTGAGGCCGAGCATCTCGCCGGCCTTCTTGACCCGCTCGTCGATCTCCTGCTTCGGCAGCTTGGCCATCTTGAGCGAGAACGCCATGTTGTCGGCGACGCTCATGTGCGGGTACAGGGCGTAGGACTGGAAGACCATGGCGATGTCGCGCTCGGCGGGCGACAGGTCGTTCACGGTCCGGTCGCCGATCACGAGGGTCCCCTCGGAGATCGCCTCGAGGCCCGCGACCATGCGCAGCGCAGTCGACTTCCCGCACCCGGAGGGCCCGACGAGGATCACGAACTCCCCGTCCTCGATGCGGAGGCTGAGGTCCTTGACCGCCTCGGTTCCGTCCGCGTAGCGCTTCCATACGCCGTCGAACTCGATCTTGGCCACCAGATCCCCTTTTGCTGTGACGCACCGTCCTGAGCCTCGCCCGTGTGACCGAGACCCTGTAGGTAAGCCCTACCCGTACTTCGGTGTGCTTATCGTCACATTTCGGCAACGATTGACCCTCGCCCGCCTGGCGGCGCTCCGAGGCGGGGTCCGTGACCCGGTCGCGGGGTGGCTCGTTGTCCACGCCGTAGCTCCCCCGCCCCTGACGAGGAGAGAGGCATGCCCCGCGCCCTGGGAAGGACACCCGCCGCTGTCGCGGTGTGCCTCGCGCTGGGTACGACGCTGGCGGGCTGTGCCCTGCCTCGGGCCACCCCGCCGCAGATGGCGTCGGCCGACACGGACGTCGCCGTCGTGGCCGAACGGCCGAACGTCGCGGCGAGACCGGGGGTGTCCGTCGCTTCCCCGGGCCGCCTGGTCGGTCCGGTGGACACCCCGGACCTCCTCGTCGTGGGTCGGCAGACGTTGCCTGGGCACTTTCGCAAGCAGATCGCGAGGACGCGGGGCGTCGACGCGAGCCTGTCGCTCGCGCTCGCGGCAGCCCCGGTGGACGGTCGCACCATGACTCTGGGCGCGGTGGACCCCGCGTCCTACCGACGCTTCACCCCGAAGGTCAGCGCACGGGCCCAGGCGGTGTGGCAGCGCGTGGCCGAGGGTGACGTGGCGGTCACGCCCGACCTCGCCCACGAGCTGGACGTGCCTCTCGGCGGCGATCTGATGCTCGGGAACCAGTCGGGTGCGTTCACCCTCAGGGTGGGTGCGCACGCGTCGATGGCACCCAGGATCGACGCGGTGGTCAACGAAGTGCGGGGCCATCAGCTCGGGATGGTGCCCGACAACGCGGTGCTCGTCTCGACCCACGGGGCCCACGCCGCTTCCGTGGCGAAGGTCCTGGAGCGCCGGTTGCGGGGACGGGCCACCGTCTCGTCGCTGACCGAGACCGTGGCGAGCCAGGGGCGGCAGACCGCCTTCCTCACCGGGGGCTCCGTCGCCGACGCGGTCGGGTCGTTCAGCTACCGATACCACCCCGACGGCTCGGTCGAGCCCGACCCGTCATGGGTAGCCGCGAACGTCCGCACCGAGACCGTGCCGATCCTCGGCCAGGTGACCTGCCACAAGGTGATGCTGCCGCAGCTGCGGGCCGCACTGCAGGAGGTCGTCGACAGCGGGCTCGCCGACCTCATCGACCCCGGTGACTTCGGCGGCTGCTACAACCCGCGGTTCATCGCGCAGGACCCGTCGAAGGGGCTGTCGCTGCATACGTGGGGCATCGCAGTGGACCTCAACGTGCACGGCAACCTGCGCGGGACGCAGGGTGAGATGGACCCCCGGATCGTGGACATCTTCAAACGCTGGGGCTTCGCCTGGGGCGGTGACTGGTCCTACACCGACCCGATGCATTTCGAGCTCGCGGCTCTCGTGCGTCCCCGCTGACGCGGCCCGCACCACGGGTAGACCACCCAGCCCGTCCGCCGTAACCCCTCCCACGGAGCGTCGTTCTTGACGCCGAGGGTGGGTGAACTACGTCACAGTCCGGCCCCGGCGGGCCCGGTGATCTCTCAGGAGAGACATGTCCGCTCCCACACGCGCGGCGGCCCTCGCGACTGCGACCCTCCTGGTGCTGCTCACGACCGGCGCCGCCGACGCCGGTGTCCGGCCCGGGACTGCCAAGGGCGCCGAGCTGGTGAAGACCGGCTGGTGGTGGGCCGCGAACGACACGCCCCTGGACGCAACCGTGGCGGCACCTCCACAGCCAGCGGCGCCCAACGTCCCCAAGGGCACCCTCCCGGTCTCCTCGGCGGGCGGCGACCCGGAGAAGTTCAGCGCTCTGGAGTTCAAGCTCTCGGGCAAGCCGGGCGGGATGGTCGAGACCGCGGTCCTGGTGCTCCGGGAGAACACCGAGCCGGGTGCCACCGTGAACGCCGACACGGCGAAGATCCTGGCCTGCCCGGTGACCGAGTCGTTCTGGGCGGACGGGGCCTCCGGACAGTGGAAGGCGCGGCCGACCTACGACTGCGACCTCGCGAGCGCGGCGGGCGAGCGCGACCCCAGGACCGGGCTCTGGACGTTCGACCTCACCCCGGTGGCCTCGCTCTGGACGAGCCCGGACCATCAGGGCTCCACGTCCGTCGCCCTCGTCGAGGCGGCCGACGCTCCCGAGAGCTTCCAGGTCGCCTTCGACGGACCTGCGAAGGAGGGCGTCGGCTTCAGCTTCGCCGTCGGTGCGCCGCCGCCCAGCGGCTCCCTCCCCGTGGCGGGCGGCGGGTCTCCGCACTCCGGTGCCGCGCCGTCGGGCAGCCTCGGCGCGAGCGGCACCGGCTCGTCGGCCGGTGCCGCCGGGTCGGCCCCCGCGCTCGCCGACACGCCCCAGGCTGCTCCCCCGGCCGACGTACCCGCCGGGGAGCCCGCGGCCGCCGGGCCGGCTCTCGAGAACGCCGCGCCGGTGGCGGCACCCGTCGCGGCGCCGCCGTGGTACTCGGGCATCCCTGCCGGCGGCTACGTCCTGCTCCCCCTCGCGCTCGGTCTGGCGTACCTGATGATGCTCGCCCTCGGACCGGACGCCCAGCCTGCTGCCGGGCCGACGCAGCGTGGGGTGAGCCGTGCGCTCGAACGCCTCCGCGACGCCGGCACCGCGATCACCTCGAGGAGGCAGAGCTGATGCGCGCGACGCGGACCGGGCCGCTCCTGGCGGCCCTCACCGCCGCGGCCCTGCTCGCCGCGGGATGCGGCCAGAAGCCGGGGGTGGCCGAGATGTACGCCGGTGGCGCTGCGGCCGGGGCAGTCGGGGGAGCCCAGCCCGGCGCTGCCGCCGATGCGGGGCTCGGCGGACCCGCCGGACCGGCGGGGTCGGCTCCCGGCTCGGCGGCCGGCGCCACCACGAGCGGCCCGACCGGTACGACGACCGGCGGAGCGACCGGTCCGGGCGGTGCAGTGGCCGGGAGCCGTGGCGGCGGAGCGGGAGCGGCCGGGTCGGGTGCGTCGTCGACCTCCCCGGGCGGGGACGCGACCGGGGTCACGGACACGACGATCAAGATCGGGATCCACGCGCCGGTCACGGGAGCCGCGGCGTTCCCGCAGCAGTCGTTCGAGCGTGCAGTAGGCGTCTACGCGGACTACATCAACCGCAAGGGCGGAATCTACGGGCGCAAGATCCAGATCGTCTTCCGCGACGACCGCTTCGACCCCAACAGCGCCCGAACCGTGTGCAAGGAGATGGTCGAGCAGCAGAAGGTCTTCATGCTCGTGGGCGCCGGAGGCTCGGACCAGATCGACGCCTGCGCTCGTTACGCGAACCAGCTCGGCGTCCCGTACCTCTCCGGGGGTGTCCACGAGACGCGGCCGGGGCTGGGTCCGCTCAGCGCGCTCAAGACCTACTTCGCCGGATCGCTGACCTACGAGCAGCAGGTGCCGTTGGTGGCCCGGCTCGTGGCGACGGAGTTCAGGGGCCAGAAGTCGGCGGTGATCATGGCCGACAACGACAGCATGGACAACTACTACGGCCTCCAGGTCGCCGCGGTCCGGAAGGTCTCGGGCAGCAACCTCGTGCTGGCCCGCCGGATCCCGAAGAAGACCGACGTGGACGCACCGTCGATCGCGACGCAGATCTGCAACAGCGGAGCGAAGGTCGTGGTGTGGAACGCGAGCCCGAGCGGCCTCATCAACGTCAGCAAGTCCATGACCTGCCAGGTGACCTTCGTCGGGCCGGGCAACACCAACGGTCTCAACATCGTGGCGACCGGCGGCTGCCCGAACATCGACGGCGCCATGTTCTACTCCTCGTTCCCGGGACTGGACAGGATCGACCAGATGGACCCGGCGTTCCGCCCCGCCTACCGCCGGAAGAACAATGCCGAGCCGGACGACATCGGGGTTGCCACCTGGGGCAACGAGAAGCTGATCGGGATGATGCTGCAGGCCACCGGCAAGCAGCTCACCCGCCAGTCGTTCATGGCCACCATCGGGCGCGTCGGGAGGTTCGACAACGGGGTCTTCCCGGCCACCGACTACACCAGGTCTCGCTTCGGTGGCACGGCGATGCACCTGCTCGAGGCGGACTGTGGCTCCCGGCAGTACCGCACGAAGCGGCTGAACGAGCGTCCATGAACGTCGGTCAGCTGCTCACGGAGCTCGGGATCGCGGTCGTCACGGGCGTGCTCCAGGGCAGTGTGTACGCCCTCGTGGCGCTCGGCATCGTGCTCGTCTACCGCGGCTCGGGTGTCTTCAACTTCGCGCAGGCGGAGTTCGGGACCGTCGGCCTCTTCGCTGCTTACGCGGCCGTTGTGCTCTGGGGCTGGAGCTACCCGGCGGGGGTCGCGTTCGGCCTCGGGGCGGCCCTCGCGATGGGGCTGCTGACCGAGCGCCTGGTGGTCCACCCGCTGCGCAACGCGTCGCGCGTGACGGTGCTCGTCGGCACCGCCGGCGTGGCCCTCGCGGCGGTGGGCGTCCAGTTCTGGCGCTTCAACGAGACACCGATCATGACCATGCCGAAGATCGACGACGGCTTCTTCGTGGTGCCCGTGATCGGCGCGCCGGTCACCGTCCAGCAGCTGATCACCGTCGGCGTGCTCGGCGTCGTCTCGGTCGGGCTCGCCCTGTTCTTCCGCTCGCCCTCGGGCCTCGCGATCCAGGCCGCGCAGCAGGAGCCGGTCGCCTCGGAGCTGGTGGGGATCAGCGTACGGCGGGTGTCGATGCTGACCTGGGGCATCGCGGCCCTGCTGGGTGGGATTGCCGGCATCCTGTCCGGCCCCTACACGACGTTCACGGCCGGCTTCCTCACCTTCGGCGCCGGGCGGGCCCTCCTCCCAGGCTTCATGGCGGCCGTCCTCGCCGGGATGAAGAGCATGCCGGGCGCCGTGCTCGGCGGTCTCGTGGTCGGTGTCGTCGAGCAGCTCGGGACGCTCACCGTCATGTCGCACGTCCCCGGTGCGCGGGCGATGCTGCTCTTCGCCTTCCTGCTCGGGATCCTGCTGCTGCGGCCCCAGGGCATCTTCGTCGGAAGGACGGCCACCGCGTGACCGCCATCGACACCACCACCGTGCTCCCCGCCATCGACGAGGAGGTGACGGTCAGCGAGCCCGACGTCGGCTTCCGGCCGGGCCGGGCCGGGTGGGTCGGCCGTGGCCTGGTCTGGGCCCTGCTCGCCTGGCTGGTCCTCGCCCTTCCGGTGAACTGGTTCTCGCCGTTCCACGTCGGCGTCGCCGACATCGACGTCCTGTCGCTTGCGGTGATCTACGCGATCGGCGGGCTCTCGCTCAACGTCCTCCTCGGCTACGCCGGCCAGATCTCTCTGGGGCACCAGGCCTTCGTGGGTCTCGGCGCCTTCGCGTCGGCCTACGTCGTCACGAACCTCCAGCTCGGCTTCTGGCTCGCGGTCGCGGTGGCCGCCGCCTTCGGGGCCGCCCAGGCGACCGTGCTCGGAGCGGTGTCGCTGCGCCTCACCGGTCTCTACTTCGCGCTCGTCACTCTGGCCTACGGCACGTTCGCGGAGGAGACCCTGTTCGGGATCGCCGCGATCACCGGGGGCGAGGGCGGCAAGCCCGCCGCGAGGCCGGTGGGCTTCGAGGACGGCTACTCCTACTACTTCCTGTGCCTGGGCTTCCTCGCGGTGATCCTCTGGCTGGACCGGCGGCTCACCCGGACCAAGGCCGGGAGGGCGCTCGCCGCCCTGCGGGAGAACCCCCGCGTCGCCGCGTCGTACGGCATCAACGTGAAGGCCTACACCCTGCTGGCGTTCGCCGTCTCCGGGATGTTCGCGGGCGTCGCGGGGTCCCTGATGGCGCACCACGACGAGGTGATCGTGGGCAGCACCTTCGACTTCCAGCTCGCGCTGCTGTTCATCCTGATGACCGTCGTCGGCGGGCTGCGCGACCGGGTCGGCGTCGTCATCGGGTCGGCGTTCTTCGCGCTGTTGCAGGAGAAGCTGCTGGTCAATGCGGTCGGCGGGGTGTTCGGGTCTCTGCACCTCGACGACTTCTTCGGCCTGCTCGGCGAGCTGCTCCATGTCGATGGGATCTTCGCTTCTGGGCTCGGTATCCCGGCGGAGTTCGTGGGCCTGATCGTGGGGCCGATCCTGCTGCTGCTGACCCTGACGAAGTACCCCGGCGGCATCGGGCAGCAGGTCGCCCCCATCCGGCTCTGGCTCACCGGACACCGCTTCGACCGGCACGCCGGCGCGGTGACCGAGGTGGAGGTGAACGATGTCCGTGCTTGAGGTCGACTCGCTGAGCATCCACTTCGGGGGCATCAAGGCGCTCCAGGACGTGAGCCTGCGGGCCGGCGAGTGGGAGATCGTCGGCATCATCGGGCCCAACGGCGCCGGCAAGACCACGCTGTTCAACTGCATCACCGGCTTCTACGAACCGACCCACGGCAAGGTGCGTTACAGGGGCCGCGACATCAGCCGGATGCCCGTGCACCAGCGCACGGCGCTCGGCATCGGCCGGACCTTCCAGAACGTCGGCCTGGTCAAGGCCACCACGGTGCTCGAGAACCTGATGACAGCCCAGCACCTCCAGGTCGAGTACGACCCCTGGCTCGGCATCGCCGGCAGCCCGTCGAGCTTCGCGGAGGAGCGGCGGGTCCGCGAGCGCGGAGACCTGATCCTCGACCTGCTGAACCTCGACGCGGTCGCCCACGAGCGCGTGGCGGACCTGCCCTACGGCCTGCTCAAGCGCGTGGAGATCGCGGCGGTGCTCGCGACCGACCCCGACCTGCTCCTGCTCGACGAGCCCGGGTCGGGAATGGGGCCGGAGGAGGCGCACGAGCTCGGCGACACGCTGCTGGCGCTGCGCAAGCAGTTCGGGCTGACCATCGTGATGATCGACCACCACGTGCCCCTGGTGACGAGGGTGTCGGACTACGTGTACTGCCTGAACTTCGGAGAGGTGCTCGCCCAGGGCAACCCGGACGTCGTCCGAAGCCACCCGGAGGTGGTGCGTGCCTACATGGGCGAGGACGCCGCCACGGAGGTGGCCTGAGATGGCGCTGCTCGAGATCGAGGACCTCGTCGTCGGGTACGGCGCCCACCCGGTGCTGCACGGGATCGACCTCGTCGTCGAGGAGGGTGAGCTCTGCGTCCTCCTCGGCCTCAACGGGGCCGGGAAGACCACGACGGTCAGCACCATCGCGGGCCTTCTCACGCCCGACTCGGGTCGGGTGTCGTTCGACGGCAAGCCACTGGGTCGCAGGCCGCCGTCCTCCCGGGTTCGGTCCGGCATCGCGCTCTGCCCGGAGGGGCGACGGGTCTTCCCTCGCCTGACGGTGCAGCAGAACCTCCGACTCGGGGCCTGGAGCCGGCGCCGCCATCCGGGGGTGGTCCGCCAGCAGCTCGACCAGGTGCTGGACTACTTCCCCCAGCTCGCGGAGCGGCAGGACCAGCTGGCCGGCACGTTGTCCGGGGGCGAGCAGCAGATGCTGGCGATCGCGCGGGCGCTCATGTCCCAGCCGCGGCTGCTGCTCGTCGACGAGGCGTCGCTGGGTCTCAGCCCGACGATCGCCCGGACGGTCTGGGAGGTCACCTCCCGGATCAAGGCCGACGGCACCACGGTGCTGATGGTGGAGCAGAACGCCGGCGCCCTCCCGTTCGCGGACCGGGCACTGGTCATGGAGAAGGGGACCCTCGTCCACACCGCGGTGGGCCGGGAGATCCACGACGTCAACCTGCGCGAGGCGTACCTCGGGGCATAGGAGTCCGCAATGAAGAACAACCTCGGCCGGCTCGGCGGGCAGCTCGGAGTCGCGCTGTGCCTGCTCGGCTTCGTCGGCATCTTCTTCGGCTGGAACGGCGCCGCCAGCCACAACTTCGTGCCGGCGCAGTTCCCGTACCTCATCTCCGGCGGCCTCGCCGGGCTCGGGGCGGTGGTCGTCGGCGCGGCGATGATCGTGGTGCAGAACCAGCGCGCCGACCGGGCTCGCCTGGAGGCGGTCCTGACGCGTCTGGCCTCGGCAGCGGAGGGTCAGGGTCCGGGTGGCGGTGCCGGTGCCGGCATGGCGGGTGGTGGTCTCGGTGGCTACGTGGTCGCCGGCACCTCGTCGTACCACCTGCTCGACTGCGTGCTCCCCGAGACACGTGCGGACGCGCGCGTCGTACCCCTCGAGGACATCCGCACCAGCGGCCTCGAGCCCTGCCGCGTCT
This sequence comes from Nocardioidaceae bacterium, assembly GCA_036375975.1. Classification (GTDB taxonomy): domain Bacteria; phylum Actinomycetota; class Actinomycetes; order Propionibacteriales; family Nocardioidaceae; genus Nocardioides_C. The sequence goes on along the minus strand of DASVBF010000212.1, from coordinate 8,691 downwards.
GCCGGCCGCCGCAGTTCGGCCGGCTCGTGAACGGCGGTGAATCTGCCGACACGATGGTCGTCCGCTGACCTGTGCGACGCCGGGGGGTGCGCGCGGCGGTGCGGGGGCGGCTCGACATACTCGGGGGCACCCGATCTGCTGAGGAGCTTCCATGCGCGCTGTCCAGGTAGTCCGGCTCGACGGTCCGTCGGGGGTCGACGTCGTCGAGGTCCCCGAGCCGACCGCCTCCGAGGGACAGGTCCTCGTCGACGTGCACGCGGTCGGCGTCAGCTTCCCCGACCTCCTGCTGTCGGCGGGGCAGTACCAGCTCAAGCCCGCGCCGCCGTTCCAGCTCGGCGTGGACTTCGCGGGCGTCGTCCGCGAGGCGCCCGAAGGGTCGGGATTCAGCGCGGGTGACCGCGTCGCCTGCGTGCTCCCGTACGGCGGCGGGGCGGACGTCGTGGCCGTCGACCCCGAGGCCGTCTTCCCGCTCCCCGACACCATGAGCTTCGAGCAGGGCGCGGCGCTGCCGATGAACTACCTCACCGCGCAGTTCGCGCTCGCCACCCGGGGGCAGCTCCGCGACGGCGAGACCGTCCTGGTGCACGGTGCCGCGGGCGGTGTCGGCACGGCGACGATCCAGGTGGCCAAGGGGTACGGCGCCCGGGTGATCGCCGTGGTGTCCACCGAGGGGAAGGCGCAGGTCGCGAGGGACGCCGGTGCGGACGAGGCGATCCTCGTCGAGGGCTTCCGGGACGCGGCCAAGGAGCTCACCGGCGGCCGCGGCGTCGACGTGGTGGTCGACGTCGTCGGTGGAGACCTGATGACCGACTCGCTGAGGTCGCTCGCCCCGCTCGGGCGGGTGCTCGTCGTGGGTTTCACCGCGGGGATCATCCCCGAGGTGAAGGTGAACCGGCTGCTGCTCAACAACGTCGACGTGCGCGGCGTCGGCTGGGGTGCCTACGCCATGGCGCGACCGGGCTTCATGCGCGAGCAGTGGGACGAGCTCGTCCCGATGATGAAGTCGGGCGCGGTTAACCCCCCGATCGGCACGTCGTACCCGCTCGAGGAGGTCCGCCGGGCCCTCACCGACATGGCGGAGCGGCGAGCGACCGGGAAGCTGGTCCTGCTCCTGCGGTCCTAGGTCGACCCTGGGTCACTCCCAGGTCAGGCGACGAGGTCGGCGTACTCCTCGTGCTTCTCGATGAACGCCCGGATGAACGGGCACAGCGGCCGGATGCGCATCCCGCGTCCCCGCACGTCGTCGAGCACGCCACGTACGAGGTCTGAGCCGATCCCCTGGCCCTCGAACGCGTCGTCGACCTCGGTGTGCGTGAAGACGCGGACACCGAGGACGTCCTCGTACTCCGCGAAACCGGCGACGACCCCCGACTCGGTCGACGCTTCGTACCGCAGCCGCTCCTGGTTGTCCTGGATGGCTACCTCTGCGAGCTGTGTCATGTCCGTCTCCGTACCCACCGGCCCCCGCACCACGCCTGCCACCACCTTGCCAGACGGCCGCACGATCCCCGGCCAACGGGTGGACCTCAGGGTTAGGGTGGCCCTCGTGACGATCCTCGACGACGCCAAAGACGGCATGAACCTCGACATCCGACCCCAGGACGACCTCTTCGGGCACGTGAACGGGACCTGGCTCGAGACTGCCGAGATCCCCTCGGACCGGTCCGCGTGGGGCCCGTTCGTCCAGCTCGCCGACCAGGCCGAGCAGCAGGTCCGCGAGATCATCGAGGACGCCGCTGCCGGGAGGCTCGCAGGCGAGAACGGCACGAAGATCGGCGACCTGTTCGCCAGCTTCATGGACGAGGAGCGCATCGAGGAGCTCGGGGCGACGCCGATCACCGACATGCTCAGCGACGCCGCCAAGGTGGCCGACACCTCCGAGCTGCTGCACTTCGTCGGGGAGCTCGAACGGCTCGGCAGCGGCGGCCTGTTCGGCTCGTTCGTCGACACCGACGACCGCAACTCCGAGCGGTACCTCCTCAACGTCCTCCAGGGCGGCCTCGGCCTCCCGGACGAGTCGTACTACCGCGACGAGAAGTTCGCGGAGGTCCGCGACAAGTACCTCGCCCACATGACGCGGATGTTCGAGCTCGTCGGCCGCGACGACGCCGAGGAGGCCGCCCGGACCGTGCTCGACGTCGAGACTCGGCTGGCGAAGGGCCACTGGGAACGGGCCGAGACCCGCGACGTGATCAAGACCTACAACCTGACCTCCGCCGACGAGCTGCGGACGCTGGCGCCGAACGTGGACTGGACGGCCTGGCGCGAGGGCCTCCGAGCCTCCGAACAGGTGGTCGCGGAGAGCATCGTCCGGCAGCCGAGCTACCTCAGCCACCTCTCGACGGCGCTCGAGGAGGTGCCGATCGAGCACTGGCGCGAGTGGCTCGCGGCCCGGGTCGTCCGGCGCGCCGCGCCGTACCTCTCCTCTGCGTTCGTCGAGGAGAACTTCGACTTCTACGGCCGCACCCTGAACGGCACGCCGGAGCTGCGCGCCCGGTGGAAGCGCGGTGTCGCCCTGGTCGAGGGTGCGCTGGGCGAGGCCGTCGGGGAGGAGTACGTCGCGCGGCACTTTCCGCCCGAGGCCAAGGCGAAGATGGACGAGCTCGTGGCGAACCTCCTCGAGGCCTACCGCCGCAACATCGCGGCCCTCGACTGGATGGGCGAGCAGACCAAGGAGCGCGCCTTCGAGAAGCTCGAGACCTTCAACCCGAAGATCGGCTACCCGAAGAAGTGGCGGGACTACTCCACGCTCGAGATCCGTCACGACGACCTGATGCTGAACGTCGAGGCGGCCGCCGCGTTCGAGACCGACCGCCAGCTCAACAAGATCGGCTCCCCGGTCGACCGCGACGAGTGGTTCATGCTGCCGCAGACGGTCAACGCCTACTACAACCCGGGCACCAACGAGATCTGCTTCCCCGCGGGCATCCTGCAGAAGCCGTTCTTCGACCCGGATGCCGACCCGGCCGAGAACTACGGCGGCATCGGGGCGGTGATCGGCCACGAGATCGGCCACGGCTTCGACGACCAGGGTTCGCAGTACGACGGCCTCGGCAACCTCAACGAGTGGTGGACCGCGGACGACCGGGCCGCCTTCAAGGGCCGGGCCGACAAGCTGATCGAGCAGTACAACAGCTTCGAGCCGCGTGAGCTCCCCGGCGAGCGGGTCAACGGCGCGCTCACGGTCGGTGAGAACATCGGCGACCTCGGCGGCCTGACGATCGCGCTCAAGGCGTACCTGATCAGCCTCGGCGACGAGCCCATGCCTGAGCGTGACGGCCTCACCGGCGCTCAGCGGGTCTTTCTCAACTGGGCGCACGTGTGGCGGACCAAGCGTCGCCGCGAGCAGATGCAGACCCTCCTGGCGGTCGACCCCCACAGCCCGGCGGAGTTCCGCGCGAACATCGTGCGCAACCTCGACGAGTTCCACGAGGCCTTCGACACCAAGCCGGGGGACGGCCTGTGGCTCGACCCGGAGGACCGTGTCCGCATCTGGTGACCCCCTCCCCCTTGTAACGCGGGGTTATGGACGCTCCACAAGCGGTATAACGCATGCAAAGCGTCCATAACCCTGGGCAAGCCGGGGAAAGTGCGGGAATGCTGAAGACGGATCCTGCCGGTACCTAGACTGTGGCCGGGTCTGCAGCGCAGCTCGTCGAGGGAGCGGGGTGGGATGGGAGTACGTCGGACGCGGCCGGTGTCCTCGCCAGCCCAGGTCACCCGCGGCAAGCGGATCGCGCTGGCGGCCGTGCCCCTGCTCGTCGTGGCGCCGCTGACGGCGTGCGACGACACCGAGGCCCGGACGGTCTCCGCGGAGCAACGCAGGGCGGACGCCTCACCGAGCGACCCGGCGACGCCGACGGCCGAGCACGATAAGACCGCGAGCCCGAAGCGCGAGGTCAAGGGTGGGGGTTTCGCGACGGCGGTCCCGAAGAGCGACAAGCCGGACCGGAAGGTGGACGTCGGCCCGCAGTACCAGGTCAGCAAGGACCTCGACATCCGCGAGGTGGAGCGCCTGGTCAAGGCGGTCGAGCGGATCGCACGGCGGCAACACGTCGGTCAGCCGACGGTCACGGGCGGCTCGGTCGCCGCGGCGGTCGGCACGTTCAGCTACCGGTGGTTCGCCGACGGCACGGTCCAACCCGACCCGACGTGGGTGGCCGACTACATCCGCACGGAGACCGTCCCGATCCTCGGCGCCGTCACCGGCAACAAGGTGATGTTCCCGCAGCTGCGCGGGGCTCTGCGGGAGGTGCAGTCACGCGGGCTCGCCGACCAGATCCACCCCGGCGAGTTCGGCGGCTGCTACGTGCCCCGCTTCATCGGCCACGACCCCGCCAAGGGACTCTCACTCCACACCTGGGGCATCGCCGTCGACCTCAACGTCCCGGGCAACCAGCGAGGCACCGCCGGCGAGATGAACCGGGACGTCGTCGCGATCTTCAAGAAGTGGGGCTTCGCCTGGGGCGGCGACTGGCGCTGGACCGACCCGATGCATTTCGAGCTTGCCCAGCTCGTGCGGCCGCGCTGACCGCGGGTCAGCCCACCAGCTTCTCGACGGCCTCGACGAGCCGCGGGTCCTCGGGCTCGACGCCCGGGCTGAACCGGGCGACCACCGAGCCTGATCCGTCGACGAGGAACTTCTCGAAGTTCCACTGGATGTCCCCGGAGCGGCCCTGCTCGTCCTCGGTGCCGACGAGCTGGGTGTACACCGGGTGCCGACCGTCCCCGTTGACCTCGATCTTCTCGGTCATCGGGAAGGTCACGCCGTAGCTCGTGCTGCAGAACTCCTGGATCTCCTCGGAGGTCCCGGGCTCCTGGCCGCCGAACTGGTTGCACGGGAGGCCCACGACGGTGAACCCGCGGTCGGCGTACTCCTTCTGCAGCTGCTCCAGGCCGGTGTACTGCGGGGTCAGCCCGCACTTCGAGGCGACGTTGACCAGGAGCGCGGGCTTGCCCGCGGTGATCTCGCCGAGCGTCGCGGGCGTCCCGTCGAGGCGTGCGATCGAGGTGTCGAGAAGGCTCATGTCCCGACACTATCGAGAGGACATGGTGAGGTCGCATCCGCAGTGCACCGACGGCTCACCGTTCCAGGGTCGCTCGGAGCCTTGCAAGAACCACTGCCAGCGGTGGCCAGGACGAGCGCCCGCGCCGCACCACCGCGTAGGCCCGGAGCCGGACCTCCGGTTCGGTGAGCGGCAGGGTCACCACGTGCGGCCGGGTCGGCTGGTCTGCGGGCAGGAGACCCACCCCCAGACCTGCCGCGACCAGCTCCTGCACCAGCTCGAGGCTGTCCACCCGGTGGCTGATCCGCGGCTCGAAACCGGCCATGGACGCGATGGTCCTGACCACGTCGGCATCGGCGGTGTACCGGGAGTTGACGATCCAGTCGCGTTCGGCGAAGCGGGCAAAGACCTGGGGGGCATCGCCGTGCACGCCGGCATCCTCGGCAGGCACCCCGAGCCCCCACCGCGTGGTCCACAGCGGCGTCGACTCGAGGCTCCGGTCGATGTCGGCGGGCGCCAGGTCGTAGTCGTAGGTGAGCGCGAGGTCGACGTCGTCCGACCGCAGCAGCGCGAACGCCTCCACGGGCTCGTGCTCGTGGACCAGCAGCCGGACCCTGGGGTGCGCCTGCGCGACCTGGTGGAGAACGGGCACCACCCACGAGCGCACCGCGGTCGCGAACCCCGCCACGCGGACCGTTCCCGTGGGCTCCGAGTGGGGGTCGAGGTCGAGGCGTGCGGCCTCCACCGCGGCGAGGATCGTCACCGCATGCTCCGCCAGCCGGCGCCCGGCCGGGGTCAGGCGCACCCGGCGGCCGTCCCGCTCCACCAGCTGGGCTCCCGACTCGCGTGCGAGCGTCGCGATCTGCTGGGACACGGTCGAGGTCGTGGTTCCCATCTCCTCCGCCACCTCGCGCATGGACCCCAGCCGCGACAGCTCGAGTAGCACGGCGAGGCGGCGGGTCTCCATCCACAGGATTGTCCACTGTTTGTGGACAATCTGTCCACGATTCTCGCGTGGACGTAAGCGATCGTCCCGTGGCGTACTGGTGTGCATGAGTACGACGACCACTCAGCCGAGCGCCCAACCCTCGAACGGACGAGAGGTGTCACTCGGGCCCAGCTCCCGACTCGCGGCCGCGTCCCCGAACGGACCCGGCGGCGCCCGCGCAGGGGTGTCGATGGCGGTGATGTCGATGCTCGCCGTACAGCTGGGCATCGCCGCCGCCGTGGGACTGTTCGACGAGGTCGGGCCCCTCGGTGTCGCCTGGCTGAGGCTGGCCTGGGCGGGCCTGATCATGCTGGTGGTGCTGCGCCCTCGGCCGTCCAGCTTCACCCGGCGCTCCTTCGGCGCCGGCGTCGCGCTGGGGGTGGTCACGGCCGGCGTGACTCTGTTGTTCATGGAAGCCGTGGATCGGCTGCCGATGGGCACCGCCAGCGCGCTGGAGTTCCTCGGGCCGCTCGGTGTCGCAGCGCTTCGCAGCCAGGGCCGGGGCCGCTTGTTCGCCTCGCTGGCGGCAGTCGGGGTGCTTCTTCTCACCGAGCCGTGGCACGGCGGGATCGACCTGGTCGGTGTGCTGTTCGCGCTTGGCGCGGCCGCGTGCTGGGCGGCGTACATCCTGCTCACCCAACGCGTCGGCGACCAGGTCGCGGGCGTTCAGGGACTTGCGGTCTCGATGCCGGTTGCCGGCCTGGTCGCGACCGCTGTCGCCGGCCCGAGCGTCGCCCCGCTGCTGACGTGGCAGGTCCTGCTCGCCGGACTCGGACTCGCCCTCCTGCTCCCGGTGATCCCGTTCACCCTCGAGCTCCTTGCGCTCAGGAGGCTCACCACGGGCGCCTTCGGCACCCTGATGGCCCTCGAGCCGGCGTTCGCGACGATCATCGGCCTGGGTGCCCTGGGCCAGGTGCCCGGCCCGGGCCCCCTCGCCGGAATTGCCTGCGTGGTGGCCGCTGGAATCGGTGCGGAGCGCACCGGAGCGCGTCACCGGGTGCCCGCAGAGGCGGCCGAGGCCGGAGCCTGACGTGGCTCCGGGCAGTCGTCCGTTCGAGTCCCGCCGCGGTCATACGTCGACCGCGGGCGGGTCCAGCGCGCCGAGCGCCATCTGCTCGAGCATCCCGCGCATCTCGGCCTCCGACAGCAGCGCGCTGTGCGGCGTGGAGTTCAGCAGGCCGAAGACTGCGTGCGCCATCGCCCGGGCCCGGTCGGCGGGGAGCCCACGGTGGATCTGCCGCAGCTGTTCGACCCAGAGCTCGACGTACCTCCGCTGCAGGTCGCGCACCTTCTCGCGCGCGTCGTCCGGGAGGGAGGCCCAGTCGCGGTCCTGGACGACGATGAGCGCCTTGTTGCTGAGGGCGAAGTCGATGTGCCAGTTGACCAGGGCGTGCAGGGCCTCGCGAGCGTCCTCCGACTCGAGGACCCTCTCACGGCCGACCTCGAGCAGCTCCTCGCTGATCGAGACCAGCATCTCCGCGAGCATCGCGTCCTTCGACGGGAAGTGCCTGTACAGTGCCGGGCCGGAGATGCCGCAGGCCGCGCCGAGGTCCGCGACGGACACGCCGTGGAACCCTCGCTCGGCGAACAGGCTGGCCGCGGTGGAGAGGATCTGCTCTCGGCGGCCGTTCATGTCTTCACGATAGAGCACCGGGTTAGCGATCGTTCACGTCTCGGCAAGCCGAGCGGGCGCCCACGGCACGGCCGCCGGCCACAGTGCCCGTGATCGACGGAGACCAACGCCACCTACATCGGCGGAGACGTCGTCTACGCGGGCTGAGGGGCTGCGGGTTTACCAGGGTATGCAGGCATTCTCACGCTCCCCTGGGGAAGTTCACCGTGGGAACGCAGCACTTTCCTACATACCTTGGTAAACCGTCGCGGCTGGCGCGCGCTGTTAACGATCGATAACATCGTCGCGTGTCGACGACGGAGGTGGCGGTGGCCACGACAGGGATGCGGGAGCTCGTCGAGGACCTGGGCGAGCGTCATGCACGAGCACGTCAGGGCGGCTCCGAGGCCGCCCGGGAGAAGCACATCGCCCGCGGCAAGCTGCTGGCTCGTGACCGCGTGGACCGGTTGCTCGACCCCGGCAGCCCCTTCCTGGAGCTGAGCCCGCTGGCGGCGACCGGGATGTACGACGACGCGGTCCCCTCGGCCGGGATCGTCACCGGCATCGGGCGGGTCGCGGGCCGCGAGTGCGTGGTCGTCGCCAACGACGCCACGGTGAAGGGCGGCACGTACTACCCGATCACCGTGAAGAAGCACCTCCGCGCCCAGGAGGTGGCGCGCGCCAACCGGCTGCCCTGCATCTACCTCGTCGACTCCGGCGGCGCGTTCCTCCCCATGCAGGACGAGGTCTTCCCCGACAAGGAGCACTTCGGCCGGATCTTCTTCAACCAGGCCAACCTGTCGGCCCAAGGGATCCCGCAGGTCGCCGCGGTCATGGGCTCGTGCACGGCAGGCGGTGCGTACGTCCCCGCCATGTCCGACGAGACGGTGATCGTGAAGGAGCAGGGCACGATCTTCCTCGGCGGCCCGCCCCTGGTGAAGGCCGCGACCGGCGAGGTGGTGACGGCCGAGGAGCTCGGCGGTGGCGACGTGCACGCCCGAAAGTCCGGCGTGGTCGACCACCTCGCCGCCGACGATGCCGAGGCGCTGGCCATCGTGCGGTCGATCGTGGCCACCTTCGAGAGG
>DASVBF010000190.1:0-6031 GCA_036375975.1 Nocardioidaceae bacterium | reverse complement strand
ACGGGAGCGGCGGCGGTGACGCCGAAGGTGTCTTCGAACTGCTTCACGAACTCGCTGAGCTCGAGGAGGGTCATCTCCTTGAAAGCGTCGAGCAGCTCGTCGGTGCTGAGCTTCGCCATGGTGGCGGTTCCTCTCTGTGTTGCTTCTGACCCTGGGCGGTGGTCCGCTTCCGAGTCATCACTGGTGATGGTGTCGTGAAGGGCCCCGGGTCAGGACTCTTCGGTGGTCTCCGCGGCCTCCGCCGCGGTCTCCTCCGCCGGCTCCTCGGCGACGGGAGCCGGCTCGCCGGCCCCTCCCGCGAGAATCGACGGGTCCTCCTCGGCCTTCGCCTGGAGCGCGCCCGCGAGACGGGCGGCCTGGGCGATCGGCGCGTTGAGGAGGTAGACAGCCTGGCTGAGCGACGCGAGCATCGCGCCTGCGAGCTTCCCGAGGAGCACCTCGCGAGACTCGAGATCAGCAAGCTTGGCGATCTCCCCGGCCTCGAGCGACTTCCCTTCGAAGAAGCCACCCTTGATCACCAGGGAGGGGTGTGCCTTGGCAAAGTCACGCAGGCCCTTGGCCGCCTCGACCACGTCACCGTTGATGAAGGCGATGGCGGTCGGCCCGGTGAGCAGGTCGTCGAATCCTTCGACGCCGGCCTCACGGGCAGCGATCTGGGTGAGCGTGTTCTTGACCACGGCGTAGTTGGCGTTCTCGCCGAGAGCGCGCCGCAGGTCCTGCAGCTGCTTGACGGTGAGACCGCGGTACTCGGTCAGCACAGCACCTGCAGACTCCTGGAACGTCTCCACGAGCTCTGCAACGGCTGCTGCCTTGTCTGGCCGCGCCATGGGTCTCCTTCCACGGTTCATGAACGATCAAGCATGGTGGGTGCCGCGTGGAGGCTTGGCCCCACGAGCGCCCGGAGACCGGTACGTCGGGCCCGGAGAACGGAAAACGCCCTGGCACAGGAGGCACAGGGCGTACATGTCGACGACACACGGTCGTCGAACGGTCACTCGGTGTCACCTGCGCAGGCCGCCCGCTCTGCGGGACCTTCAGCCGGGCACTCGACCCCAAGGGTCCGGGCACACCGACAACCGGCGGTCTCTGGTTTCACCCAGAACCATAAGCGACGGTCCGACGTAGGCCAAATCGCCTCGGCAGCGGCGCAACTGGTTCGGACAGATATCCGCAGAAACCGGGCGGCGCTTGACGGCCTCTGGTTCCATGAATTTCGTGGAATACGCGCTCCAGTCACTCAACGACGTGCTCGACGAGGCCAACAGCAGGCTCCAGGGGGGCGCACATGCGGCCGCTCGGGTCTGGCCCACCGGCTTCGAGGTGCTCGACCGACACCTCGGCGGCGGCCTCCGCTCCGGGGAGCTGATCCTCCTGGCCGGTCCCCAGGGTCTCGGCAAGACGACCTGGGCGCTCCAGGCCGCCCGCAACATCGCACTGTCGGGCAGATCGGTGCTGTTCTTCTCCTTCGAGCACGACCCGCACGCCCTCCTGATCCGGCTGATGACCCTCGAGGCGGGGCTGGCAGCGGGGCTCAAGGGACCCAACCTCGGCCAGGTCCGCTCCATCTTCGAGTCGACCGACGGCTGGGGCGGCACTGTCGCGGAGCGCATCGAGGACTGGCCCGGCGGCGGGCAGGCCCTCAACCAGCTCGGGTCCTACTCCCAGCGCCTGGTCCTGCACCGCTCGACCGGCAGCAGCACCACCCTCGACATCATCCGGGACGCCGTCGAGGAGGTGCGCGACCAGACCGGCCAGCTCCCGGCCGTCTTCGTGGACTACCTGCAGAAGGTGAAGGTCCCCGGTGGCCCGGCGTACGAGGACGAACGGGTGACGCTGGTCGTCGAAGGCCTCAAGGACCTCTCGCTCGACGCGGACATCCCCGTGGTGGCGATCGTCGCCGCCGACAAGGAAGGCCTGCAGTCCGGCAAGCGGATGCGGGTGAACAACCTCCGGGGCTCCTCCGCACTCGCCTACGAGGCGGACACCGTGCTGATCATCAACAACAAGTTCGACGTCGTCGCCCGCCACCACCTGGTGTACAACACGGGCAACGTCGAGCGGTTCAAGCACTGGGTCGTGCTGACCATCGAGAAGAACCGCAGCGGCAAGGACGGGATCGACCTGGAGTTCCACAAGCGCTTCGAGCAGTCCCGGTTCGAGCCCGACGGTCAGGTCGTCGCCGAGAAGCTCGTCGACGAGCGGGTCTTCGTCGAGTAGCCGCTCGGGGCGCCGGCCCACGTGAGGCCGAGACGGTTCGCCGTCAGGGCGTCACGTCGACCCGCGGGCCAAGCCACTCCCCGGTCGGCACGGTGAGGGTCGAGCCGGGGTGCAGCGTGACCACGAACGGGTTCGCGGTCGGCCGGAGGTACGGCGTGTCCTCGGTGGCGAGGACCAGACGCAGCCGGTGCCCCGCCGGAATCGTCGTGAACGCGGCGAAGGTGTCGAAGTCCACGGCATGCCGGGGTGCGCTCCCGGGCGCCGCGGCGTCCACCTGCTCGCTGAACGCGCCGCGTGTCAGCAGCATGGCGGTGCCGTCAGGCGCCACGTCGTAGACCTTCGGGTCGAGCTGGAACGCCGCGACGGTCCCGCGGGACCCGACCGGCAGCTGGTGCACGCTCGAGACCTGGAGGTCGAGCGACGGGATGCCCGCAAGGTCGAGCGGGGTGTCGGCCGGCATCGGCGCGGAGTCGAACGTCGCCGCCCCCGGAAGGTCGGCCCGGTCCGCCAGGTCCGGCGCCTCGTCGCGGAGGGCGTTCCCGGACACCGGCTCCTCGTCGTATCCCGAGCCGGCGTAGGCGTTCGCCATCGCGACCGGCACGGCCCCGGGACACGGGTCCTCCGAGAGCGCGCCGCCGGCGGGGGTCTCGGCGCAGAGGTGGAAGGTCGTGACGGCCGCCCGCGACAGCCCCTGCGCCCGTCGTACGGTGCCGTCCCAGACGCTGTCGAAGTAACTCGCGTCGCTCACCTCCACCGGTGGCATGCGCTGGAGCGGGACCCGCTTGCCCTTGAGGTGCCAGTCGAGCCACTGGAGGACCTGGTCGTAGAGGTACTCGACCTCCGGCCCGCCGGAGACTGCCGGGGGGTGGCCGATCCCGCCGAGGTAGAGCCTGGTCTCGATGCCGCGTGAGGTCAGCTCGTCGTAGGCCTCCATGGCCTGGTTGGCGGGGAAGAGCCCGTCGTTGACCCCCTGGATGACGAAGACCGGGACCCGGACGTCGTTCCAGCGGCCCTTCACGCCGCGGGCGTCGAGCTCGACCTGGGCGTCGCTGTTGTTCAGGCCGGTGTTCATCTCGTGCACGACACGGTGGAAGGTCTGCGAGTAGTTGTCGTCCTCGGGACGGTAGCCGGTGGCGTAGAAGCCGTTCGCCCAGGTCAGCATCTCGACGTCGTGAGGGGCGAGCGCGTCGTAGAGGTTCGTGGCGGTGGCGATGGGTACGACCGTCCGCACCGCCGGGTGGTTCGCGGCGGCGAGGGCCCACGCGTGAAGTCCTCCGTAGCTGGCGCCCACCTGGCCGACCGAGTCCTCGATGACCCGTCCGTCCGTGACCGCGTTGTCCGGGCTGGTCAGCCAGTCCACCGCATCCAGGAGGTCCTGGCGTTCCTTGGCCCCCAGGAGGTCTACCTGGCCCGGGGTGTCCCCGAAGCCTCGGGAGGTGTACGAGAGCACGACGTACCCGTGGCGGGCGAGCAGCTCCCGGGTGTCGCGGTCGCCGTTCTTCGAGCCCCCGAAGCCGTGGTTCCAGATCACCCCGGGGCAGGGGCAGCCGTCGACGGGCTGGACGACGGTGGCGTCGAGGGTGACCGGGGCACCGTGGTCGTCCGGCATGCCGACCGGGATCCGTGTCTGAACCGTCTCGAGGGCGACGTCCGCGGCGGCTGGTCTCGCACCCGCGGCAGGCGCGACGAGCACCGTGGCACCGCACGCGAGAGCGGCGAGCGCTCCCCCGACCCGTCGCACGCGACGTGGAGCAGGACCGACCACACGCTCGCCCATCGGCACTCCTGACCTCGCTGGTCGGGCTCCCCGCCAGGAGCGGTCGACGACCGGCGTACCGCATCAACGACCGGGCGAGTGTGCGGTTACACAAGAGCGCCGCCGGGATCCAGCCGCGGTCGGCAGCAGGAAGTCCCGGCGGCGTCCCAGTGAGCCGTGGGCTGCGCGCAGCGCACCCGGGTCAGTGCCCGGGTGGCCGGAGCAGTATCAGGCCTCGTCCTCCGCGGCGACGTTGCGCGTCCGGTTCGGGTCGACCTGGACACCGGGTCCCATGGTCGTCGAGACGGTGACCTTCTTCAGGTAGCGGCCCTTCGAGCTGGCCGGCTTGAGCCGGAGCACCTCGTCGAGTGCGGCGGCGTAGTTCTCGGCGAGCTGCTTCTCGGAGAAGGACGACTTGCCGATGATGAAGTGGAGGTTCGCGTGCCGGTCGACGCGGAACTCGATCTTTCCGCCCTTGATGTCCGAGACGGCCTTCGCGACGTCGGGGGTCACCGTGCCGGTCTTGGGGTTCGGCATGAGGCCACGGGGACCGAGCACGCGGCCGAGCCGGCCGACCTTGCCCATCATGTCCGGCGTGGCGACGACGGCGTCGAAGTCGAGCCATCCGCCGTTGACCTTGTCGATCATGTCGTCGGCGCCGACGTAGTCGGCCCCTGCCTCGCGCGCGGCCTCGGCCTTGTCGCCGGTGGCGAAGACCAGGACCCGTGCGGTCTTGCCGGTGCCGTGCGGGAGGTTGACCGTGCCGCGGACCATCTGGTCCGCCTTGCGGGGGTCGACGCCGAGGCGCATCGCCACGTCGACGGTCTCGTCGAACTTCTTCTTGCTCGTCTCCTTGGCGATCTTGATCGCCTGGAGCGGGGTGTACAGCTGGTCCTTGTCGAAAGCCTCGGACGCGGCGCGGTACGTCTTGCTGCGCTGCATGACTGGTTCCCTCTTTCTCTGGGGTTGTTACCAGGTGTGGTCCTTGGGGCGCGTCAGCGGCCCTGCCACGGTTTCTGAGTACGGCGGTCGCCCGGTGTGCCGGGACCGCCGGGCGTCACTCGGTCGTGACACCCATCGAGCGGGCGGTGCCCTCGACGATCTTCATCGCGGCGTCGATGTCGTTCGCGTTGAGGTCGGGGAGCTTCGTGGTCGCGATCTCACGGACCTGGTCCTTCGTCAGCTTGCCGACCTTGTCCTTGTGAGGAACGCTCGAGCCCTTCTGGAGTCCGGCCGCCTTCTTGATCAGCTCGGCCGCCGGAGGCGTCTTCGTGATGAAGGTGAACGACCGGTCCTCGTAGATGGTGATCTCGACCGGGATGACGTTGCCGCGCATCGCTTCGGTGGCGGCGTTGTAGGCCTTGCAGAACTCCATGATGTTCACGCCGTGGGGACCGAGAGCGGTACCCACCGGCGGAGCAGGAGTTGCCGCCCCGGCCTGCAGCTGCACCTTGACGAGCGCTGCGATCTTCTTCTTGGGAGGCATGGAATCGGGTCCTTAACTCATGAACTGCGGTGTTACTTCTGGATGCTGCTGGTGCTGCTCGGCTTCGGTCAGACCTTCTGGATCTGGCTGAAGCTCAGCTCGACCGGGGTCTCCCGGCCGAAGATCTCGACGAGGGCCTTGACCCTCTGGGTGTCGGCGTTGATCTCGGTGATCGTCGCGTGGAGCGTGGCGAACGGGCCGTCGACGACCATGACCGAGTTGCCGACCTCGAAGTCGGCGACCTCGGTCTTGCGCTTCGCCGGAGCGCCGCCCGCGGCAGCCGACTCCGGGGCGGCCTTCTCGGCCTCAGCGGTGATCGTCGGAGCGAGCATGCTCTCGACCTCGCCCAGTGACAGCGGCACCGGCTGGTGGCTGTGGCCGACGAAGCCCGTGACCGACGGTGTGTGGCGCACGGCGGACCAGGACTCGTCGGTGAGGTCCATCCGGACCAGGACGTAGCCGGGGAGCACGGTGCGCTTGACCAGCTTGCGCTGGCCGTTCTTGATCTCCGCAACCTCCTCGGTGGGGACGACCACCTCGTGGATGTAGTCCTCCATGTTGAGCGAGGTGAT
>DASVBF010000177.1:0-3369 GCA_036375975.1 Nocardioidaceae bacterium | reverse complement strand
GGTCGAGGGCATCATCAACACACCGGCCGCCTCCATGCGCGGGTTCTTCGAGGACGTGATGCGTCACGACCGGATCGACGGGCTCTCCGCGCTCGCGGGCATCCCCGTGCACGTGATGGTCGGTGACAAGGACCTGCTCACCCCCCGCTCCCACGCGGAGCTCCTGGCCGAGAAGGTCCCGGGCGCCCGCCTGACGGTGGCACCGGGAGCCGGTCACATGCTGCCGCTCGAGCGCGACGCCCTCGTCAGCGAGGCGCTCGTCGAGCTGGTCGAGCAGGCCATGGCGAGCGCTGCCCCGGCCGCCGCCGACGCGACCGAGCGCCCGCGGGTACGCCTCTGGACCTCGGCGAGAAGGTCCACCGCGACCTAGCGGTGGGCGGCGATCTCGGCGGGCGAGCCAGGTGCGACCAGGACCGGGGCAGCGTCAGTCCGTGACCCTGCCGAGCGGGTCCTCGCTCACCCGGAGCCGGTAGCCGCGTTTCACCACCGTCTGGACGAGGTGGGCCCCCACCGCCGAGCGGAGCCGCGCGACGGCCACCTCCACCGCGTGCTCGCTGGCAGCAAGGCCGCTCGGCAGACGACCCATCAGCTCTGCGCGGGCGGCGACGTGCCCGGGACGCTCGGCGAGGGCCCGGAGCACCGCCAGCGGCGCCGGGGAGAGCCGGACCTCCCGGCCGTCGAGGATCACCCGCTCCCCGTGCAGCAGCAGGCGGCTCCCGGCCACCTCCAGCTCCGTGCCGCGCCTGCGCAGGGGCAGCTCCACCTCGAGCGTCTTGACCATCGCCGCGAGCCGTGACCGTGCCGGTTGCACCACGGGCACGCCCCACATCTCGAAGGGCGCCGCGGTCACCGGGCCGACGCAGGTGGCGAGGACCCCGTCCCGGAACGCGTCCACGACCTCCGCGCGTCGGCCGCTCGCGACGGCGACGTCCATGAGGATCTCCGCGGCCGGCGCGCTGGTGAACGTCACGGCGTCCAGCCGCCTGGCCGCGACCTGGTCGACCAGCCGGAACATCGCGGCCTGGTCGTCGGCCGGCGCGCACCGGTACACCGACACCACGCGGACGTCAGCGCCCTGCAGACGCAGCGCGTTGGCGACCACGGACAGCGACCTCCCGTGCTCCTGTACGACGACCCGCCTGCCGGTGAGGCTGGTGCCGCGCAGGTAGGCCAGGACGTCCTCGAAGCACTCGGACGGTGGCGACCACAGCTCTCGGAGCCCGTGCTCCCGGAGGGCACCCACGGTCTTGGGGCCACGCGCGACGATCGTGGCCTCCGACAGGGCACCGAGCAGGGCAGGCAGCAGCCCCCACGACTCGGCAGCGCGGAACCAGCGTCGTAGCCCGAGGCCGGTGGTCCCCACGAGGATCTCCGGCGGCGACTCGACCACGGCCAGGGTCGATGCGCGGAGCCCCGCGTCGTCGAGGGCCTCGATCACCATCGCAGGCGCCCACTCCACCTCGGCCCCGCGACGCTCGAGCAGGCCTCTCAGCTCGTCCACCTTGCGCGCGGACGTGATCCCGACCCGGAACCCCGACAGCGGCCCACCGCTCGACCCCGTCGACGAGCCACGGTCTGAAGCAAGTCGGCTGGGAGGAGGGGCCTTCGGCAGCCAACTTGCTTCAAGCTCCGTGCAGCGTCCGTGTCCGGCGGGCGAGCCGTGGGGAACGGCGCTCATGGTGACCTCCGGGGACCCACCTCGACGACCCCGTCGACCACGCGCACGTCGTAGCTGGCCACCATCACCTGCGGCTCGTCGAGGCACTGGCCGCTCCGCAGGTCGAAGGCGTGCTTGTGCATGGGGGACGCGACGAAGGGCACCTCCTCGCCGTCGACCGTGCGGGTGCCGACGATCCCCCGCGCCAGAACGCTCGCACGACTGAACGGGTCCTGGTTGCCGAGGCCGTAGACACGGCCGTCGTGGGTGCGGAAGATCGCCACGGCCTGCCCGTTGACGAGGGCCGCCACGCCGCGCTCCACCTCCAGGTCGTCGAGAGGGCACACGGCCGCCCAGGTCTGGGTGACGCTCATCGCGCGGCCCTCACGGGATCGGCACCGGCCACGTCGCCTTCCGGTGGACCGACCGTCGCCAAGGCCCCGGGCACCCCCACCGGAAGAGTCGCACCTGCGATGACCGGCCGGATCTGGTCTCGCTCGGTGACGAACTCGATGGACGGGTCCGGGGCGTCCGGCGCATTCACGAACGACACGAAGCGGCGAAGCTTCTCCGGGTCCTCGAGGGTCGCGCGCCACTCGTCGAAGTAGGTGTCGACGTGCTGCGCCATGTCAGCCTCAAGCTCCGCGCCGAGACCGAGCGTGTCGTCGACGACCACCTCACGGACCCGGTCGAGCCCGCCGTCGAGGGAGGCGATCCAGGTGCTCGTGCGCTGGAGACGGTCGGCGGTGCGGATGTAGTACATGAGGAAGCGGTCGACGTACCGCACCAGCGTCTCGGTGTCGAGGTCGCCCGCGAGGAGCTGGGCGTGGGCCGGGTTGGCGCCGCCGTTGCCCCCGACGTACAGGTTCCAGCCCTTCTCGGTGGCGATCACCCCGAAGTCCTTGCCGCGGGCCTCCGCGCACTCTCGCGCGCAACCGCTCACGCCGGCCTTGATCTTGTGCGGGGACCGAAGCCCCCGGTAGCGCAGCTCCAGGTCGATCGCGAGCTTCACCGAGTCCTGCACCCCGTAGCGGCACCACGTCGACCCGACACAGGACTTCACCGTGCGTAGCGACTTGCCGTAGGCGTGACCCGACTCGAACCCGGCGTCGACGAGCCGTCGCCAGATCGCGGGAAGCTGATCGACCCGGGCGCCGAGGAGGTCGATCCGCTGGCCGCCGGTGATCTTGGTGTACAGCCCGAAGTCGCGGGCCACCTCGCCGATGACGATCAGCTTCTCGGGCGTGATCTCCCCGCCCGGGACGCGGGGCACGACCGAGTAGGTGCCGTTGCGCTGGATGTTCGCGAGGTAGGCGTCGTTCGTGTCCTGCAGCGCCACGGTGGACCTGTCGAGCACGTGGCCGTTGAGCTGGCTCGCCAGGATGGACGCCACCGCCGGCTTGCAGACGTCGCAGCCGCGGCCCCTGCCATGGGCGGTGACGATGTCGTCGAAGGTGCGGTAGCCGTGCACCGCGATGACGTCGAAGAGCTCCTGCCGGGTCAGGTCGAAGTGCTCGCACAGGCCCTTGGAGACCTGGACGCCCGAAGCAGCGAGTCGCTCGTCGAGGAGGTTCTTGACCACCGGGACGCAGGAGCCGCAGGTCGAGCCGGCCTTCGTGCACTTCTTCAGGCAGGCGACCGTGTCGCAGGCGCCGGCGTCGACGGAGCCGCAGATGGTGGCCCTGGTGACGTTGTTGCAGCTGCACACGACG
>DASVBF010000164.1:0-12241 GCA_036375975.1 Nocardioidaceae bacterium | reverse complement strand
TCGCGCGCTGCCGTCCCCGGTTGCGCAGTCGGGTTGTCCTGGACTCCGGACCCGGTACAGGCGCCGAGGAGCGCAACCAGCACGAGGCAGGCCACACGGAGGACGACGTCCCTGACGGGCATCTCCTCATCATGCTTGTGGTAACGGCACGTCCGCCCGGGAACGCGGGCCAAAGGCCCCCGATCCCCGTGCGTTTGGACCTAGATGGGCGGGATGTGTCAGGCCCGACCGCCCGACGGATCGACACGAGGGGCAGCGTGAAGAGGAAGCGGGGACGCAAGCGTCCCCCAGACTTCTGCGTCCTACGGCATGGGGAGCCGGGAGTTGAGGAACTCGAGCCAGGCACGCAGGTGCGGCATCAGCTCGTCGCCGAAGGCGGTGTCGATGCCGAGGTATCGCAGTCCGAGAACCGTGAACGCGGCGAGCGAGAACACCAGCCCGAGAGGCACCAGGAGACCGCCTGTGACGTCGCGGCGGCTCGTGGTGGCGAGGCCGACCATGGCAAACAGGAAACCCAGCACCGCGAGGCCGGCCGAGACCGCGAGCATCACCGAGAAGGGCGAGACGAGGAGGGCGGCGAGACCGAGCAACAGCGCGAGCTCTGCAGCCAGGGAGGTGTGCGCCTCGACCTCTGGTGAAGCGTCGAACAGCTCCGAGATCCCGCTTTCAGGTACCTCCCATACCCCCATGGACCAAGAATAGTCGGATCCGGGAACGAGGTGCCCGCGACACATCGACGAGTTTCGTCGGGATCGGGCGTGCAACCGTGAAGGCGCGAGGCAATACCTCGATGGAGGGCTCAGGTCGTGGCCGAATAGGGCATCTGTCCCGTTTGTGACGGTCGTCACGGGGTAGTGCCTATCCGACTTCTCGGGAGGCCGCCATGTCTGACCGTCGAATCCTCGGTTTCGTCGCCCTTCTCGCCATCGGAGCCACGATGGCCCGAACCCCCGCGCCGTCGGATGCACAGTCCGAGCCCGAGGCGATGGCCCATGCCTCGTCGCCGGCGGGCGCCGCGGTAGTCCAGGACGCAGGCCCGGCACCGGGCGGCCCGGGCAAGAGGGCCGACTGGACCGAGGCCGACAAGACCGGCTTCGGTACGGCGCGCACGCGGAGCAGCAACGTGTGGTTCACGCTCCACCGCGGCCGGATGAGCGAGGCGTACTATCCGAACCTCTCGACGCCGAGCGTGCGCACGCTCGAGCTCGTCGTGACAGACGGCAGGACGTTCACCGACCGCGAGTCCACCGACACCCGCCAACGGACCACGCGGCCCGATGCGCAGAGTCTCGCCTTCACCCAGGTGAATACCGCGAAGTCCGGGCGCTATCGCATCACGAAGCGCTTCGTCACAGACCCCCGCCGCGACGCCTTGGAGATGCGCATCCGGCTCCAGTCACTCGACGGCAAACGCTACAAGCTCTTCGCCCTCTACGACCCGTCGCTCGACAACAGCGGGATGAACGACCGCGGTCGGACGGTCGGGCGCACACTCGTGGCGACGGACGACGACTCGAACGTCTCGAGCACCCTTCGCTCACGGCCGGCCTTCGGTGCCACCTCCACCGGCTACCTCGGGTCCAGTGACGGGTGGACGGACCTGAGGGACGACCATCGGCTCGACCACCAGTACGCCACCGCGGGTCCCGGGAACATCGTGCAGACCGGCCGGATCACCGGTGTGAACGGCCGGCCCGGCCATCAGGTCTCGACCCTGACGCTCGGCTTCGGCATGAACGCCGGGGAGGCCCGTCGTACCGCTGCTGACGCCGCGGCTACCGCCTTCGGCACCACGGCGCGCCGCTACAACACCGGCTGGCACGACTACGTCGACTCGCTGAAGCCGGTGCCGGGCAGCGCGAAGGACGTCCGCCGGCAGTACCTCGCCTCGACACTGGTGCTCGCCGCAGCCGAGGACAAGCAGCACCGCGGCGCCGTCGTCGCATCGCCCACCATGCCGTGGGTCTGGGGGGACGAGGTCGACGGGCTGTCGTCGCCGTCGGGTGCCTACCACCTGGTGTGGGCGCGGGATGCCTACCAGTTCGGTACGGCGTTCTGGGCTGCCGGGGACCGTACGGCGGCCCGTCGCATCGTGGACTGGCTGTTCAAGGTGCAGCAGAAGCCGGACGGGTCGTTCCCGCAGAACTCCGACGTCACCGGCAAGCCGGTCTGGGGCAACCTGCAGCTCGACGAGGTGGCGCTGCCGATCGTGCTCGCGCACCTCGTGGGACGTGACGGCGCGTCGACGTACGACGACGTGAAGCAGGCTGCCGACTTCATCGCGACCTTCAAGGACCCGGAATCCGGTCGCGGCGCGCCGTACACCCCGCAGGATCGCTGGGAGAACCAGTCCGGTTACTCGCCGAACTCCATCGCCGCCCAGATCGCCGGACTCGTGTGCGCAGCGGACATCGCGCGGAAGAACGGGGACACCGCATCGGCCGACCGGTGGCTGGCGCTTGCGGACGAGTGGCAGTCGAAGGTGAAGGACTGGACCGTCACCACGAACGGCCCGCTGTCGGACGCGCCGTACTTCCTCCGGCTGACCAAGGACGGCAACCCGAACGCGGGCACGACGTACTCGATCGGCGACGGCGGCCCCTCGGCGGTCGACCAGCGCAAGGTCGTGGACGCAAGCTTCCTCGACCTCGTGCGTTACGGCATCGAGCAGCCCGACGACCCGGACGTGCTGTCGACACTGCCGGTGGTCGACCGCGAGCTGAAGGTCGTGACGCCGAACGGACCGTTCTGGCACCGGTTCAACTACGACGGGTACGGCGAGACGCGCACCGGTGGTGAGTGGACGATCACCGACCCGGACACCTTCACGACTCTCGGACGCGCGTGGCCTCTGCTGGCGGGGGAGAGGGGCGAGTACGCCGTGACATCTGGTGCCTCCGGGCTGCCCTACCTCAAGGCGATGGCGGCGGCGACCGGGGCGGGCGACATGCTCGCCGAGCAGGTCTGGGACGGCCGTCCGCCGACCGGGAAGCCGTGCTGCAGGGCCGGCGAGGGGACGCGGTCCGCGACACCGCTCGTCTGGTCGCACGCCGGGCTCGTGCGCTTGGCCTGGACGATCCAGCGCGGAAAACCCGTGGACCAGCAGACCGTGGTGGCGGACCGCTACACGCCGTGACTCGAGTACTCGCGCAAGGTAGGCGGCGTCCCGGCGTCGGGTGCCCTCGCCACGTCGCTGAACGGCGAAGGATGCTCGCGAGGGGTTAGGTGCGGACCTGTGCCGCGGGCCGACAGGACCTCTGGGTGAGTTGAGCGGCCCCCCAAAAGGCGTCCTTGTTGCGTGTGGCGCCGCCGCATAGCGTCAAAGCCATGGTCGACGGCCCGGTCGGAGGCCTCACTCGAATCCTTGGCTGCACGAGTTCGGCAGCCACCGCGACCGGTCGCGTGCTCTCCAGGCCGATGACCTCTGCACAATCGACGCGGATCGGACGGTGTCCGTGCTCGAGGCGTTTGGGCGCGCGTAGGAACGCCTGCGGATCTAGTCCAGCCAGGGGCGTTCCGGCCACCCGGTCGGAACCGCTTCACAAGCGGGCCAGACCTGAGCTCGACAACCACCCCTTTGGGTTCGGGACCGCGTGGCGGGACGGAGCGGCGGGGGACGTGAAGGACACCAGGAGGACGAGACCATGACGCTCCGCCAGGACACTGAAGATTCCGACGAACTGAAGCTCAAGGGCGCCATGCTCGTCAAGGTGCGCGATCTGAGCTTCGACGAGCGCATAGCAGAGGGGTGGCAGGACTACGCAGGGAAGATTCCCGCCACCGAGTACGACAACGGCGCGATCTTGTATCCAGCGTGCGAGGAGTGCAAGAAGCCGGGCACGATCTACGGCAGCTACGCGGGTGGACGCTGGGGCATCACCACGACAGGTGAGCCTTACGAACGGCCCAAGGGGCGTAAGGAGACCCCGAGGTGGGCCATCCCGGCTGCTGCCTTGGCGGTGTTGCTGGTAGCACTTGTCGCTGCCGGCGTCATCACGCTGTGGAAGGTGAACCAGTACCAGCACGACCAGGTCCAACAGCAGCAGCAGATCATCCGGGAACAGCGGGCGATGATGGCCCGCCAGGTCGAGAACCAGCGCTCCATCCAGCGCATCATCAGGGGGAACCAGGACAACCTGAAGAGGTCGATCAACGACCTCCAGGACAGGATCGACGGGGTCGTCGCCGAGCGGGACGGACTGCGCGCCGCCAACCAGCAGCTTCAGCAGAGCAACGAGCAGCTGCAGAAGAAGGCCAAGGGGGGCGGCAAACGCTAGCCGGCGAAAGGCGCGAGGTCTGAAGCCGTCACGCCCGCCGGGCAACGATTCGGTATGCCTCGTGGGCGTTCCGAGGCCAAGTCCCTTGTAGTGGAACAAAAATCCGATGGAATCGGAAAGGTCCGTACAACCTGGTGCCCTCGGTGTCCGGGTTGCTAGGAAGGACTCTGTTGTCTCGGGGGCCACGAGTTGGAGGGACTCAACGGCGATGCAGAAGACACAGAACTTTCAGGGGACTTCCCATTCCATCAGCGACTACGACCGCGTGGGCGGCGGTCCGGCGATCCGGGCGGTGGTGGACCGCTTCTACGACCTCGTGCTGGGAGACGAACGTCTCTCCGGCTACTTCGTCGGCACTGACCTCAGCGCGCTGAAGCGACACCAGGTGCTGCTCGTCTCGCAGGTGATGGGCGGCCCGGCACGGTACAACGGCCGTGATCTTCAGCAGGCTCACGCCGGCATGGAGATCAGCGCCGAGCACTTCGGCGTGGTCGTGACGTACCTCGCCGCCGCGATGGAGTGGGCGGGCGTGCCTCCCGAGATCATCGCGCGGGTCGCTGCGCGGCTCTCGGACGCAGAGCCGGACGTCGTATCAGCCGTCGTCCCCTGACCTCGCGATGGACACGGCTGCCTTGAAGGACAGCTGGGCCTTGGTCGCCAAGTCTGGCGACGAGGTTCCGCTCTACTTCTACTCGCATCTGTTCTTGTCCCACCCGGACCTTCGCGCGATGTTCCCCATCTCGATGGCGGCTCAGCGGGACAAGCTCGTCGACGCGCTCGGAAGGGTCGTCAGCAACGTCGACCAGCTCGACGCGGTGACGCCTCTGATCCAGCAGCTAGGGCGCGACCATCGTAGGTTCTCCGTTGTCGCCGAGCACTACAGCGCGGTGGGGGCATCGCTCCTGGCCACCTTGAAGCACTTTCTGGGCGGAGCCTGGACCGACCGCGTCGCCGCGGACTGGGCAGCGGCCTACGGCGTGATCGCCAAAGTGATGGTGGAGGCTGCGGAGTCGTCCGCAGAGAGCCAGCCGGCGTACTGGGAGGCCGAGGTGGACTCGGTCGAGCGGCGCACCATGGACGTCACCGTGCTCAGGATGCGACCCACCCAGGCATACGACTATCTCCCCGGGCAGTCCTTCGCGATGGAGATTCCGCAGCGGCCACGACTGTGGAGGTACTACAGCCCGGCGAACGCTCCGCGGGACGACGGCTCCCTCGAGCTCCACATCCAGCTCGTCGACGGGGGTCAGGTCAGTGGCGCGCTGGTCCGGTCGATGCAGGTGGGAGACACGGTTCGCCTCGGCGCTCCGGTCGGAGACCAGCTGACGTGGTCCGGCGAGGACGGACCTGACCTCCTGATGGTCGCCGGCGGGACCGGCCTCGCCCCGCTGCGCGCCGTACTCGAACAGGTCGACGCTCGCTGGGCATCGGGCGGTTCAGGTCCGCGGGTGAACCTCTTCCACGGGGTCCGCGTTCCCTGGAACCTGTACGACCGGCCGTGGCTGACCGAGTTTGCGGAAAGCCGACCGTGGTTCGACCTCACCGAGGTCGTCTCCGACGACCCGTCCTTTCCAGGTGCTCGTGGACTGGTCGGATCGGTTGCGGCCGACAGCAAGGACTGGCGCGGACACATTGCCCTGGTGTGTGGCGGGCCGGCGATGGTCACCCATGCCGTCGACGCGCTCGTGACGTCGGGCGTCCCTCTCGAGGACATCAGGTACGAGCAGTTCCATCACGTCGGTGCGGGCGGCACCGGCGACGACGATTCCAGCAGACCAGGTGAAGACCAGTGACGCAGCAGGACGAACGTGTTTCCCAGGACCCCCTCTCGGCCGACGAGATACGCGGACAGGAGTTCTCCCATCGCATGCGGGGTCTCGACGAGTACGAAGTGCGCGAGTTCCTCGACGTCCTCGCGGACCAGGTCCGGGCCGGGGAGGCCGAGAGAGCCGATGACCGCGCCGAGATCGAGCGGCTACGCGCAGAGGTGGAGCAGCTTCGCAGTCGGGTGCAGGCCACCGACCCGGACGAGGTGACTCCGCAGGCGGTGGCCCTGTTCAGCCAGGCGCAACAGGTCGCCGACCAGCTGGTGGAGGAGGCCGTTCGGCACGCACGGGACCTGATGACCTCGGCACGCAACCAGCAGCGTGAGATTCTCCAGCGCGCTCACGACGCCGCCGACAGTGCTGTTCGCGTGACTGGCGCGATGCGACCGGACGGAACGATGGAGGGGTACACCACCCCGGTCCCGGAGATCGAGTACGTCCGCACCTTCGCCCACGTGGCGCAGATCCAGCTCCGTTCCGTGCTCGATGCCCTGACCGAGCAGGTCGAGAAGCTGGGTGAGGTCCCGAAGCTCAACCCTGGGGGACCTGCGAGAGCGGAGCTCGACGCGCCGCGGCCGAGTCCTCCCTTCCCGAGTCCTCGGCAGTCCGAGCAGGTGTTCGTCTACCCGGGGCCGCAACCGCACGGGGGCTGACATCCCGGAGCTGGTGCGACGGCTCGATCGCCCCACGGCGGGCGCGCTCTAGCACCCGGTAGACCGTCGAGCGGGCAATGCCGAACATCTCGGCGAGGTCCTCAGGGGACCGGTCCTCGCTGTGGTGGAGCTCGACGAGCCGAGCCTGTTCGGCGGGATCGAGCTTGGGGGGCTTGCCTCGAAGCCGGCCCTCGGCCCTCGCGACTCTGAGCCCCTCACGGGTCCGGTCGCGGATCAGGTCGCTCTCGAAGTCGGCAAGAGCTATCAGGGTCTTGAACATCACCAGGCTGTCACGGGCGGACGGGTCAGGTGAGTAGCCGTCGACGTTGAGTCGGACCCGGCTCGTGGCGAGTCTCTCGACGATCTCGCGCACGTCGGCGAGCGAGTGGGCCAGGCGATGCAGACCGGTGACCACCAGCGAGTCACCGGGCCGACAAGCGGCTAACGCGTCGGCGAGCCCCGGGCGGTCGCGGCCTCCGCCGGTGAGGCCGTAGTCGACATAGATGAGGTCGTCACGCACACCGAGGGCTGCCAGAGCCTCGCGCTCACCGGCGAGGTCATGGGCATCGGCCGAGACGCGCGTGTACCCGATTGCGCGCATTCCCCGATCCTCCGGTAGAGGCTTTCAGGTACCAACGAGCGCATACGCCCGGGGGTTATGGGCGCCCGTCAGCGCTCGTCGCGATCGCCAGATAGGAGTACGAGCGTCCGCGGCCGTCACGCGACGTGAGCGCCGCGCAGCCGCGCCGGAGGTTCTCGCACCTGACCCGGCGGCCCTCGTCGTGCCCGAGGTCGAAGCGAGAGAGGTAGTGGTAGCTGAGCATGTTGCCGTCGCCGACCGGGTCGACGCTTCCCTCGATGCCGTCGTGGCGCCAGCGATCCGTGAGCAGTCGGCGCTCTGCGGCGAGGTCGCCCTTGACGTACCGGTCGAACCACGCGGTGGTGTACCACGCGGACAGGTCGATGCCGCGCAGCGTCGCGCCGAAGGCCGGTGTCGGGATGTAGGACCACTCGTAGTGCGTTCCGCCGCGGATCACGATCTGGGCCGTGTCGATGCCGGCCCGGGAGTACCTCCGCGACGCAGCACTCTTCGCGCGGGCGTCGGGCTGGGTGGAGTACGGCGTAGGGGTGCCCGGATAGTCGCCGCTGATCCCGAGGGAGGGTACGCGCGGCCGAGGGGAGCCGAGCCCCCTGGTGCGGCAGGTCGCGACATGGTCGTCGCGCACCGTCGGGTCGCACAGGTTGTCCCAAGCCACGACGGCGTCGACCCGCCGGTCCTGCTGGCCGACCCAGGTGGCGCCGTCCGCGCCGTACGAGTGACCGGCCAGGCCGACGCGGTGCCTGTCGACCAGACGCCACATCGGGTTGTACGCGTTTGCCTTCCTCTCGTGCACTCGCCTCCGCTGCTTGGCGCAGTGGCTCGTGCCGGACCGGCTGGCTCGCGGGCAGTAGACGTGCCTGGGTCGCGAGAGCGCGAAGTCGAGCGCGTCCTGCGTGTGGTCGAAGAAGGTGGTGAGGGCGGCCTGCGTGGGCACGCCGTCGAACCGGTCCTCGCCCTCACCGAAGGTGTCCGAGCGGCCCTGGTTCTGGGCGTCGAATGTGAGGACGACGTAGCCGGACTTGGCGAGCACCTGCGCGGCCCACCAGTACATCTCCTCGGTCGCCTGCATCGACCCCGCCGTGACCACGACGAGTGGTCTCGTGCCGGGTCCCCTGCGGGTCGCCCAGACGTGCCCGGCCAGGGTGGAGCCATTGCGCCCGGTGAAGTGAACGGCTGCACGGGTGCCGTAACCACGCTGTTCCCAGTGCGCAAGGCGGGGGTCGCCTCCGCATCCTTGCGGCTTGGCCCAGCAGAGGTCGGTGACGAACAGCCGTCCCGGGTCGGAGGCCTGCTCCCGCAGGCCGCCAGGTGCGGACGCAGCGCTCTGCTCCGTCTGCTGGCGAAGCATCGCGGGTGTGAGATAGTCCGACGCTCGCTCCGACTGCTTCGAAAAGTTGGCCGTCTCGCGAGTGCCGTCCACCAGGTCCGCAGCGCCGTACGCGGTCGGTGACGCCATCAGCATCAGGAGCGTGAGCAGAGCGCCGAGAAGACCAAACCGAGAGGACAACGGGCACGGCTCCTTGGCTGTGGGAATCGTGCTCGGCACTGTCCAGGGCCCGGAGATGGCTTGTCAACGGTGCCGGACGGGGCGCGCAGACGATCATCCGACGCGACGGCAGGAAGTCTCACTCGGGGTACGTCAACTGCGACATTCGGCTCGCCTGCGCTGCCCAGCCACTTCCAGGGTTCCTCCAGCTCCGCCTACGGTCGGCGAGTTAGCAGACGTTCACCTCGACACCCGCACCACGGCCGACGCTTCTGCACGAGCTCGCCTGGCGCGTACGCCGGATCTGGAGGACCGCCTTCATGAAGCAGGGACGCGAGTGGAAGCTCGACAACGCGACGCACCTGATCACCTGCGCTGCCGCGCTCCTACTGGTCGGCGCGGGAATCATCCACCTCTCTGCCGCAGCAGACCACCAGAACCTGCCGGTGATGCTTGTCGGGTTCACGGTGGTGGGGCTCACCCAGATGGCGCTGGCTGCGTTGCTGTTCCTGCGAGGCCCGTCTCGTGGGCTCCTCCTGCTGGCGCTGCTGGTGACCTTGGGTTCGGTGGTGGTCTGGCTTCTTTCACGCACGGTCGGGTTGCCCTTCCTCGAGGGCGGACACATGGAGCCGATCGGCTTCAAGGACGGGGTGACCGTGCTCTTCGAGCTCGTCACCGTGCCGGGACTGCTGGCGCTCTTCAGTCCCTTCGTGCACGAGATCTCGATGCCGGCTCATCTCGGCCGGCAGGCCCTGACCGGGCTGGCGACGGGCATCGCGCTGATGTTCGTGCCCGCCCTGGTGCTGGGCGGAGGCGGCCATCACTCGGCGGAGCAGTTCGCGGCCCTGTCGGCAGAGCACGAGCACGGCGCCGTCGGGCACGACCACAGCGAGGAGTCGGGCGAGGCCGGAGCGGGACACGACCATGGACTCGCCGGTCACGATGATCATGATCACGCTGACCTGGAGGGCGATGGCCAGACGCTGAGCGGGGCAGACCACGACCACGCCTCTGGACCGCTGGACCTTCGACTGGGCCCCGACGCCGGCCACGAGGGCCACGACCACGCCGCAGCCGGGCACGGGGAGAGCTCGAGCGACAGCCACGGTGCGCACCACGCGAGCAGCGCGGAGCCGGCGCGCGACCACAGCAGCCACCACGGCGACGAGGGCGAGGCCGGGCACGCGCAGCACAGCGACGGCGCGGATCACAGCGGCCACTCCGGCGACGGCGGGGACCACAGCGGTCACTCGGAGCACGGCGACGGTGGGGACCACAGCGGTCACTCGGAGCACGGCGACGGCGGCGACGGACACGGCGGTCACGGTGACAGCGAGGAGCCCGGCGAGCCGCCGGTGCCGGGTGTCGCGACCAAGCGGGTCCAGTACATCGAGCCCAAGCCGGCGGGCACGAAGGAGACGATCACCCTCCAGTACGGCCCCCACCCGGTGACGCCGGGCGGCGACGCCAACCAGGTGAACCTCGACTTCTTCGGCGCCAACGGCTTCATCGTGGCGGCCCAGCCGAGCATCCGGTACGCCGATGGCTCCGAGGTCGGTCACAACGACGGCGTGCACCTCCACCACGCGCACCTGATCCGCAAGGACCTCGAGAAGGACGACCAGGCCGACACGCGGCAGGGGATCGACTGGATCTTCGGCACCGGCGGCGAGCAAACCCAAGGGAGCTTCGAGCGCATCTCCGCAGCCCAGCCCGGTGCCCGCTTCCAGTGGGGCATCCCGATGCGGCGCGAAGAGATGGTCATGTACTGGATGCCGATGAACATGACCGAGCAGACCAAGGCCGTCTTCATGGAGTTCAAGTTCACCTTCGTCCACGGCACGGCGGCGGAGATCAAGAAGGCGACAGGAAAGACGTACCGGCCGGTGGAGCCGGTCATCTACGGCTCGACGTTCAACGTGCCGAGGACCAGAGGCATCTACGACTGGCCGCTCGACGCCAAGCGTTCCCGCGACGACGCGCTCGCGGAGAGCAAGGCAGATCCGAACTCGTTCGGCACCGCCGAGCCGACGGAGAAGTCGAACGTCGAGCCCGGAGTGGGCGAGGTGTGGACAGCACCGAGGGATGGCGTGCTCATCGCCAGCGCCGGGCATCAGCACGGCGGTGGCAAGGGCGTCGTGCTCTCCAACATGGGAAGCAAGGCCCGACCGTGTGCCGAGGACGGCGACCGGTTCCCCGGGACGACCGTGTTCGACAGCAAGACGTACTACCCGGACGGTGTGTGGCCGGCTCACCCGCTGATGGGGATCAGCCAGCCGGGTTGGCGCGTGCCGGTGAAGAAGGGCGACCGCATCGCCATGAACGGCGTGTTCGACACCCGGAAGTACGCCTTCCCCGACCAGATGAGCATCACCGGCTTCTACTGGGACAAGAACGTGCACGTGTCGAAGGCCCAGCGGTGCCGGGCGTGGCTCGCCGACGAGCCGGACGCGACAGCCCACGAGGCGTCGCAGTCGCTGCCCAGCCAGACCGCCGAGCGGGGCGACGACGGCAGCGCCTGGGTGCACAGCATGCCGCAGTCCTGCGTCGCCGAGGACTGCAACGACTACAACGCGCCACGCGCACCCCGGGGTCCGCACACGAACGTGATCACCGCCGAGAACTTCATGTTCACGCCGGGCGACCTGAAGCGAAGCAGTGCGGCCGGCAGCTCGATGGGAGACAGCAGTGGGGGAGCACCGGTCGTCGAGTGGGGCGACAAGCTGAAGTTCGTCAACCTCGACTTCGCGGAGAAGGGCGGCACCCGGCACGTGATCACGTCGTGCATCGGGCCGTGCAACGGGCCGACCGACGTGGTGAGCTACCCGAACACCGACGGGAAGTTCTACTCCGGTCCGCTCGGCTACCTGCCTCTGGCCGACGGTGCCTCGGCGAACAACAAGCCCGCCCCTTCGTGGGAGCTGGACACCTCCAAGCTCAAGCCCGGCTACCACACGTTCTACTGCTGGAACCATCCGTGGATGCGCGGCGCCTTCTACCTCGAAGACATGTCCGACGTCCGCGACGACCAGCCCGCGGGAACTGCGAGTCAGCGGCAGACTCGTCCGGACCTGCCGGCGATGCCCGACCTGCTCAGGCAGCCGAACACGCCCGACGCGCGCCCTGCATGGCCGCGCCTGGCCGACCCGGCCAAGCGCGAGGACGAGCTGGCGCTCCCGGGCACCTGATGGCCGGTTGTGCAGGAAGGTGCATTGCACGAATTCGCATTTGCCCTGGTATGGGCGTTTCGCCGGTTTCCTTGTGAGGATGCCGGGACCGAGGTCGATCGGCCTTGGACTCGCTGACGGGGCGTTCCTCACCCGGAGCGCTCCCCCTCCAGGAGGCCACCATGCGATATCCCCGCGCCCTTGATGCGCTGACCGCCGCGTTGTTCGCGG
>DASVBF010000146.1:0-16944 GCA_036375975.1 Nocardioidaceae bacterium | reverse complement strand
ATGGTCCAGGGCACCGAGCTGCACCGTCGGGCGACCTCGGACCCCTGGTGGCGTGGCGCGGTGCCGACCCTCACGCGGGTCACCGCCATGCCGCCGCCGTACGTCGACGGGTGGACGTTCACGACCCCGGTCGTCGAGATGCCGGTGTACCTGCGCTGGCTGAGCAAGGCCCTGGTCGAGGCCGGTGGCAGCATCACCCGGATGGCCCTGAACGGGCTGCCCGACCAGGCGGAGGTGGTCGTCAACGCGAGCGGCCTCGGCGCCCGCCTCATCGCCGGAGACGCGAGCGTCCTGCCGGTGCGGGGCCAGGTGCTCTACGTCGAGCAGTTCGGGCTCGACCGGTGGTGGCTCGACGCCGATGGGCCCACCTACGTCGTCCCACGAAGCGGCGAGATCGTGGTGGGCGGCACCGACGAGGAGGGGGAGTGGAGCCGCACCCCCGACCCGCACACAGCCGCGCAGATCCTCGAGCGTGCCGCCGCCTTGGTGCCCGAACTGGCGCGAGCCAGGGTGCTACGGCAGAAGGTCGGCCTGCGACCGGCCCGCCCGCAGGTTCGCCTGGAGGAGGAGAAGGTGGCCTCCGGCAGGGGCCACGTGGAGCGGGTCGTGCACTGCTACGGACACGGTGGCGCGGGCGTCACCCTGTCGTGGGGCTGCGCCGAGGAGGTCGCCTCGCTCGTCGGTCCCGCCTGAGGCCGCACCGCGGCAACTTCGCACGTGCTGTGGACGCATCCCAAGCGGCATACCGCTGGCTCAGCGTCCATAACCCCGCGTTACATGGGGTCAGAAGAGGCGGGCGCTCGGGTCGTCCATGCCGCGCAGCGCGTCGTAGTCGACCACCGCGCAGGTGATGCCCCGGTCCTGGGCGAGCACCCGGGCCTGAGGCTTGATCTCCTGGGCGGCGAAGATGCCTTGCACCGGGCGGAGCTTGGGGTCGCGGTTGAGCAGCTCGAGGTACCTGGTCAGCTGCTCGACCCCGTCGATCTCCCCGCGCCGCTTCACCTCGACCGCTACCGACCGGCCTGCGGCGTCCCGGCACATGAGGTCCACGGGGCCGATCGCGGTGGGATACTCCCGGCGTACCAGGGTCAGCCCGTCGGCCAGGTGCGCGGGATGCTCCGCGAGAAGCTCCTGCAGGTGCTTCTCGACCCCGTCCTTCTGGAGTCCGGGGTCGATCCCGAGGTCGTGGCTGGTGTCGTGGGAGATCTCGGTCAGCAGGATGCGCAGGGTGTCGTCGTCCTTGCCGGTCACCGTCCACTCGACGTGACCCTCCTCGCTGGTGCCCTCGACCACCTTGCAGGGCGGGGACATCCAGTTCAGCGGCTTGTACGAGCCGCCGTCGGAGTGGATGAGGACGGAGCCGTCGTTCTTGACCAGGATGAGACGGGTCGCCATGGGGAGGTGGGCGGTGAGCCGACCTGCGTAGTCCACCTGGCACTTCGCGATGACGAGACGCACGGCAGGGAGGTTACCTCGTGAACGCGGGCGTATCGGACCGTGCCACGACCGAGGTGCTGCGAACGGGCGACAAGTGGTCTGCCTGGTGGCCTACCTCACGGCGCGGCGCTGGATCGGCGTGCCATGATTCGGGCCATGACTTCCGCACGTGACTTCCGCAGCATTGGTGTGATCGGCCTCGGCACGATGGGGGCGGGCATCGCCGAGATCTTCGCCCGCAACGGCTTCCAGGTCGTCGGTGTGGAGCTCAACGACGAGACGCTCGAGCGGGGTCGTCAGCACATCGAGCACTCCACTGCCCGCGCCGTCAAGCGGGGCAAGCTGTCCGAGTCCGACCAGAAGGACCTCATCGACCGGGTCACGTTCACCACCGAACTCGCGGACGTCAAGGACGCAGACCTGGTTGTCGAGGCAGTCGTCGAGCAGCTCGACGTCAAGCAGGGTCTCTTCCGGCGGCTCGACGGCATCGTCCGGCCGGAGACCATCCTCGCGACGAACACCTCCTCGCTCTCGGTCACGGAGATCTCCACGGCGACCTCTCACCCCGGCCGGGTCGTCGGCATCCACTTCTTCAACCCGGCGCCGGTCCAGAAGCTGGTCGAGGTCGTTCGAACCGTCGTGACGGAGCCGGACGTGCTCGAGGACGTCGCCACGCTCGTGCAGAAGCTCGACAAGACCCCGGTCGTCTGCGGTGACAAGGCCGGCTTCATCGCCAACACCCTGCTGTTCGGGTACCTCAACCACGCGGTCGCGATGTACGAAGGCCGATACGCCAGCCGCGAGGACATCGACGCCGCGATGCGCTTCGGGTGCGGCTACCCGATGGGGCCGCTCGCGCTGCTCGACCTGATCGGCCTCGACACGGCGTACGAGATCCTCGACACGATGTACAAGCAGGGTCGCGACCGGCTCCACGCGCCGCGCCCCATCCTGAAGCAGATGGTCACCGCGGGGATGCTCGGCCGGAAGACCGGCCGCGGCTTCTACACCTACGAGGCGCCGGACAGCCCGGTCGTCGTCGCCGACGCCAACACCCCCTCGGACGACGACAAGCCACGGCTCAGGCACGAGATCGCCAAGGTTGGTGTCGTCGGCACGGGCACCATGGCGACCGGCATCGTGGAGGTCTTCGCGAAGGCCGGGTACGACGTCGTGTACGTCGGGCGCAGCGACGCCAAGGTCGCGGGCGTCCGGGCCACCATCGAGAGGTCGCTCGAGAAGGCCATCCAGCGCGGCAAGCTCGAGGAGTCCGCGAAGGACGAGGTGCTCGGCCGGCTCACCGGCAGCACCAGGCTCGACGACCTGGCAGACGTCGACATCGTCGTGGAGGCGATCGCCGAGGACATCCTGGTCAAGACCGCGCTGTTCGAGAACCTCGACGAGATCTGCAAGCCCGGCGCGATCCTCGCCACCACGACCTCGTCGCTGCCGGTGATCGAGCTGGCCCAGGCCACCAAGCGTCCTCAGGACGTGGTCGGCATGCACTTCTTCAACCCGGCCCCGATCATGAAGCTCGTCGAGGTGGTCAACACCGTCAGCACCGACGACGCGGTGTGCGAGACGGTGCGAGCGCTGTGCGAGAGGGTCGGCAAGGTCGCTGTCTCCTGCGGTGACCGCGCCGGCTTCATCGTCAACGCGCTGCTCTTCCCGTACCTCAACGACGCGGTCAAGATGCTCGAGGCGCACTACGCGAGCGCGGACGACATCGACACCGCGATGAAGTACGGCTGTGCGCTGCCGATGGGCCCCTTCGAGCTCCTGGACGTGGTCGGCAACGACGTGTCGCTGGCCATCGAGCGCGAGCTGTACCTCGAGTTCCGGGAGCCCGGCTTCGCCCCCGCCCCGTTGCTCGAGCACCTCGTCACCGCGGGCTACCTGGGTCGCAAGACCAAGCGCGGCTTCCGCGACTACAGCACACGCTGAGCCCGGCTCTACGAGGGGGCCGGAGGGCGCCACGGCTTGAGCCAGGGCGTCTCCGGCCACCCCTCGCGGGCTGCGAGGAGCGCGAACATGGTGGCGCCGTCGACCGCCTCACGGATGATGTCGGCGTGGCCGGCGTGGCGAGCCAGCTCCTCGACCAGGTGGTACCACACCCATCGCACGGACCAGGCGTCGACGTCACGGGGGAACCACGGCTCGGAGGGGACCGGGACCGGCGTGTCGAGGTCGAGTGCGCGCACGGCGTCGAGGACCTGCCCCGAGACGACGTCGAACTCCGCCAGGACCGCCACGAGCCGGTCGTGCTCCCCGAAGGTGAACTCGTCGCGGTACGCGGCCTCACGCTCGGCCCGGGAGCGGGCATCCTTCGTGCGGTCGGGTGCTGCGGCCGCGTAGCCGAGCCAGTGTCGCTGTACGCCGGTGGCGTGCTTGACGAGGGCGCCGACCGACAGCGTGCTCGGGGTCGGTGTGAGTCCGGCCTGCTCATCGGTCAGGCCGTGCGCGACCGCACGGAAGGCGTCCTGCTGCTGGTGGAGGTAGGCGACGAGGGCGGAGCGTTCGTCACGCACCGGGGGAGCGAGTGCGGGCATGGCAAACCTCTCGAGTCTCAGGCTGGTTGCGTGGAAGTCCCGGTGCCGGGCGTGTCAGGGCGGTGGGCGTACAGGTCCCGGAGCAGGGCGATCTCGGCGCCGTGGTGGATCAGCTCCCGGTTGATGTGCAGGACGAGCGATCCCATGCTTCGGTCACCCCACGGTCCCTCGCTGGGGCCGCACGGGCGCTCGAGGCCGGACGTGTCGAGCCCTCGGACGCCGCGGATCCAGGAGGCGTACTCCTCGTCGAGCTGGGCCAGAGCCTCCTTGGCCGTGCCCGCGTACTCGAACGCCTCGTAGTCGGTCGCTTCTCGTCCGAAGTGCCCTGCGTTCCGCATCGCAAGGACGCCGACGATGATGTGGGCGAGGCGCCAGGCGATGGTGGTGACCGGTGCCGGCTGCGGTTCGGGGAAGGCGAAGTCGAGGGTGAGGGCGCCGCTGCCCGCCTGGATCGGCGCGGTGCTGGCGCCTCGGGGGCGGAGGCTCCAGCAGCCCGCCACCGGCTCCCAGAGGTACTCCTCGTCGGTGAGGCCCTCCAGACGGGGCCGGAGCATGCTGCGCCAGTGAAGCTCGATCTGGTCGATCAGCAGGTCGTTGAGGTCGATGGTCGTCGTCATGGGACCCAGTCTGCTCCCCCGAGGGGACAGGAACTGTCCGTTGGAGGAGCCACGACGCCGTCTCGGGGCCAGGTTGCCGCGGCCGCTTGGGCGACACCGGACAATGGGGAGCATGGCGACGCGGATCGAGGCATGGAACGGTGAGGAGTACGAAGTCCGCACGGTGACCGGCTCCGCATCGACCAAGCCCTATCGCTGTCCCGGCTGCGACCAGGTGATCCGCCCGGCCACGCCCCACACGGTGGCCTGGCCGGTCGTCGCGCCGATGTTCGCCTCCTCCGGCCTCGACGAGCGACGGCACTGGCACACTCCGTGCTGGAGGGCTCGGGAGCGCCGCCGCTGAGCCTGCCGATCCGGGTCAGTAGCGGTCGCTGAACCGCTCCGTGCTGTGGTTCTCCTCGCCCAGGCGCCGCAGGACGCTGAGCAGCTCCCCGTAGACCACCGTGCCGACGACCATGTCCTCGAGCAGGTCGGCCCGGTCCTTGTCCTGGTCGAGGGAGGCGATCTCGGCGCGGGCGATCCGGTCGGCCGCCTCGGCGTAGAAGTGGAGCCCTCGCTCGTCCACCTCACCGCGGTCGCGGAGCACCTCGATCGTGGCGGCCAGCTTCCGCCGGTTCGCCGAGTGCTCCCGCACGCCCGACCAGCCGGCGGTCTCGATCACCTCGTCGGCGAGCGCCTGCGCCTCCTCGCGGTGGGGGCCTGGCGGAGGGGGCGGCGAGGCCATGGCGTCGGTGGCACGGGCGAACATGTCGTGCACACTGAGCCGGTCGTCCTCGCTGGCCTCGACCAGGGCGCGGAGGCGGTCGACCGGGATCCCGCCGACCTCCCGGAGGATGCGCAGGAGGGCCAGGCGCCGCACGTGGGTCTCGTCGTAGTCGGCCGAGCGCGGCGTGATGCGGCGCCCGGGGTGGAGGAGGCCCTCGCGAAGGTAGTACTTCACCGTGGCGAGGGGGACCGACGTACGACGAACGAGCTCCGACACCAGCACTGGACCACCTTGGAAGGGCATTGACGAGGCAACTGGATAGTGCCACTGTCTTGCTAGACAGCACAACTATCCAGGGAGTGTCATGACCGAGTCGACACGAGCCTCGAAGCGGACAAGGGTTCCTGCGGCCTACCGGAAGGCTGCGGAGAACGCGCCCCGGGGCATCCAGGGCGGCGTTTTCGTGGCCGACGTGGCCGCCGACCACGCGGTGGTCTTCGTCATCGGCATGCGCATCAACCGGTGGCGACGCGTCCGGAGCTGGATGCCGGTCTTCGTCGCGATGCCGAAGATGCTCAGGGAGCTCCAGGACCGTCCCGGCTCGGGGTTGCTCGGGGCGCGCACCTACTGGTCCGGCCGGGTCTTCCTCGTCGTCCAGTACTGGGCCAGCGTCGAGGCGCTGGGCCGCTACGCCCGTGACGCCGGGCAGTCCCACCAGCCGGCCTGGGTGGCCTTCAACAGGGCCGCTGCCGGGAGCGGCGACGTCGGCATCTTCCACGAGACCTACGAGGTGCCCAGGGCGGGTGTCGAGTCCCTCTACGGCAACATGCCGGAGTTCGGGCTCGCCGCGGCGCACGCCTCCATCCCTCGGGCGCGGACCCGCCGGAGCCGGGCCCAGGACCACATGGGGCAGCGCGACCCGGAGTACGTGGAAGCGTCCTGAGCGGGAACAATGGGCGTATGGCAGCGATTCGAGCGAACTCCGTCCTCCCCGCCCGGCGCGAGCCGATCACCCTCCACACCGCAGACGGGCTCGAGCTCGTGGGAGAGCTGGCACTGCCGGTCGACCGGGACCCGGTCGCGACCATCGTCTGCCTCCACCCGCTGCCCACGCACGGCGGGATGATGGACAGCCACATCTTCCGCAAGGCCGCGTTCCGCCTTCCCGCCCTCGCCGGGGTCGCCGTGCTGCGCTTCAACACCCGCGGCACGGAGAGCGAGCAGGGGCGCAGCGAGGGAGAGTTCGACCACGCCCAGGGGGAGAGGTACGACGTCGCGGCCGCAATCGAGTACGCCGAGTTCCACGATCTGCCGAACATCTGGGTGGTCGGGTGGTCCTTCGGCACCGACCTCACGCTGATGCACGCCAATGACCCGGCCGTGAGAGGGGCGGTCCTGCTCTCGCCGCCACTTCGCTTCTCCGACGTGGAGCACCTCGAGGCCTGGGCGGAGTCCGGCAAGCCGCTGACCGCGCTGGTGCCCGAGCACGACGACTACCTCCAGCCGCCCGAGGCCGAGGAGCGCTTCGCGATCGTGCCACAGGCCGAGGTCGTCGGCGTGGGGGGCGCCAAGCACCTGTGGGTGGGCGACGCCGAGACGGTCCTCGACGAGGTCGTCAGGCGCGTCGCCCCCGAGGTCGACGTACCGCTGCCACGGGAGTGGGACGGCGAGATACAGACCGCCGACACCTCGGCCTACAACGCGAAGAACCTCGACGCCTACAAGGACGTCCCGGTCCCCAAGCCGCTGCGCGACTGAACTGCGACCGACGACGCAGCACCTGACGGCATGAGAAGACCCCGCCACGTTCCGAGTGAACGGACCGGGCGGGGCCTTGAAGGGCCTACTTGGTGACGTTGAGGATGTTCACCACGTAGGCGGCATCCACCTTGCCGGAGTCGGCAGAACCCTGGCCATCAGCCTCATAGCCGAAGCCGTAGACATTGACCGTGGTGGGCGCGTCGACAGTCACCACGCGGCTGGTCGCACACGTGATGTCCCGGCCGCTCACCGAGGGGATTCGCCCGGTGAAGCAGGTCCCAAGATCCCTGCCCCACTGCTCGCCCTCGGCAGGCTGGGTGCGGAGTGCGAGTTGCATCTGGGTCTGTCCGGACGTGGCGGCCTTGTTGGTGAAGAAGCCGTCCGAGCTGAGCTGGTACGTTCCGGGCTCCAGGGTGAACTCACCGAGCTTGGTGGCGTTTGCGGTGAACGACCCGCCGATCTGCTCTACCGTGCCGCGGCCCTGCTCGCTCTTGAGCGTCACCGTCGAGCCAGGAGCGGGGATATCGGACTTCTGCGCGTACTTCGCGTCCGACTGCTCCTTGGTGTAGTAGCGGTCGTCGTGGTTGTGGTCGGCCTTGGCGAAGCTCGACTCCACGTCGTCCTTCAGCTCGGCGAAGCCGACGCTGCCCTCGCCGAGGTCCCAGCTCCGCAGCGACTGGTTGGAGATGTTGCCCGAGAAGAGCTCTCCGACGTCGCGACTCCAGACGGAACCATCCTGGATGTCGCGGCCTGTGATCTGGCCGTCAGCCGCCGCGGCTCCCGTGCCGCCGAGAACAGCCAGGGCCGTCGCGCCGACGAGTACGGCGCCGGTGCGGGACTTCAGAAACTTCTTCATCGTGCTCTCCTTTCGGATGCATGGCGGGGTGACGCGTCTGCTCTACGTCACTCCTGGCTCCGGACCCTTTAGTCCGGTCTATCCCTTTTGCACCCCTTGGCCGTTGCCACAAGAACAGGTTCGAAACCTGAAGACGCCAAAGTTTCGGGTGAGGGCGTCGGACAGAGCCGGACCGGCGGGCTAGCGGGCGTCCTGCCGGCGGAGGAGGACCTCCTTGAGGATCAGCTGCACCGCTGCGGCGGTCGGGATCGCCATGAGCGCGCCGATCACACCGAGAAGGGCGGCCCCGATCAGTGCCGCGATCACGATGAGCGAGCCCGGGATGTCGACCGACCGCGACATCACCCGGGGGTAGATCACGTAGTTCTCGAACTGCTGGTAGCAGACGTAGAAGATCAGGCAGGCCAGGCCGATCTTGGGGTCGGTCGCGAAGCCGATCGCCGTGACGATCACCGCGCCGAGGGTCGCGCCGATCATCGGGATCACGTCGAGCAGCGCGACCACGACGGCGAGCGCGACGGCGTACTCACCGAGACCGACGATCAGCAAGAAGACCAGCGAGCTCAGGCCGGCGGCGAGGGCCACCAGGAACGCCCCGGACACGTAGCCGCCGACGTTCGCGAGGATCTGGTCACCGAGGTAGGTCACCCGCTCACGCCGGCTGGCAGGGGCGAACCGGTAGGCGAAGCGCTTGATGGACGGGAGCGACGCCAGGAAGTACAGCATCAGGACGAGCACGATGAAGGTGTTCGCGATCGCCGACAGGACGGCGAGACCCACGCCGAGCACCCCGCCGAAGACGGAGTTCGCCAGCTTGCCGCCCTCGATCGCCTTCTGAGCCTTGTCCAGGAGGTCGTAGCGCTGGTTCAGGTCCTGGATGGTCCGGTTCTCCTGGAACTGGCGGAACCAGTCAGGGGCGTTGTCGGTGATCGCGCTGACCTGGTCCGTGATCACCGGCACGATGGCGATCACGAACAGGGTCAGGGCGACGAGGACGCCGACGATCACGAGGAGGACGGCCCAGGTGCGCTTGATCCCCTTGCGCAGGAAGAACTCGACCGCTGGGTTGAGCCCCACCGCGAGGAACATCGCCACCGCGATCAGGACGAGGACCGAGCTGATCGAGAGGATCTGCTGGCCGAGCCAGAACGCGAGCAGCGCGCCGACCGCGCCCGTGAAGCCGATCACGAAGGGGGAGTGGCGCATCAGAGGTGTCCCGGGTGTGCCGAAGGCGCTCTCCCGGTCTCTGTCCGGCAGCCGGTCGCGGAGAAAGTCCTCGGAGGACTCCTCCTCGGTCAGCTCCCGCCTGACCTCGGTCGCGGACCCTTCAGCCCGCGAGGCGTCCTCGGCCGCCTGCCGGGCAGACCCTTCGGCCTCCTCGGCGGCGCGCTCCGCCTCCCGCAGGTGGCGGCTGGTGGGCTCGTCGTCGGCGGTCGTCACGCCTTCGGGGTGCCCTGACGAGGCTCGTCGACACTCCCCGCCTGCGGCGCGGCCTGGCCCGAGGGCGCCGCAGCGTCGTCGCCGAAGCTGGCGACCACGTCGCGGAGGGCGGCCAGCTGGGCGACGATGCCGTCCCGGCGCTTCTGGAGTCGGTCCACCTCCGCCTTCACGCCGCTCAGCTCGCGCTCGGCATCGCCCGCTCCCGAGGCGACGATGTTGTTCGCCTCGGTCTCGGCGGCGTGCACGATCTGCTCTGCCTCACGACGTGCCTTGGTGACCAGGCGCTCGGCCTCCTTGTTGGCCTGCTCGCGCTGAGACGTCGCCAGAGCGAGCGCCTCGCGGGCCCGCTGCTCGGCTGCCTTGGCGCGCTCCTCGGCCTCACGGACCAACCGAACGGTCTCCGCCGTCGCCGTCTCGTGGTGCTCGGCCGCCTCACGGGTGAGCCGTTCCTTCTCGACGGCGAGAGTACGCCGCGCCTCCTGCACCTCGCGGTCCGCCGCGGCTCGGGCCTTCTCGGCCTCGCGACGGGCGCCCGTGCGCAGGGCGTTGCTCTCCTGCTCCGCGGCGAGGCGGATCTGGTCGGCCTCACGCTTGGCGGCGGCGAGCTCCTCCTCGGCCTCGGCCCGGGCCGCTCCGCGCTGCTGCTCGGCCTCCGCAAGCATCCGGGCGCGCGTCTCGTCGAGCTCCTTGAGCTGGACGATCCTCATGTCCTCCGCGTCACGAGCAGCCGCGGCCTTGATCGCGTCGGCATCCTTGGCCGCCCGGTTGCGGATCTCGTCCGCGTGTGCCTGGGCCTCGCTGAGGACCTCGTCGGCCTGCTCCTCCGCCAGCCGGAGCATCTCGCTCGCACGCCCACCGAGACCGGCGTATGACGGCGCCTGGTTCTCGGAGAGCCGCTTGCGCAGCTCGCTGACCTGCTTCTCGAGCTGGGCGACTCGCGCGCGGGACTCCTTGAGGCTGGCGGTGACGCCCGCCTTCTCCCCGGCGAGAGTGTGCATCTGTCGGTCGACGGCAGCCTGGTCGTAGCCCCGGCGAACGACCGGGAAGCTGCTGCCGACCGGAGTCATGCTCGCGGTCGCGGAGTCCTCCTCCACGGCCGAGAAGACCTGGGTGGCGTCGTCAGCGCCGTTGTTGTTGTCGTCGTCGAAGATTGACAGCCCGGACCGGTCGTTCATGCGCAATTCCCTACCTCGTTGGCGTTGTCAGAAGACTACGGGGATCCCGGACCCCACGCTAAACCGACAGGCAAGCTTGCAGGCCCCGAAACGACGGACCGTCGCACCCAGGTTCGACCTGAGTACGACGGTCAGCCGAGAGTCGTGCAGTAGCCGGCCCCTTGCCTGCGCTCCCGGCCAGGCGGCCGGTCGGGATGACGTCCCGCGACGGCGGCTCTCAGACGCCGCGGAAGCGGTTGATCTCGTTGATGTGCTCGGCCCGCTTCTCCTCGTCGCGCACGCCGAGTCCCTCCTCCGGAGCGAGGCAGAGGACGCCGACCTTGCCCTGGTGCTGGTTCTTGTGCACGTCGAGCGTGGCCTGGCCGACCTCCGCTAGCGGGTAGCACTGGGAGAGTGTCGGGTGGATCATGCCCTTGGCGATGAGGCGGTTGGCCTCCCACGACTCGCGGTAGTTCGCGAAGTGCGAGCTGATGATCCGCTTGAGGTTCATCCAGAGGTAGCGGTTGTCGTACTCGTGCATGTAGCCCGTCGTCGACGCGCAGGTGGTGATGGTGCCGCCCTTGCGCGTGACGTAGACCGAGGCGCCGAAGGTCTCGCGGCCGGGGTGCTCGAAGACGATGTCGATGTCCTCGCCCCCGGTGAGCTCACGGATGCGCTTGCCGAAACGCTTCCACTCCTTGGGGTCCTGGGTGCGCTCGTCCTTCCAGAACTGGTAGCCCTCCTCGGCGCGGTTGATGATCAGCTCCGCGCCCATGCTGCGGACGATCTGCGCCTTCTCCTCGTTGGAGACCACGCAGATCGGCGTCGCGCCGCCGTTGAGGGCGTACTGCGTCGCGAAGCCGCCGAGACCGCCGGACGCACCCCAGATGAGCACGTTGTCGCCCTGCTTCATGTTGCCGCCGTTGGCGCTGACGAGCTGGCGGTAGGCCGTGCAGTTCACCAGACCGGGCGAGGCGGCCTCCTCCCAGGTGAGGTGCTCCGGCTTCGGCATCAGCTGGTTCGCCTTGACCAGGGCGACCTCGGCCAGGCCGCCGAAGTTGGTCTCGAAGCCCCAGATGCGCTGCTCGGGGTCGAGCATCGTGTCGTTGTGCCCGTCGGGTCCCTCGAGCTCGACGGAGAGGCAATGGGCGACGACGCGGTCACCCGGCTTCCAGTTGTGCACGCCCAAACCGGTCTTGAGCACGACGCCGGCGAGGTCGGAGCCGACGATGTGGTAGGGCAGGTCGTGCCGCTTCGCGAGGGGAGAGATCCGGCCGTAGCGCTCGAGGAACCCGAACGTCGACACAGGCTCGAAGATCGAGGTCCAGACCGTGTTGTAGTTGATCGCGCTCGCCATCACCGCGACGAGGGCCTCGCCCGGGCCGAGCTCGGGGAGCGGAACGTCCTCCACGTGCAGCGACTTGCGCGGGTCTTTGTCGCGGGTCGCCATACCCTCGAACATGTCGACCTCGTCCTTGTGGACGGTCGCGGCCTTGTAGTGGTCGGGAACCTCGAGGGCGGCGAACTCCGGGGAGGAGGTGTCACCGGCGAGGATGGCGTCGAGGATCTGCTTCACGAGAGCTCCTGTGGGCTGCGGGCACGGTTGAGGCGAATCTACCGACGGGTAACCAAGCATGTCAGCATCCTGTGACCTACTTCTCTAGACCACGGGTGGGGACGCCGCCCCGGGACCGCGTCCTCGGCCCTCGGAGGGTCAGTGGTCCGGGTTCGCGGCCGGCTCGACGAGCTCCACGAGGATGCCGCCGGCGTCCTTGGGGTGGATGAAGTTGACCCGGGAGTTCGAGGTGCCGCGGCGGGGGGCGTCGTAGAGCAGGCGCAGGCCACGCTCCCGGAGCACCTCCGAGACCTTGTCGAGGTCGGTGACGCGGTAGGCGAGCTGCTGCATGCCGGGGCCGGAGCGTTCGAGGAACTTCGCGATCGTGGACTTCTCGTCCAAAGGCGCGAGCAGCTGGATCGACGATCCGGAGTCGCCGACGGCCACCATCGCCTCACGGACGCCCTGCTCCTCGTTGGTCTCCTCGTGCGTGACCTCCATCCCGAAGGCGTCGCGGTAGAAGGCGATGGCCTCGTCGAGGTCACGGACGGCGACACCGACGTGGTCGATGCAGGTGAAGAGGTGCCGGGGGAGGCCGGTGGGGTTCGCTGCGTTCGTCATGCCGCACATCGTCGTACGACGGGCGGGCGACCCGCGAGGGACTGTGACCAGCCCGACATGACCATCATCACCACGCCCCTCCCGGAGTCCTGGCCTTCGTAGGTATCGTCCGTCTCAACAGGACTGTTCGTTTCCAGGAGGCTCCCCATGTCCGGATCTGTCATCGTCGCCGGTGCGCGCACCCCGATCGGCCGTCTGCTGGGAGGGCTCAAGGACCTGTCGGCCGCCGACCTCGGCGGCGTCGCCATCAAAGGCGCGCTCGAGAAGGCCGGCATCAGCGGCGAGCAGGTCGAGTACGTGATCATGGGCCACGTGATCCAGGCGGGCACGGGCCAGATCACCGCCCGCCAGGCTGCCGTCAACGGCGGCGTCCCCATGAGCGTCCCGGCGATCACCGTCAACAAGGTGTGCCTGTCCGGGATCAACGCGATCGCCCTCGCCGACCAGCTCATTCGCGCGGGCGAGCACGAGATCATCGTCGCCGGGGGCATGGAGTCGATGACCCAGGCGCCGCACCTGCTCCCGAAGTCGCGTGAGGGTTTCAAGTACGGCGACACCAAGCTCGTCGACTCGATGGCCTACGACGCGCTGTACGACCAGTTCACCGACCAGCCGATGGGTGGCCTGACCGAGAGCTGCAACGTCGCGGCCCAGCAGCTGACCCGGCAGGAGCAGGACGAGTTCTCCGCCCGCTCCCACCAGCGTGCCGCCGAGGCCTGGAAGAACGGCCTCTTCGACGACGAGGTCGTCCCGGTCGAGATCCCGCAACGTCGGGGGGAGCCCGTGGTGGTCTCCCAGGACGAGGGCGTTCGCGGCGACACCACCGCGGAGTCGCTCGCCAAGCTCCGTCCGGCTTTCTCCAAGGAGGGCACCATCACCGCCGGGTCCGCCTCGCAGATCTCCGACGGGGCGTGCGCCGTGGTCGTGATGAGCAAGGTCAAGGCGGAGGAGCTCGGTCTCGAGTGGCTCGCCGAGATCGGGGCGTCCGGCCAGGTGGCCGGCCCCGACTCGACCCTGCAGATGCAGCCGGCGAACGCCATCGCGCAGGCCTGTGAGAAGGAGGGCATCAAGCCGTCCGACCTCGACCTGGTCGAGATCAACGAGGCGTTCGCGGCGGTCGGCATCGCCTCCGCCCGCGAGCTCGGGCTCTCCGAGGACAAGGTGAACGTCAACGGCGGCGCCATCGCGGTCGGCCACCCGGTCGGGATGTCGGGCGCCCGCATCGCGCTCCACCTCGCGCTGGAGCTGAAGCGTCGCGGCGGCGGCGTCGGTGCGGCCGCCCTGTGCGGTGGCGGTGGCCAGGGCGACGCGCTCATCGTCCGAGTCCCCTCTGCATGAGGCGGTCGGCTGCCTCTGTCCCTGAGCTGGTCGAGCGAGCACGGTCCGGCGACGCCCGGGCCGTGGCCCGGCTGATCTCGCTGGTCGAGGACGCCTCGCCGCTGCTGCGCGAGGTGATGGCCGGGCTCGCGCCGTACACCGGCAACGCGCAGATCGTCGGTGTCACCGGGTCGCCCGGGGTGGGCAAGTCGACGTCCACCTCGGCCCTGGTGACCGAGCTGCGCAAGGCCGGCAAACGCGTCGGCGTCCTCGCCGTCGACCCGTCCTCACCGTTCTCGGGCGGTGCGCTGCTCGGTGACCGGATCCGGATGCAGGACC
Source organism: Nocardioidaceae bacterium (assembly GCA_036375975.1). Taxonomy (GTDB): domain Bacteria; phylum Actinomycetota; class Actinomycetes; order Propionibacteriales; family Nocardioidaceae; genus Nocardioides_C. The sequence goes on along the minus strand of DASVBF010000146.1, from coordinate 2,592 downwards.
ATGCCCTGGACCGGGACGTCTACATCCGCTCGATGGCCTCGCGGGGCCACCTCGGCGGTCTGTCCTGGTCGACCCCGCAGGCGCTCCGGGTGCTCGACGCGGCCGGGTGCGACGTCGTCCTCGTCGAGACGGTGGGGGTGGGCCAGAGCGAGGTCGAGATCGCCGGGCTCGCCGACACCACTCTGGTCCTGCTCGCTCCGGGCATGGGCGACGGCGTTCAGGCGGCCAAGGCGGGCATCCTGGAGATTGGCGACGTCTACGTCGTCAACAAGGCGGACCGCGACGGTGCCGAGCAGGTGCGCCGGGAGCTCCGCACGATGATCTCGCTGGCCGACCGCCCGGAGGGCAGCTGGAAGCCGCCGATCGTGCTCACCGTGGCGCAGGTCGGACAGGGGGTCGACGAGGTGGTCAGGGCCATCGACGAGCACCGTGCCTGGATGGAAAGCTCCGGCGAGCTCGAGCGGCGGCGCGTGAAGCGGGCCCGGGACGAGATCGAGGCGATCGCGGTGACCGCGCTGCGGGAGCGGTGGGGCGACGTGCACTCACGCACCGAGCTCGACGAGCTCGCGGAGCAGGTCGCGGCCGGCAAGAGCGACCCGTACCGTGCTGCCGACGTTCTCCTCGACGCGTTCACGGAGGTGGACTCGGCCACCTGACCCCGCGTGCCTCCCACACCAGGGGGTCGCGCAGTGGTATACGTCTTTGCGACCCTGCAGGCGCCGTGCCCGCCCGCATGTGAACTCGGGAGTTAGTAGTGAGTGTCTTGAAGAAGCCCTTGGTGATCGTCGTCGTGCTGTTTCTGGGCTTCTACCTGTTGCGTGACCCGGCAGAGCTGGCTCACTTCTCGGAGAACGCCGGAGTCGCCCTGTGGAAGATGATCAGCACGCTCTTCGAGGCGATCATCGAGTTCCTCAACGCACTGCTCGGCTAGGCCGGCTCGTCTGTGGGCTGGTTTCGGAGGACCTTCGCCGACCCGCACATCGGCAGGCATCTGCTCCGTGACGAGGGCGAGGTGATCGTCGACGAAGTCGCTCACCACTGGGTCGTCTACACGAGGCCGTTCCTGGAGTTCCTGCTCGCGCTGGGTCTGATCGTGCTCGGGGTCTTCGCCCCGGTCGAGATTGCCTGGCTCCCGTGGATCGTCGCGCTGGCCATCGGCGCGCACGCCGGCTGGAAGTCGCTGTCAGAGCACATGGACCGGTTCGTGATCACGAACATGCGGGTCTTCAGGGTCCACGGTGTGCTGGGCCAGAAGATGGCCACCATGCCACTGGGCCGAATCCTCGACATCACGGTCGAGAAGCCGCTTCTGGGGCGGTTGTTCGGCTACGGGCACTTCATCTTCGAGTCGGCCGCCCAGGAGCAGGGCCTGCGTGACATCAGGTGGGTGGGGCATCCCGACGAGCGTGACCTCACCATCCAGCGTGTCATCTCGCGGGCCGGCCTTCGCGGTCCCCGGGCGATGTAGCCGGGTCCGTTAGGGTCTGGCCCCATGGCGAAGCAGGCGAGGACGGCGAAGAAGCTCGACTTCGACCCGATCGACGAGGCGGCCCGTCAGTGGGGGCTGCGCTGGGGTGCGGTCGAGCAGATGCATGCGGTCACCTCGCTGATGCGGGTGCAGCAGCTCGTGCTCGGCCAGCTCGACGAGCTCCTGCGCTCCCACGGACTCACCTTCGCCCGCTACGAGGCGCTGGTGCTCCTGACGTTCTCGCGGGCCGGGTCGCTCCCGCTCGGCAAGATGGGCGAGCGTCTCCAGGTCCATCCCACGTCGATCACCTCGATCATCGACCGGCTCGAGTCGGCAGGGCTCGTCGTACGACGGCCGCATCCTCAGGACGGGCGCGCCGTGCTCGCCGAGATCACCAAGGCCGGCCGGACGGTCGTCGAGGCGGCCACCGCCGACCTGGTTGCGGCCGACTTCGCGCTCGGCGCCCTCGACCGGGACCAGCTTCGCCAGCTCTCGTCGATCCTCCGCCCGGTTCGTCAGGCGGCGGGCGACTTCTGACGGTCGCGACGGTTTACCAAGGTATGCAGAGGAACTGTCCCTTCCCCTGGCAAGATCACCGTGGGAAGGGACAAAGTGCCTGCATACCTTGGTAGTCGGTAGCCGGGTCGACACAGTTACTTGGACGTCCTACTATTTTCCTATGACCCAGGACACGCCCTCCTCCTCGCCCACGCCCCAGCAGGGTTCGGAGTCCGCACGCGAGCGCTGGCAGCTGCGCTACGAGAGGTCGCGCGTCAGGGACGCCGACTTCACGACCCTGTCCGGCATGGAGGTGGCGCCGGTCTACGGCCCTGCCGACCGTGCCGCGGAGGACGCCTACCCGAACTTCGAGAACATCGGCTGGCCCGGAGAGTTCCCCTTCACGCGTGGGCTGTACGCCACGGGCTACCGGGGGCGCACCTGGACCATCCGACAGTTCGCCGGGTTCGGCAACGCCGAGCAGACCAACGAGCGCTACAAGATGATCCTGGGCCGCGGTGGCGGCGGGCTGTCGGTCGCCTTCGACATGCCCACGCTCATGGGCCGCGACTCCGACGATCCCAAGAGCCTCGGCGAGGTCGGCCACTGCGGCGTCGCCGTCGACA
>DASVBF010000112.1:0-2143 GCA_036375975.1 Nocardioidaceae bacterium | reverse complement strand
GCTGACGCGGCACAAGCACCCGGCGGCCAGCGTCTTCCTCGCCACCGCGATCGTCGTCGCGCTGATCGGCCTGAGCGACCTCGACACTGCCGTCGCGCTGTCGAACGTCGCGGCCATCATGGCGATGCTGATCGTGAACGTCGCTGCCTACAAGCTGGCGCGGAAGGGCTGGCCGGCACCCGGCATGCGCTTGCGTGGAGGAATCGCCCTGCCGGTCGTCGCGTTCCTCACCGCCGCCGCGCAGCTGCCTTCGCTCGGCTGGGCCGACGTCCTGCTCGGCACGGCCATGGTGTTCGCCGGTCTCTTCATCTACGCACTGCGGCACCGGCCGGAGCTCACAGCCGACCCCGACCCGATCCTTCGGGCCATCGAGGAGCTGGAGACCCCGCTCGCCAGGGCGATGCGCAGGCGCGAGAAACGAGCCACGACCACGAGGTGACGGCGGCCTCGCCTCCAAAGATCGCTCCTCCGGAAGCAGTGGGCTCCGGGGGGCACCCGGCGTCGTCGAAGTAGGAGAGCATCTGCTTGAGATCCAGAGTGCCCTCCGGCAGGAGCATCGTGGGGACGAAGGCCAGGTAGCTGTTGTCGCGGCTCGCATAGAGGTCCCAGACATGACCACGGAACTCCAGCCCCTCGGCGACGACTGCCCGAACGGCACCTGCCCGTGGTTCTCGGTCCAGATCATCACCTCACGGATAGGTCTTGACGGCACCGTCGCCTGATCTCTTGTCCGCCGTTGCAACGACGAACCAGTTGTCGAAGGCGCACGCGTACAAGCTCTGCGAGACCTTGTAGCGTTTCGCGTTCCATATGTTGTTGCGGACGATGTACCCGGCGTCGTTCCAGGTGGCGTTCACCCGTGACGTCGCGAAAACCGGGTTGGTGCAGACGGCAGAGGTCGGCGTGGACGTCGGAGACGGCTGGGGTCTCTGCGCCTTCACCACTGCCGGATCGCGCGCACTCGACGCGGTGGGAACGGCTGCGCATGACGACAGCAGGGAGACCGCGGTCAACACGAGTGCGGCACCGGCTCCTGCGGCTGTGCGGAGACTTTGCGGTGCAGTCCTGAGTAGCTCATGACCACCTCCCGAACCTGGTGGGCCCCGCTGTTCCACGCTGCGCGAGGAGGATCAGCCGGCCAAGGGCGAAGTCCCACGGCCCCATCCGGGACCCTTGCCGACAGACTCAGGGGACGGTCAGCCCTTACGCCGGTGGGCCACAACGCCGTACTCTCTCGGGTCGTGAACGCGCAGTTACACAGGAGAGAGAGACGAGTGGCTCGGACGAAGAAGCGTCTCTGGTGGCTGGTGCTGGTGGGTGCTACGGCGGCGCTGCTGTGGCAGCGCCTCAGGAGACCACGGCCGCGTCGCTTCGAGGAGATGCGACCTCAGGCGGCGTCGGCCTCGCGCGGGGAGGGCGCCTCAGCCTGGCAGGAGGTGGCGGGCGCTCCGTCCGTGCCGCCGCCGGCGGCTGAGTCCCCGACTCCCGAGAGCGTGCCCGGCGACGAGGGCGTCGAGGCGGCGGCGTCCTCGGGAGAGTTCGATCTCGCGGAGGCGGCCCGCATCCTCGGCTGCTCGAGCGAGGAGGCGACAGCGCTTCTCGACGGCGGACCCGCGACCCGGGAGAGCGTCGAGGAACTCGCCCTGCGCCACTACCGGTGGAGGCGCCACGTCGACGACCCGGACTCGTACTGGGTCACCCTCAAGCAGGCATCCACGATCCTCGGTGTCCCGCCCGAGCGCGTGAAGCAGATGCTCGAGAGCGGTGACGTGCCCTACGTCGTGCACAAGGACGGCGTGCGGCTGATGAGGCGCCAGCAGCTCGCGCCGTAGGACGGTCGTGGGCGCGCGGCCACGTCGTCCGACGCCTCGACACGGAGATCGGCCCCGTCCGGCGATGCCGAGCGGGGCCGATCTCGTTGGAGCGTCGACTACTGGTGGGAGACGGTCACGTCCATGACGTTCCCGCTCTCGCCGGTGATCGTGATGCTGGTGCCGGTGGGCTGGAGCTTCAGCCCGGCGTCCGGCTTGCTCGCGAACCAGTAGGTGTCGCTGTCGGAGAACGTGCTCACCTCGGGAAGACCCCCGACCGTCGTCGGCTGGCTGTTCTTGTGGAGCGTGACCACATCGGTCGTGCCCGGCAC
>DASVBF010000009.1:0-4035 GCA_036375975.1 Nocardioidaceae bacterium | reverse complement strand
TAGAAGGAACGCTCCTCCTCGTGCTGCACGTGAACCACCACGTCGCCGTAGTCGATGAGGACCCACCGGCCGTCCCGCTCCCCCTCGCGGCGTACCGGCTTGGCGCCCATCTCACGCAGCCGGTCCTCGATCTCGTCGACGATCGCCTTCACCTGGCGGTCGTTCGCCGCCGAGCAGAGCACGAACGCGTCGGTGATGACGAGCTGCTCGGAGACGTCGAAGGCGATGATGTTCTCGGCCAGCTTGTCGGAGGCCGCCTCGGCGGCGGTGCTGACGAGGTCCAGGGCGTGTTCGGTCGCGGTCACGTGAGTCCTTGCCTGGGTCGGGGTCGGTCTGACCGGTAGAGCGCGTGCTTGTGGATGTACTGCACGACACCGTCGGGGACGAGGTACCACACCGGCTCACCGGCAGCGGTGCGCTTGCGGCAGTCGGTCGAGGAGATCGCGAGAGCGGGGATCTCGACGATGGTCACCTTCTCCTCAGGGATGCCTTCGAGCGTGGACTCGTCCATCTCGTATCCGGGACGGGTGCATCCGACGAAGTGAGCCAGGTCGAAGAGCTTGGTGGCGTCGCGCCAGGTGAAGATCTCCCCCAGCGCGTCCGCGCCGGTGATGAAGTACAGCTCCGCGTCGGGCAGGGCGGCCTTGAGGTCCGCCAGCGTGTCGAGGGTGTACGTCGGGCCGCCACGGTCGATGTCGACCCGGGAGACCCAGAAGCGGGGGTTCGAGGCGGTCGCGATGACCGTCATGAGGTAGCGGTCCTCGGCGGCACTCACCTCTCGGCTCGACTTCTGCCACGGCTCGCCGGTCGGGACGAAGACGACCTCGTCCAGGTCGAACCATGCCCGGACCTCGCTCGCCGCGACCAGGTGGCCGTGGTGGATCGGGTCGAAGGTGCCACCCATCACTCCGATGCGGCGACGCCCGTCCACCGATCGCGGTGCGAGCTCAGTCACGGGCTGCCGTCATCGTGTTGTGAGTCCTGCTCAGGAGTGCTCGCGACCCTTGCCGAACATGAGCAGCCCGGCCATCAGGATCAGCAGGACGACGAGGATTCCGCCGCCCACGGCGATCGGGGGGATCTCTTGAGCGTGGGGCGCCTCTGCGGCAGCCGTGACCAAGGACGTAAGCAGCATGGGCATACCTTACCGTCACGCCTGAGGGGGCGGACCCACACCTACCGCGCCGGGACCGGCAGCCCCAGTCGCATCAGGCGCACCAGCGAGAGCGACTTGAGCAGCAGGAGCGCGCTTGCCACGACGAGCCCGAGAGCGGCGTTCTCGGTGACCACCAGGAGCACGGCGAAGATCGCCGAGTTGGCCACCTTGCCCGGCTTCGACCAGTTCCACAGCCACAGCCTGCGGTCCACCACGTAGAAGTAGTTCGGGCTCCGGATCGGCCAGGCGAGGAATGCCAGGGAGAGGAGGCAGTCGACCACCATGAACTCGGCGAGGTAGAGGAGGATCGGCCACGCCAGCGCCGGCGTCAGCCAGACCAGCCCCAGGTAGAAAGCCCCTGCGCAGAAGCGGTCGCTCAGGATGTCGAGCACGGCACCCACCCTCGTCTCGCACCCGAAGACCCGGGCGACGGTGCCGTCGAGGATGTCCCCCGCCCAGTAGATCCCCAGTCCGGCGAGCAGCATGGTGAGGCTGTGGCGCTGAGCGGCGCCGCCGATGACGGCGACCGCCGCGACGGTACGGATCAGCGTGATGACGTTGGCGGAGGTGCCCAGCCGCTCCTTCGCCGGGTCGGTGTAGACGTCGGGAGGGCCCTCAGCGAGTGTGGCCATCGCCGGTGACGATGTACTTCGTCGAGGTCATCTCCGGCAGGCCCATGGGACCTCTGGCATGCAGCTTCTGGGTCGAGATGCCGATCTCCGCACCGAACCCGAACTCGCCCCCGTCGGTGAAGCGGGTGGAGGCGTTGACCAGGACGGCGGCGGAGTCCACCGCAGCCGTGAACCGTCGTGCGGCCGGCTGCGACTCCGTGACGATCGCGTCACTGTGCCCCGAGGAGTAGCGGCGGATGTGGGCGATCGCCGCGTCGAGGTCGGGTACGACGGCAGCGGACATGTCCAGGGAGAGGTACTCCCTGCCGTAGTCATCCTCGGTCGCGGGGAGCACGCCGTCGAACGCCACGAAGGACTCGTCGCCGTGGACGGTCACGCCGGCGTCCTGGAGGGCGGCCACCACGAGCGGCAGGAACTCCTCGGCCACGTCGCGGTGCACGAGCAGGGACTCCGCGGCGTTGCACACCGAGGGCCGGTGCGTCTTCGCGTTGAGCACGATCCGGAGGGCCATGTCGAGGTCGGCGGCGGCGTCGACGTACACGTGGCAGTTGCCCACGCCGGTCTCGATCACCGGAACCGTCGACTCCTCCACGACGGAGCGGATCAGGCCTGCACCGCCCCTAGGGATGAGCACGTCCACGAGCCCCCGGGCTCGCATCAGGGCCTTGGCCGGCTCGTGACCCTCCCCGGGAACGAGCGCGATGACGTCCTCGGGCAGACCGGCCTCGACGGCGGTCCGCCTCAGCACCGAGACGATCGCTGTGTTGGAGCGGAGCGCACTCGACGAGCCGCGCAGCAGCACTGCGCTGCCCGCCTTGAGGCAGATGCCGGCCGCATCGGCCGTGACGTTCGGACGGGCCTCGTAGATGATCCCGATGACACCGAAGGGCACCCGGACCTGGCGCAGCTCCAGGCCGTTGGCCAGCGTGGACCCGCGCAGCACCTCGCCGACCGGATCGGGCAGTGCCGCGACCTCGCGCAGCCCCTCGGCCATCGCCGCCACGCGCGACTCGTCCAGACGCAGCCGGTCGATGATCGACGGCGGGGTGCCCGCGGCCTCGGCCGCGGAGACGTCCTCTGCGTTCGCCGCGAGCACGTCGTGGGTGGCCGCGACGAGGGCGTCCGCCATCGCGTGGAGGGCGGCGTCCTTCTGGCCGCGCGTCTTGAGGGCCAGCTCGTTCGCCGCGTCTCGCGCACGCTCGGCGACCCCGATGACGAGGGCCTCCACGCCGCTGCCTGCGGAGGTGCTGTTCATGGCACCAGCCTAGGACCCGCCGCGTTCGAAAGACCGCTGCGCTCAAAAAGGCAGCGGTGTGACATCCCGCAGGTCCACGACGACGGAGTAGGCCATGCCGCGGCTCTGGAAGACCTGGCGCTCGACGACCTCGAGGCCGACGACCTCCCAGCGGGGCAGGCCGGCCGAGCTGCGGTACTCGTTCCAGACCCTGAGCGCGAGCGACGAGGCGTCCAGGAGAGACTCGGCCTCCTCCCAGTACTGGATCTCGGCACGGCCCCCGTCGTACTTCATCGAGTGCAGGAACGGACGCTGGTCGCTGAGGCGACGCAGTGCGTTGCGGACCACCAACGGCTCCATGAGCTCGCCGCCGACGGTCACCGTTACGTGCCACAGCCGCACAGGCTGGTCCACTTGCCACACCTTCTTAGGTCCCGATACCTCGGACGTCACCTTAGTGTGGCCCGCCGCCGACAGAGCAACAGGGGAATGCCGAAACTCATCGCCGGCGTCGGAGCACGATCAAGTCGTCGCGGTGGACGACCTCCCGTTCGTAGGAAGAACCCAGCTCTCGGGCCAGATCCCGGGTGGATCGTCCTGCGAGACCGGGCAGCTCGTCGGAGTCGTAGTTGACCAGACCACGAGCCACCACGTGGCCCTCCTCGTCGACGAGGTCCACCGGGTCCCCGGCCGCGAACGTGCCGGTCACACCGGTGATCCCGGCAGGGAGCAGCGAGGCCGGCCGCTCGACCAACGCGCGGACCGCCCCGTCGTCGAGCACGAGGCTGCCCTTGGGCTCGGTGGCGTGGGCAAGCCACAGCAGGCGCGTCGGGCGACGGCGTCCCGTGGCGTGGAACATGGTGCCCACCGGTTCCCCGGCCAACGCGGGGCCCGCCTGGTCGGCAGAGGTGAGTACGACGGGGATACCGGCGCCCGTGGCGATCCTGGCCGACTCGACCTTGGTCTGCATGCCGCCGGTGCCCAGCCCTGCAGAGCCGGGCTTCCCGATCGTC
>DASVBF010000063.1:0-26905 GCA_036375975.1 Nocardioidaceae bacterium | reverse complement strand
CCATGGTGTCCCAGAACTCCGACTCCCAGGCGGCGCCGGTCCCGAAGCCGCTGCTGGTGACGCGCACGATGCAGGTTCCGCCGGACTGTGCCTCGACGAGGAACTCCGACGTCAGCGGGCTGAGCGCATCGGGGTCCTTGCCCATGAGGGCGGCCCAGTCCTCCTCGTAGACGAGGCGGCGCGGCGGCTCCCATGCGGTGACCTGGCCGTCCGAGCCCATCTCCGGGCCCATGGTGAAGTGCAGGGAGCCGCCTTCGCGCTCCTCCATCTCGGTCGGCGCGAACCAGGCGCTCATGCCCTTGGCGGTGGCGATGGCTTGCCAGACCTGCTCCGGGGTGCCCGGGACCTCGACGCTGAACTCCAGGCGGTACGGGACGTTCGGGGTGGTGCTCATGGGTTCTCCTCAGGAAGGGGGTGGGCGGCGACGAGGAGCCGGTGCGGGCGCCCGTCGTCGTGGTGGTAGCGAGCGGCCAGGTCGAGCACCGCGGCGGTCAGGTCATCCGCGAAGGCAGCCCGGTCGGCGGCCGACCGGAAGCCGATCTGCGTGTCGATGGTCAGGGTCGGCAGGCGCTTGCCGGACGCGCCGGCCCGGCGCGCCAGGGCGCCGACCTCGCGCACCAGCCGACCGGCCAGCGCCACGAGGTAGCTTGCCGACAGGTGGTCGGCGTTGGCGTCCGGGTTGGCCGCGGACGCGCTGAGGGCCGCCGGCGACACGACGTAGGACGCCGCCGATGCCTGCAGCACCCGCTCGGTGATGCCCCCGTGCCGGCGCTCGCCGGACAGCTCCACCAGGCCGTGCGCCTCGAGCGCCTTGAGGTGGTAGTTGACCTTCTGGCGCGCGATGCCGACTCGGGCGGCGAGCCCGGCGGCGGAGGCCGGTCGGGCCAGCTCGCCGAGCAGTCGGGCCCGGACCGGATCCAGCGCGGCGGCGGCTGCCTCCGCGTTCTCGATGACCTCGACGTCCTGCATATCGCCACCATGCTATTGACAATAAATCTTGTCAAGGGGTGTGCCTCGGTGGTCGGGTGCGCCTGCGCGCCGAAGGCTCCTCACTGGGCACTGAGAGGATCGGCGTACTCGCAGCCAGCCCACGGGCCGGGGGTCTCGACCGGCGGGGCCTCGAAGCCGCGACGCCCTGCGCGGGCGTAACTTCGTCGACCTGGCTCGGTTGACTCTTCTGACTGGATCGACCGCCACCTCTGGAGGCTGTGATGTTCCGTCGCCTCGCGCGTCTGTCCGCTGCTGCTGCGACCCTCGGGATCTGCCTGACCGGTCTGCCGGCACTGGCAGACGACGGCCCGATCGTCGGTACGCCGCCGCCCGAGGACGCTGCACAGGGCTGGATCGAGGGCTGGACGGACCCCGACTACTGGTCGTCCTACTTCCACGACGTGGTCCTCAACGGCCATCTGAACGTGCCGTACCCGGTTGACCCGGTCAAGCCGGAGGCCTACCTGCCGAACGTGCCGGTCAACGACGGACGGTACGTCTCGCCTCTACCGGTCGCACACCGAGACCTGTCGCGCATCACCTACACCTACGGCGGCCAGACCAAGACGATCGAGCAGTTCGTGCGGACGACACGCACCGATCAAGTGGTTCTCGTGCACGACGGTGTCGTCGTCGGAGAGTTCTACGCCGACGGGTTCACCGCCAAGACTCGTCACCAGGCGTGGTCGGCAACCAAGACCTTCGTCGCAGCCGTCGTAGGCATCGCCCGTCACGAGGGTCTCATCCACTCGCTTCGCGACCCCATCGAGCGATACGTGCCCCGCCTGCGCGGCACCGCGTGGGAGGGCGTCAGCATCAGGGACATCCTCCAGATGGAGTCCGGCGTCCACTGGGACGAGGACACCCCGGTCCTGGCCGTGAACACGCAGGTCGAGGAGTGGCGCGACCTCGCGCTCGACATCTACACGAACGGGCAGGCCGGCAAGACCCGTAACGAGTTCCTGGCCACGCTGCCGTCGATGGGATACGAGCCGGGCACCGAGTTCCACTACAACAGCGGCAACACGCAGGTGCTCGCGTGGATGACCGAGCGGCTCTACGGCACGACGTTCGAGAAGATCCTGCAGCGCAAGCTCTGGCGGCCGATGGGCGCGGCCGGCGACGCGGTGATGACGTCGGACCGCGTCGGCGGCGTCATCGCCTCGCACGGACTGTTCGCCCGGCCCTACGACTTCGCGCGCTTCGGCGAACTGCTGCGCAACGGGGGCAAGACCTCCGACGGCAGGCGCGTCTTGCCCCGGAAGTGGGTCGATGCGATGACGACGATGACCAAGGTCTCCGGCGGGAGGTACGGCTACCAGACCTGGGCGCACCCCATTGCTGCACCTGACGCGTTCTCCGCCAGCGGTTTCCAAGGCCAGAAGATCACGGTGCTGCCGTCCGACTGCCTCACTGGGGTCCGCATGTCGCACGCCTTCGGCGCCGACCTGAGCGACGGCTTCAGCACCGAGTTCTACGCGGAGGAGTGGCAGACCATGCTGCGCGCTGTCGCCGACGCCCTGGGCGGCTGTCCCCGCGGACGATAGAAGGCAAGGCCATCCTCGGGTGACGCGAGCTGCTCCACCAGTCCAGGGATCTCCGAGCCGCGTTCACGGCGCAAGTCCTCCGGCCTGAGGTGCCCGACCCTCCGGATCGCACGACGTCATCGATCCAGCCGGTCGCTCAGCTTCTTTGGTGCGCAGAACCGGTAACTCTCGGTGACCAGCTCGGCCACCTCGTCCCACTCCGTGTGCTCGTCGAGCACCATGCCGACGACTGTGGGCGACCATGGCGGTTGGTAGAACGGTGGCCCGGCGTGAATCAGAGCCATCAGCTCGTCGCCGGACGACCGGAAGGTCAGCACCGTGGTTGGTTCGGTCACCCCGGTCAGGTCGCGGTACGCCGAGGTGTAACCCTCCTGAGCAACCAGGACGTGGGCGAAGGTCTTGGCCCGGACCCGCCACCTCACACCAGTCCAGGCGTCCTCCTCGTACGCGTCGGGCAGCGCCAAGGCGGTAGACGCAACTCGGGCGACCACGTCGCCGGAGGGCTCGATGCGCGGCCGGTTGGGCATGCCCCTGAGTCTGTCAGCGGATGCCGACAAGCAGTGCCACGTCGACGCACATATGCGTACGCTCCACGGGCCTAAGCCGTCATGATGGGGCGCCGTGTCGCGGCGGAATGACCGCAACTCCACGCGTATGGGATAGCGACACCAATATTGAGAGCGGGCGAGCTCCAGAGCGTTGGACGAGCCAAGCAGGAAACTCGCCGCTCTGTCGTGCTCCAAAGTGACAGGCCGCGCAACTCACCCCCTGCCTGGTGCAGGGCGTGCACCAGGGCAGAGCACCGCGCGACGCTTGCGCATGGGCTCGGACTCGCCCTCCGGGGTGCGGATCACATACTGCGTCCAGTCGGCCCCCGCAGTACGGCGCAACCGGTCACGCCCATTGAGGACCCTCGAGACGCTGCTCCACACAGTCCCGGGGTCATCGCAAGCTTTTGCCCGGGACGCCAGGCTCCGCTCGTAGACCATGAAGATGGCCCACACGGGGCATGGCGTTATGCCCCTATCGCGTCATGTACACAGTTTGTGGCTTTCGCGACCCTTGAAACGGATCTCCCTGTGCACGTCAGCTGCCGGAGTGGACGCATCCAGGGCGTCAGAGGTGGCACCCGGAGAGCTTCCCGAGGCGAGGAAGGATCGGACATGGTCGCACCCATTCCAGGCGCTGTTGTGACGTGTGAGTTCGGTACTAAGGGCAGTTGGGCAGCTGGCTACCACACGGGCCGGGACTACCGGGCTCGGACCCCTGTGAGGGTGAACTCCACTGCGGCGGGTCGGGTCGTCCACGCCGGCACCGGCGGCTGGGGTGCTGCGTACGGTATCCACGTCATCGTGGAGTCCCGCGGGGTGCGGCACCTGTACGCGCACTTGTCCTCTGCGAGAGTTCGCCTCGGGCAGAAGGTCGGGGCGGGCGAGCAGGTCGGGGTCTCAGGGGCTACGGGTCGGGTCTTCGGCCCGCATCTGCATTACGAGGAGCGGGTGAGCCCTTACGGCTACGCCAACCACCGTCGGCCCCAGCTCGACGCGCAGACATCGGCGAAGGTGAACCTCGACAAGCTGATCGACGCGTTCAAGCGCGATCCCGACCGCCGCGCCGGCGACGGCCTGCACCCGAAGATGGTGCGCACCGTCGAACACGCCTTGGCGGCCCAGGGCCTGCTGCCGGACGGCGCTGGCAACGACGGCTACGCCGGTACGGCGACGCGTGAGGCCTACCGGAAGTGGCAGCGCGTCCTTGGGTACAGCGGGAAGGACGCCGACGGTATCCCCGGGCCGGCCTCTCTGGAGGCGCTTGGCGCCCAGCACGGCTTCACGGTCACACGCGCCAACCGGAGAACCGCGAACGGTGGTGGCGACGGGCAGGTGAGACCGCGCCCCAAGGACTGGTGCGGCTTCGCCAAGCGCGACGTCATCCCGGGCACCACGACGGCGCCGTGGTCCACGTCGGCCAGCGCGCGTTGGAAGGGCCTGCTGCACACCACCGAGGGCTCGTCCTACGCCGGAGCCCGCGCGTCGTACCTCGACGGCGGGGTTCCCCACTTCACCGTGGTGCCCGACTTCAAGAACAAGCGCGTGGAGGTCTACCAGCACTTCCCGCTCAGCTCGCGCGCCACGGCGCTGAAGGACCCGGACGGTACGCCGGTCAGGGAGAACCGCGCCAAGGTGATCCAGATCGAATGTGTCGGCACCTGCGACGAACGCAACCGTGGCAAGTGGCAGGAGGGCCTCTTCGTCGAGGACTGGCCCGTGTGGTACCTCAACGGAGTACGCAGGCTGATGCGTTGGATCGAGCAGAATCGTCCCGTCCCTCACGCATCCGACGTGTTCTGGAAGCCCTATGACTCAGGCAAGGCGTCCGGCTCGTACGGGCTCCAGAACGGCGTCCGGCTGTCCAGTGGCAAGTTCAACAGCTTCGCTGGTTGGCTCGGGCACCAGCATGCTTCCGGCAACGACCACGGTGATCCTGGACGGGTCGACATCGACTACCTGTTGCGGTAATCACGAGTTTCGCCACGACCTCCCGCATATACAGCGCCGACCGATCGTCCGCCCGCCCATCGCGATAACCCAGATATCCCAGGGTCGGGTCCCACGAGGTCGTCGAGAAGGCACACGACACGTTCAGATCACGGAGACGGGGCCGGAACCTGGAAAGGCTCCCTCGGCGGCTGAGCGGGCTGCTCGCCTGATCGAGCGGTACAAGGACATCACCGCCGGACTGCTCGCCACAGCATCCAAGACGGAGACTACCCGGAAGAGGGCAGCGGCGAAGACCACCGGCTGGTGCGGGACTCGTCGGAGGGCAGGCGGCGGGGCTGAACACGGAATTCAAAGGCTCGAAGTAGTGGTGGTGAGCCACAGGTAGGCGGGCCGGGACCACGAACTATTGATTCCCTCCAACCAGCCGCCAACAGCCGGATCGGGCCGGACAACGTCGGACGACAGCGAAGGGCGGCCCGCGGCGCCGCTCGTGGCCGCGACGGCGCACCGACCAGGCGTTGTCTGCCCTGGTGATGGAGGCATACGTCAAGGGCATGTCCACCCGGAGCGTCGATGATCGGGTCGCCGCACTCGGCATTGACTCCGGCCGCCCCCGCTGACGCCTGAACGTCACGAATCGGTGCCGGTTTCGGTGCCGCTCGATGCCGTGCGCGCGGGGCGTCCGGCACGCGTGCTGAGCAGGTGACGACCTCGTGACGGTGACGTGACGCGCCCTCTGCTTCACTTCCTGCACTCGTCGTACGGGGGTCAGGGATGGGAGCCAGCGCAGCTCGGGTCGGCAGCACGGTGTCCGGCGTCGACGTGCACCTGGTCGTGGTCCCGGCTGCGCCGCCGGCGCCGCTGCCGCACCCCTACGCCGGCTCGGTCACGAGCGGTGCGTCGACCGTCCTCGTCGAGGGTGCGGCGTTCGCCACCGTCGGTTCCCCGACGGCGCTCGACACGCCGCACCTGCCGGCACCGCCCGGGACGGCGTTCGTGGTGCCGCCGTCCGGCCAGGGTACCGTGGCGCTGGGCAGCGCGACCGTGTTGGTGAAGGGCAAGCCGGCAGCGCGGGTCGGGGACACCGTCACCACGTGCAGCGAGGTGCCCACGCCCGCCACGGTGGTCTCCGGCGCCACGACGGTCGTGGTCGGATGACTACGGCCACCGGCACGCACCTCGGCGACGGCACCCACACCGGCGACGGCGCCGAGGTCCTGCGCCCCGTGGCATTCGGGCCGGCGGTCGAGCGCCTCGTGGCCGGGCTGGGCCGGCGCCTCGCCGCCCGCGGCGACGCGTCCCGGCTGTTCTCGCTCGCCGCGCCCGGCCGCGCAGGAGAGGCCGCGCCCTCGGCGCCGGAGCCGCTGGTGGGGGACCTCGACCCCGGCGACCCCCTGGCCGTTCTCCGCGACCTCTGCGTGCTCGACGATCTCGAGCTCGACCTTCTCGTCGTCGCGCTCGCGCCCGAGGTGGACCGCGAGGCCGCACGCCTGCTCGGCTACCTTCAGGACGACCCGTCACTCGGCCGGGCGTGCCTGGGCGAGGCCCTCGACCTGCTGCGTCCACGCACAGGGGGCGCCACCGAGACCGCACGGTCGGTGCACCAGGTGGTCAATGGACCGCTGGTGACCGGCGGGCTCGTGCAGCTGGTCGCACCCACAGCCGCCGCACCGCTCTCCGCGCACCTGCTCGTGCCGGCCCCCGACCTGCTGGGAGTGCTGCTCGGGGAACGGCCCCTGGTGGCGGCCGCGGAGCCCGAGCCGCACCGGCAGGAGGCCGGTGGCCTGCTCGGTCAGCCGCTCGAGTCGGACGTGAGGTGGCACGACCTCGTGGTGCCGCGAGCGGCGGAGGACCTGCTGCACGAGCTTTGCCTGCGGGTGCGCCACAAGCTGCTCGTCCTCGAAGAGTGGGGCTTCGGCCGCGGCGCGCTGGGGCGCGGGACGGTCGCGCTGTTCAGCGGCCCGCCCGGGACGGGCAAGACCCTCGCCGCGCGGGTGGTCGCCGCCGACCTCGACCGGCCGGTGCACCGGGTCGACCTGGGCCAGGTGCTCGACAAGTACATCGGCGAGACCGAGAAGAACCTGGACCGGGTGTTCGCTGCTGCCGCCGAGAGCGACGCGGTCCTCCTCTTCGACGAGGCCGACGCACTTTTCGGCCGGCGGACCGAGGTGCGCGACTCCCACGACCGCTACGCCAACCACGAGGTGTCGCACCTGCTCAACCGGGTCGAGGAGTACGACGGGCTCGCCCTGCTCACGACCAACCTGGTGGACAACGTCGACGCTGCCTTCGTGCGACGCCTCGCGTTCCACGTGCGGTTCCCCTTCCCGAACCTCGCCGCGCGGGCCGAGATCTGGGCCCGCACCTGGCCCGGCACGGCGCCGCTGGACCCGGGGGTGGACCTGGCCTCGCTCGCCGAGCACCGGCTCAGCGGTGCGGGCATCCGGGACGCCGCGCTCACCGCCGCCTTCCTCGCCGCCGCGGACGGCGGGGTGGTCACCGCCACCCACCTCGAGACGGCGGTGCGGCGCGAGCTGACCAAGGCCGGCCGCCTGCTGCGGGAGGACGAGTCGTGATCGACGTCCTCGACCTCGCCCTCGCGCGGCTGCTCGACGACGTCGCTGCGCCCGACGCCGTCCGTGAGGCCGACGTCTCGTTCGAGACGCCGGAGCGCGCGTACCGGCCCACCGAGCCCACGATCAACCTGTTCCTGGCCGAGGTGCGGGAGGACGTCGAGGCGCGCGACCCGGTCCCCGTGCGAACCGTCGGCCCTGACGGCGTCACCGAGCAGCGGGCGCCCCTGCGCGTCGACTGCCGCTACCTGCTCACCGCCTGGTGCCCGAGCGGCGACGGCGCCGCGCAGCGGGTCGCCGCCGAGCACCGGTTGCTCGGCGCCGCGCTCGCCTGGGTCGCCGCCAACCCGATGCTCGAGCCGTCCCTGTTCGGCGGGGTGGCGGACAGCCAGCCCTCGCCCGTGCGCTTCGGCATCGCCGCGACGCTGCCGAACCGGGAGTTGGGCGAGCTCTGGACGGCCCTCGGCGCCCAGCCCCGTCCGTCGGCCTGGCTCTCCGTGCGCATCGCGCTCGCCGCGGCGCCGGGTGTCGTCGTCGGGCCGGCCGTGACCGACGTCGCCATCGACCTGGGCGAGCCCGACGGGGCTCGGCTCGACCCCCCGGCGCACGTGGTGGGCGGACGCGTGCTCGACGACGAGGGGCCGGTACCCGGCGCGAGCGTGCTGGTGGAGGCCACGGGCCGCCGGGTGCTCACCGACGAGGACGGCGTGTTCCGGCTGTCGCTGCGCGAGGGCGCGCAGCGGCTGCTCGTCAGCGCGGCCGGGCACGCCGACGCCCGGCGGACCGTGCACGTGCCCCCGGGCGCCGACGACGCGCCGGACATCGAGCTGACCCGACAGACCTGACCAGCACCACACGAGACCGACGGACTGACCCCGGAGACCGCTCCGGAGCGAGGAGGGAACAGATGGCGACGACCTACCAGGCGCCCGGGGTGTACGTGGAGGACGTGCCCCCGTCGACGAGACCGCTCGAGGGGGCGAGCACCAGCGTGGCGGCGTTCGCCGGGGTGGTCCCCGACAACGTCGTGATGCCCGAGCTGCCGGACGGTTCCAAGCCCACGGTGGCGAAGGTCGGCGAGATCGTCCTGCTCACCCGGTGGGAGGACTTCCCGGCGCACTTCGGCGTCTACGGCGACGGCAACGCCGTGCTCGCGCAGGCGGTGTTCGGCTACTTCCTCAACGGCGGCGGGCGTTGCTACGTGCGCCGGGTCGCCGCCGACGGCGACCTGTCGAACCTCAACGAGATCATGGCCGGCTGGCAGTCCTACGACGACATCTCGATCGTCGCGGTGCCGGGCGCAACCAACAAGACCCAGCACGGCGCAATCGTGGCCCACTGCGCGTTAATGCAGGACCGGGTGGCGGTGCTCGACGGAGTCCAGCCGACGAAGGTCGACTCGGTGAAGCCGGAGGAGATCAACCTCAACGGGCAGAGCAGTGCCGGCAGCTACGCGGCGCTGTACTACCCGTGGCTCCGCACGGCGGGGCCGGACCCCTCCGGGGCGCTGCACACGGTGCCGCCGTCCGGTCACGTCGCCGGGGTTTTCGCCCGCAGCGACGCCCGCCGCGGGGTGCACAAAGCACCGGCGAACGAGCCCGTGCTCGGCGCCGTCGACCTGACCGTGCGCTACAGCAAGCAGGACCAGGCGGTGCTCGGACCAGTGGGGATCAACCTGCTGCGGCCCATCGGCGGCGCGGTCACCGTGTGGGGAGCGCGGACGTTGTCGAACGACGTGTCCACGCGCTACGTCAGCACGCAGCGCTACCTCTGCTTCCTGCGCGACACCATCACGGCCGGTACGCAGTGGGCGGTGTTCGAGCCCAACGGTACGTCGCTGTGGAAGGCGTTGACCCGCAACGTCACCGACTTCCTACGCGGTCAGTGGCAGGACGGCGCGCTGCTCGGCGAGACCGCGGAGCAGGCGTTCTACGTGCGCTGCGACGAGGCCACGAACCCGCCGGCCAGCCGTGACCTCGGCCGGGTGGTCGTGGAGGTCGGCGTCGCAATCGTCCGTCCCGCCGAGTTCATCGTGTTCCGCGTCCAGCAGACGAGTGGGGAGTGAGAGAGATGGCGCGAACAGACCCTTACGTCAACTTCAGGTTCTTGGTCGAGATCGACGGCATCGCGATGGCGTCGTTCTCGGAGTGCACCGGCTTCGGCTCGCGGGTGGACGTCGTGGAGTACCGCGAGGGCGGTGACCCCGCGACCGTGCGCAAGCGGCCCGGCCGGGTGACATACCCCGACATCACGTTGCGGTGGGGCGTGGCCGACACCCCGTGGGCGCGAGCGCTCGTCGACTGGCACATGTCCGTGGTGAACAACGCGATCGAGCGGAAGAACGGCTCGATCGTGCTGCTCGACGACGCCAGTCGCGAGGCGGAGCGGTGGAACTTCTTCGCCGCGTGGCCCAGCGCGCTCGACTACCCCGACTTCTCCGCCCGCGGCAACGAGGTGAGCATCTCGACGATGACCGTCACGTGCGAGCGGCTGGAGCCGGCGTGACGACCTCCCCCGCCACCCCCACGCCCGTCTCGGCGGTGGCCACTGTCGTCGAGTTCACGCTGCCCGTCGGCTACGAGGACCCCGCGCAGCCGGGGGTGCTCCACCGCGAAGGGCGCATGCGCCTGGCCACCGCGGCCGACGAGATCCTCCCCCTGCGGGACCCGCGGGTGCAGGCCAACCCGGCGTACCTCTCGGTGATCGTGCTCTCCCGCGTGGTCGTCGCGCTAGGAGAAGTCGAGGCCGTCACTCCGAAGGTGGTCGAGGGCCTCTTCGCCGCGGACCTGACGTTCCTGCAGGACCTGTACGACTCCGTGAACGGGGCCGCCGGACCTGCGGACGACGGCACGACTGTGTGCCCGCGGTGCGAGCACCGGTTCCGCGCGGGCGGGGAGCCGCCGGGAAAATCCGGTTCTACCCCGCCGACCGGCTCGCCGACGAGCTGGCCGTCATCGGAGTGGGGCTGGGCTGGTCGCACGCGGACCTGCTCGGCCTCGAGCACCGGGAGCGCCGCTGGTGGGCCGACCGGGCCCGTCCGGTGACCGGGGCCGCGCCGTGATCGGCCGCAGGGAGGTGGCTCCCGCCACCGCACGACGGGTGGGGTGGGGCAGGCGGCTGCACGACGTCGCGACGGCGCGCGCCTCCGCGGCTGGTGCCGCTCGCGGCGAAGGGTGGCCGCGGCGCCAGGTCTCGCTCCCTCCGGACCCCTTCGACCTGCCGGCACAGGGCAGCGGCTTCCCGGACGTCGTGACGTCGCGGCGTCCAGGCGCGGGGCTCGGCGGCGCCCGGCCCGTGCTGGTGGGGCGGCGGGCATCCGAGCCGTGCAGCACCCCGAGCGGGTCCGAACCGAGCGCACCGAGCCGCCGATGGGAGGACGGGCCAGCCCTCGACGCTGCTGGTGGCGCGCCAGCTGCGACCCAGCAGACCAAGCCGACCCGCTCGGAAGAGCCGGGGCAGGGCAGGGAGCCGGGGCGGGGCAGGGAGCCGACCCGAGCGACAGTGCCGGCGCCACCCGCGCCTGTGCACCATGACCGGCCGCCGAGTGCACAGGTCGCGGTGACGCACCAGCACGACACGGATCAACGTCCCAGAGGTCCGGAACCCGACGCACTGCCCCCGACGCACCGCCCCGTCTGGGAAGACCTGGACCGGGTGGTGGAGCTGCCGGGCCTCGACGTGCATCCGTCCCGGAGCGGCCGCACCCACAGCCTGCCCGGGCCGGAGTCGCCGTCGCCCTCCCAGCGCTTGGTGCCCGCGCCGGGCACCCCCTCGGCCGGTCGAGGCCGGTCGAGCCAGCCCTCTCGGCCTGCGACCTGGAGCACGCAGCCAACGCCACCGTTGTGGACGGCGTGGCCGGCGCCCCCCCAGCCCACCCCCGCCCCCGCCCGCCCAGGCGCGCCCACCGAGCACGGCGGGGCCAGCGACCGGGCGGCCGGACCCGGGTCGGTCGCCGCGACCCCGGCGGATGCCCCATCGTCCCCGGGCGCGGCCGGGCCGTCCGCGGCCACCGCCGACGAGCAGGTCGCGCCCGTCCGTGGAGGAGAGGCGGCAGCGCGACAGGTCGGGCCTCGCGACCTCACGCCGTCCGCGGTGGAGCGGCTGACCCGGGACGTCGAGCGCAACCTGCGCCGCGCCGCGGCGGCCGAGCGCGAGCGTCGGGGGGAGGCGCCGTGGCGGCCCTGAGCAAGGCACTCCTGGTGAACCGGGACCGCCGCCCGCCACTGGGCGTGCCGGTCATGTTCAACCCGCCCGAGTACGAGCTGGTGCGCACCAACGAGTACGCCGAGGTCGGCGTGCCCGGCCTGGGCAGCTCACCCGTGCAGTTCCTCCGGGGCGGCTCGCAGACGCTGAGCACCACGCTGTTCTTCGACACCACCGACTCCGGCGTCGACGTGCGCACCTTCACCGAGCCGGTGCTGGCGCTGACGCACCTGGAGCCGCAGACCCACGCCCCGCCCCGGCTGCTCTTCCTGTGGGGCTCGCTCGCGTTCCCTTGCGTGCTGCAGCAGGTAACCCAGCGGTACACGCTCTTCGCGCCCACGGGCAGCCCGCTGCGGGCAGAGCTGTCCGTCGTCCTGCGCGGCGACGACCTGGTGGAGGAGGTCCTGGCCGAGGTCGCGCTGGAGTCGGTCGACAAGACGAAGGTGCGCGTGCTCCGGGCCGGCGAGACCCTCAGCGGCGTCGCCGCCGAGGAGTACGGCGACCCGGGCAGGTGGCGCGAGATCGCACACGCCTCCGGGGTCGACAACCCGTTCCGCTGCGAGCCCGGCACCGTGCTCACCGTGCCCGTCCTGCAGGGCGGTGTCCGATGACGACGGACGCGCTCGTGCCGACGGCGCTCGACTCCGACGTGCGGATGGCCGTCCAGGTGCCCACCCTCGCCCTGACGCTGGACGGCTTGCGTGCTGGTGCGCGGGTGCTGTCGGCCTGCACGGGGGTGACCGTCACCTGCTCGCGCGGCGTGCCCTCGGGCTTCGCGCTCACCTTCGCCGATGCGGACGGAGCCGTCGCTCCGCAGCTGGCGCCGGGCACGCGCGTGCAGGTGAGCCTCGGCTACGGAGGAGACCCGACGCCCGTCGTGGTCGGCGAGGTGCGCTCGGTCTCGGTGGACTTCGCCGACGACGCGGCGCCGTCGCTGCGGGTCGAGGGCTACGACGCGCTGCACGTGCTCACCCGGTCGAGCAGCCGCTCGACCTACGGCTCCGGTGGGCCGGCGTCGGCCATGAGCGACGCCGAGGTAGTCAGGTCGGTGGGCCAGCGGGCCGGGCTGAGCGTGCGGGCCGAGCAGACCGGGGAGCGCACGCGGGCGCGGGTGCAGGCGGGCGTCACCGACTACCGCTTCCTCCAACTGCTGGCCGCGGCGAACGGCTTCGAGGTCGGGGTCGACGGCTCCGGCTCGGTGACCTTCGGCCGTGGTGGCGACGAGACGACACCGGCGCTGCGGCTCACGTGGGGGCGCAACCTCACCTCGTTCAGCGCCCGGCGCAGCCAGGTCGGCGCAGTGGGCGCGGTCGAGGTGCGTGGCTGGGACCCCCACGCCAAGACCGTCGTCGTCGGCCGCTCGTCGGGCGCCGGGACCGGCGAGGTCCTCGTCCTGGACGACGTCGACGTCGCGAGCTCCGCGGAGGCGACCGCCTTGGCGAACGCCCTCATGGAGGAGCGCACGCGCGCCGGGCTGACCGCGGAGGGAGTCCTTCCGGGTCGTGCGGACCTCACCGTGGGTAGGCGGCTGCAGGTCGCCGGGGTCGGCGACTTCGCCGGCTCCTACGTCGTCACCGCGTTGACCCACCACTTCTCCGCCGCGGGGTTCACGACGTCGTTCTCGGCCGAGCAGGTCCCGGCGACCGGGGCAGGCAGCCGCGGTTCCGGGTCGACGGCCGAGAACCCGCCCGGGCCGCCCCGGATCGTGCCCGGCGTGGTGCCGGCGCTCACGACGTCCGATCAGGACCCGGAGGGGCTGGGCAGGGTGCAGGTGAGGCTGCCGCTGCTTGGGGACGACGTGACGCTGTGGGCGCGGCTGGCCGCGCCGGGGGCCGGCCCCTCGCGCGGTCTGCTCCAGGTGCCGCGTGACGGCGACGAGGTGCTGGTCGCGTTCGAGCAGGGCGACGTCTCCCGTCCGTACGTCGTGGGCTCGCTGTGGAGCCAGCAGGATCCACCGCCGACCACCGAGGGCGACGTGCGCGAGCACGCCGTCCTGCAGACCGCGGCCGGTCACCGGCTGGAGGCCGTCGACTCCGACGGCGCGCGCAGCATCAGCCTCCTCGACGCGGACGGCAACGGTCTCTCGATTGACACCGAGGAGGGCACGGTGACCCTTCACGCGCGCACCCGGCTGGTGCTCGACGTGCCCGACGGGACCGTCACGGTGCGGGGCTCGACCGTCGAGGTGCGGGCCTCGGCGAAGGCGTCGGTGAGCAGCGACGGCAGCGGTGAGGTGACCGCGAGCGGTGACCTCACCGTGCGCGGCGCGATGGTCCGGATCAACTGAGGGGAGGGGCGACGATGGTGCAGGCGGATGCCGGGGTGCGGACGTTCCTCGGCGCCGGGGCGCAGTTCCCGTTCGCGCTCACGCCCGACGGTGCACTCGCGGCTACGGCCTACGAGGAGCACGTCGCCCAGTCGGTGTACCTGGTGCTCGCGACCGACCCGGGGGAGCGCGTGATGCGCCCCGACTTCGGGTGCGGGCTGCGTCAGGTGGTGTTCGCTCCGGTGGACGCGACCACCACCGCGATGGCCGAGCACCTCGTGCGCGAAGGGCTGCGCCGCTGCGAGCCGCGGATCGACGTGCTCGCAGTCGCCGCCTCAGCGCAGGAGGGCCGACCCGGTGTGCTCGTGATCTCGGTCGAGTACCGCGTGCGGCGCACCGACACGGTGTTCAACCTCGTCTACCCGTTCTCGCTGGAGCGGGGTGGGCATGCCGACGCCTGAACCACCTCTCGTCGACCCGCGCAGCGTCGAGCACCTGGTCGCCCGGCTCGCTGCGCGCGCCCGGGAGACCGTGCCGCAGTGGCGACCACCGCCGGACGGCGACGTCGGGTCCGCGCTCCAGCTCGCCCTGGCCGGCATGGTGGGCGAACTCGTGACCCGGGTGAACCGGGTGCCGGACCATGCGTTCACCGGGTTCCTGGACGCCACCGGGCAAGGACCTCTGCCTCCCAGCCCCGCTCGCGGGGTGGTCGCGCTCGCGCTCTCCGCGGGCGCCGGCGCGACCGTCGTACCGGCCCGCGCGGCCCTGGAGTCGCTGCCGGTCGCCGGCCGTCCGCCCGTGGCCTTCGAGACCGAGCAGGCAGTGAGCGTCCTGCCGCTCGCCGTGGCCGCGGTCGAGGTGGCGGATCCGGACGCCGACCGCTGCTCGGTGCTAGGGGACGGCAGTCCTGAGCGTGTGCTCGCCGGACGGGTGCCCGTGGCGCACGCTCTCGAGGTGCTCACGTCGTGCCTGCGGGCCGCCGACACGACCGCTCAGGTCAGCGTGCGGCTGGACCTGACCGGACTGCCCGGAGCACCGGCCCCCACACCCGCTGCGGTGCGCGACGCCGTCGAGGGGACGACGGTGAGCAGTGCTGTCGCGCCGGGACCGCAGACGACGACGCTCGCCGTCCCCAGCCAGGGAGCGGCCACGGCGACCGTGTCGTCTACCTGGCCGAGCGGGCCGACCGAGGCGCTGCGGCTCGACCTGCCGGGACCACTAGCGCAGCGGCCCGGCGGACGGGGACTCATCCTCACCGCCCTGGTGGTCTCGGTCGACGTCCCCCCTCGGCCGCCGCGCGCGGTCGCCGTGTCCGGCAGCCCGGTCGACCCGACACTCGCGTTCGAGCCCTTCGGGGCGGTGCCCGCCCCGGGCAGCGAGCTCGCCCTGGCCGACCCGGTGCTGGCGACGCCCGGTGCGGTGCTCACCCTGGCCGTCGGTCTCGACCCGGGCACGACCACAGCGGTGACCCTCGCGTGGGAGTGGTTCGACGGGTCGGCGTGGCACGCGCTGCCCGGAGTGAGTGACGGGACCTCGGCGTTCACCAAGCAGGGCTCGGTGGCGTTCAGCAGCCCCGGGGTGCCGGAGGCCCGGTACGCGGGCGTGGCCGGCTGCTGGGTGCGAGTGCGGGTCACCGCCGGTGGCTATGGTGCCCCGGCGCGCTACGTCCCGGTCGACAACGCCAACCTCGGCGCCGGGCTGAAACTGGCCACCGGCACGGGCAACCTCGACGCCCCCCGGGTCACCTCGCTCACCCTTGCCGCCCACGCCGAGGACCAGGCACCTGCCGTCGCCCGCGTCACCGGCGAGCGCCGGGAGCCTGCGCTCGGGACCACGCTCGCCGCCTCCCTCGCCGATCTCGACGGTCCGGACGGCGCGCCGGCACCGTGCCTGATGATCGGGCTGGACGGGGACCCCGGGACCAACCAGGTGACCCTCCACCTCGACCTCGACCACGCGCCTGCCCTGCCGCGCGGGGCCGGACGGTCGGCAGGGACCTCGTTGCACTGGGAGTACACGGACGGCGTGACGTGGCGGGCGCTGACCGTCGTCGACGGCACCCACGGGTTGAGCAGGTCGGGCATCGTGTCCTTCCTGGCGCCGCCGACGCTCGCCCCGCTCGAACTGCCGGGCCGTCCGCCGCTGCGCTGGGTCCGGGCCGTCGCGGACGAGCCTGTCGTTGCGCGCGATTGCGCCCGGCTGCGCGGGGTGACCCCGAACGTCGTCGCAGTGGTGGCGGGCGCGAGCGTGGCGTGGGAGCCGCTGGGCCAGGCCGACGGACGTGCGTCGGCGGTGCACACGCTCTCGACCACACCGGTGCTCGCCGGCGAGCAGGTGCTCCTCGCCGAGCAGGGCTCGTCCGCACCTGCGGAGGGGCATGACGGCAGCCGCACCTGGATCCCGTGGACGCGCGTGGAGAGCCTCACGACGTCCGGCCCCACGGACCGCCACTACCTGCTCGACCGCACGACCGGTGCCATCACGTTCGGCGACGGGCAGCGCGGCATGATTCCGCCGCGCGGGTCCGCCGTCGCGGCCGTCTACCGGCACGGCGGGGGAGCCGACGGCAACCTACCCGCATCGGCGCTCGGCCGCCTACGGGATGCCGTGCCCGGCATCGCCCGGGTGTGGGGCGTGCAGCCCACGACGGGCGGGGCCGCGTCGGGCTCGACCGCCTTACGACGCCGTCTCGGACCCGCCGCGCTGCGGCACCGGGGTCGGGCCGTCACCAGCGCCGACCTGTGCGCGATCGCCGACGAGGTGACCGGCGGGTCGCTCGCCCGCTGCATCGTGCCGACCGACGTCCCGCGCGGGTCGGTGGTGCTCGTCGTGGTGCCGCATGCGCCTCGGTCGGCGTCCGCGCCGGCGCCAGGGCCGGAGCTGTGCGCATTTCTGGAGCAGGAGCTGGTCGCTCGCTCTCCGGTCGCGGTCGGCGACGTCGGCTCGATCCGGGTCACGGGGCCGGCGTACCGGCGCGTAGACGTGGTGGCCGACGTCGTCCCGCGTCACCCCGAGGACGCCGAGCAGGTCAAGGCGGCGTGCGTCGCAGGCCTGGCCCGGTTCCTCGATGCAGTGGACGGCGGCCCCGCGGGAGGCGGCTGGCCCCTGGGTCGCGACGTGTTCGAGTCCGAGGTGGCGCAGGTGCTCATGGCCATGACCGGTGTGGCGAGTGTCCAGTCGCTGCGGTTGCTCACGGGTGCCGCCACCGCGCGACTGACCCTCGCGGCACCGCTCGTGCTCGAGTTCGGTGCCCGGACGGGCGCTCTCGCCCGCAGCGCCGACGGTCGTCTCGCGTGGACCCTGGACGAGTCGGTGCTCCCCGGCGCCCCAGCGGGCTCACTCGTGCTGCGCGGGCCGACCGAGAACGACCTGCTCCAGGTCATCGAGGACGTCGTGGCAGGGGCCCACCGGGTCCTAGCGGAGGACGAGGCGGAGGTCGACCTGCGCTGGGTGAGCGGTCACGGCGCCGGCGTTTTCCCGAGCGGCAGCACCCTGGTGGCCGGCGTAGGGGCCGACACCCGCACGGTGCTCACGCTCAACCGTCCCGCCGTCGCCGGCGGGGACGACGTCGTGGCCCGCGGCCGGCTCGAGGGCGCGGCGCCGGCTCCCGGTGAGCAGCTCGCGCTGGTGCACCCCGAGCCGCTGCTGGTCACCGACGTGGCGCCGCTGGCCGGGGGAGGGCACGCCGTCCAGGTCGTCGGGGAGGTGCTCGACCAGCTGGTGCCGGGCTGCGCGGTCGGCGTCCTGGGACACCCGGGCCGCACTCGGGTCAAGTCGGTGGTCGGCCCAGACCTGGGAGCGAGGACGGCACGGCTCGTGACGAGCGGGTGGCAGGCCGGTGACGCCGTCTGGGTGTCGGACGACGCGGCGGCCTCCTCCGACGGGGGACACGAGCCCCAGCAGGCGTGGGTGGTGGCCGCCGAAGAGGTCGACGACGTGGTGCACCTGGACCGCACCAGCCTGGTGCGCTCCGGCGACCACGTCGTCCGGGTGGTGGCGCAGGGATGAGGGAGTGGCGAGGATGAGCGAGCAGAGCGCGGGGCGCA
This sequence comes from Nocardioidaceae bacterium, assembly GCA_036375975.1. Classification (GTDB taxonomy): domain Bacteria; phylum Actinomycetota; class Actinomycetes; order Propionibacteriales; family Nocardioidaceae; genus Nocardioides_C. The sequence goes on along the minus strand of DASVBF010000063.1, from coordinate 8,779 downwards.
GGATGAGCGCACTGACACCGCCACCCCTGGACGACGTGCGCTACGCCGACCTCGTGGCCGACGCGGTGGCGCGCATCCCGGTGCACACCCCGGCGTGGACCGACCACAACGCCTCGGACCCCGGCATCACGGTGCTGGAGGCGTTCGCGTACGTGGTCGACGGCCTCGGCTGGACCCTCTCGCGGTACGACCGGCGGGCAGCCGCCTCGTACGCCGTCCTGCTGGGGGAGGAGCCGACGGCCGACCCCGAGGTCGACGGGCTCGGCAGCGCGGGGGACGCCGCACTCGCCCGCGCCGTGCGGCGGCTCGGCGCCGTGGCGCGGGCGGTGACGGGGCGTGACGTCGCGTCTGTCGTGCGAGGAGGCGTGGTGGTGCTCGACCTGCCGCTTACGGTCCCGCTTCCGGGCGGCACGGCGATCTCGGTGCGGAAGCCGGACGCCGTGGTGGGCGCGCTCGCGCGGGCGGCGAAGGCCGGCGAGACGACGCTGTTCGTGGCCACGCAGTCGGTGAGGGCTGGCGACCGGCTCGTGGTGGGACAGGCCGGTGCGGGTGCCGAGGTGGTCACCGTCGAGGGGGTGTCCCCGGAACCGGGGTCAATGCCGAGCCAGACGCAGAGCGAGATCGCCCTCACCGCGGGACTCGCCGTGCGCCGCACCCGGGGCGCCCCGGTCTCGCTTCTGGGGCCCGTCCTGGCCCGCACCACGACCCTGGTGGGTGTCGGGACGGGCGCGGGCTCCTTCCCGGTCGACCCCACGGAGCTGCCCGACAGCTTCGTCGTCGACCTCCCTGACGGCGGCGGTGCGACGGCGTCCAGAGTGGCGCGGGCGACCCTACTCGGTCCGCGCGAGGTGGTGGTCGTCGGTCCTGATGGGGCGCAAGCGGACGAGGAGCTGTGCGAGACGGCTTTCCAGCTGTTACGCCGCAGGTCTCCCGCGGCCAGCAGGGTGACCGTCTCGGTCCCCCGACACAGCGCCATCGACGTCGAGGCGTGGGTCGTGCGTGAGCCGTTCGGGCTGCAGCGCACCGACGCCCTGCGGGCGGCCGCGACCGCGGCGCTGGCCCGATACCTCGACTCGGTGCACGGTGGCCCGGACGGCGACGGGTGGCCGGTCGGCGGCCCCGTCTACCGTTCGGCGTTGTTCGACGTGCTCGAGCGCGTGCCGGGTGTCGACCACGTGCACCGGCTGGCCGTCGACGGCGACGCGGACTCGGACGCCTGGCCGCTGGCCGTGTCGGCCGAGACGGCCAGCCGCAGTGTCGCTGCTCCGGGTCGGCTCGAGGTCACCGTGCTGGACGCGGCGGACGGATGGTGATCCGGTGACTGGGACGTCCGCTGATCTCCCAGCGGGGCAGGACCTCATGCAGGTGCTCCCCGAGGTGTTCTCTGACGAGCCCGGTGCGACGTTCCTGCGCACGTTCCTGCAGCCGTTCCAGGAGCTGCTCGACGAGGTCGCCGAGCTGGTCGAGGTCGGCGTTCCGACCCTGCTCGACGTCGCTGCCGTGCCCGGCCCGGTCATCGCCGCCCTGCACGCGCCCGATCAGCTCGAGCAGTTCACGCAGGCGTGCCTCGACCACCTGGCGAGCTGGTTGGGGATCACGTTGCGGCCGCCGCCGGCGCGTTCGGTCGAGTGGAACCGGACGTTCCTGCGTCGCTCCGTCGACCTGCTGCCCCTGCGCGGCACCCTGCCGGGTATCGACGGTCTGCTGCGGGCGTGGCTGGACGGCGACGTCGTCGGTGGCGCCAGCGACGCCGACTCCGGGTCGGTGCTGGTGGTCACCGACCTCGCGGCCGCCACCAACGGCGGCGGGTCGGCGATGCAGCTCGGCGCGACCGCCACGCTGGGGGTCGACACCGTGCTGGGCGAGGCACCCGACGACTGGCTGGTGGTCGACCTCGTGCTGCGCGACGACGTCGAGGTCCTGCGGCACCCCGTGGGCGTGGACGCCGTCCGGCGGGCCGCGCTGGCCCTGCTCGAGGCGGAACGCCCCGCTCACGTGCACGGCGAGCTGCGCCTGCGGGGTCGCACGCTGCAGCTGGCGCCCGAGGGTGACCCGTCCACGTGGGGTGACGCTCCGCCGCCGTACGCACGACTCGCCGATCCGGGCAGTGACCTGCCCGACGGCACAGCAATGGTGTGGGACGACCCCTGGGTCGCCCGCTTTCCCGACGAGACCATCAAGGGGTCCGCATGGTGACGCACAACCGCGACCTGACGTCGCGCATGAACTGGTTCGACCGGCAGTTCCTGCGCGCGCAGGACTTCGCCGACGAGCAGGACTACGCCGTGGACCGTCGGCGCCGGCACAACCGGCTCCTGCACACGGCCGGCGTGGCCGAGGGACTGGCGGTGACCGGAGAGGCGCAGTCGACCACGGTGACCGTCGGACCGGGCATGGCCATCGACACCGCGGGGCGGGAGATCCTGCTGCTGGACTCGGTGAGTCAGGCGCTGCCCGGTGGGTGGGGGACGGCGAAGAAGGCCGAGGTCTACGTGGTGTACGAGGAGCAGCAGGTCGCTCCGAGCACCGACCCGGGCGTCACCGACCAGGCGACGCGGGTGCGCGAGGCGGTGCGGCTCGCGTTCCGTCGCACTGACCCCGACCCCGAGCCTGTGCCGACGTCGCAGACGCCGGCGGTGGGCGCGGCGGCCCCGGTGCCCGGTGTGCTGGCCGCGACCCTCGACCTGACGGGCGGCAAGCTGGCCTCGGCTCCCTCGACGGCGGGGCGCAAGGCTGCTGGTGCCCTGCTCGACCAGGCGGCTGTGCCCGAGCTGCAGCTCAAGGTGGCGCAGAAGGCGCAGGCCGACTGGCCGCGACTGCTCGGCGAGGCCGCGAAGACCGTCGGGGTGGACGGCCACGTGCACCTCCAGCCTGGGTACGACGTGGTGGTGGGCGGTACGCCGTCCTCGGGCGCGAAGCTGCACTTCGACGAGCAGACGAAGCTGCTCAGCCTGACCGCGGTCAACGGCGTCACTGTGAGCTCGTCCGCCGGTGACGCCCTCGCGGTCACGGGCAACGCGCGGTTCGGGGCCAACCCGGTGAAGGTCTCCGGAGGCTGGTCCGGCTTCCCGGACGCGGCGCTCAACCAGGCCGAGATCGCCAACGACACCAGCGGCTACAAGACGCTGATGATCGTCGGCAACAAGTCAGGCGGCGGAAACGTGCGCCGCGTCGGCATCTGGGACCAGCTCGACGTCAACGGCACCCTGAACGTCACCGGGGCGCTCACGCCGTCAGTGGGCAACGACGCGCAGCACGGCATCCAGTTCCCGGCCAACCCCGGCGGGGGAGCGGGCGACGAGGCCTACATCCGCTACTACGCCCGCGCCGGCGAGTCCACCGCCCTGGTGCTTGGCGTGCGCAACGACGCCGACGACCGGATCAGCTTCGTGCAGAGCGAGAAGGAGCGGCTCGCGCTGACCGGCGGGATGCTGCACATGGGGTCGCTCGACGGCGCCAACGTGGCGGCGAACACCGTGCTGGGGTCGGTCGGCTTCTGGGGCCCGTCGCAACAGCACGGGCAGCTGTCGTTCCGCGCCAAGCGCGGGTTCGAGATGGTGGACCGCTCGGCTGACGGCCCGGCGCTCGACTACGCCCCCGACAGCAAGCCGTACGCGGACCTGTGGGCCGGCAACGCCCACGTCACCGCCGTCACCATGCCCGGCGGCAGCACCATCACGGCCACCGGCCGGATGCACGTCGCCGGCGATGAGACGCTGTACCTGCTCAACAAGAACGGCGTCGTCGTCAGCAGGGCCTGGCAGGGCAACGGCAACCTGACGGTCGAGGGCGCCACGGCGGTCGGGGGACGGGTGCAGGCGCAGTTCTTCGGCACCGGCGACAAGCCCGGCGACTCGGGCTACCCGACCGGCTGGGGCGGTGGCGTCCACACGTGGGACGTCTACGCCGAGGGCACGGTCGGCACCGGCACGGGCGGCACGCTGGTGGCCGGCATCGACAGCGGCGGCCGCGTGTTCGGCAAGACCAAGCCGTTCATCATCGACCACCCGCTCGACCCCGAGCACAAGTCACTGGTCCACGCGGCTGTCGAGGGGCCTGAGCACGGCGTGTACTACCGGGGCGAGGCCAGCCTGGTCGGCGGCCGGGCCGAGGTGCACCTGCCTGAGTACTTCGAGGCGCTGACCCGGGACGAGGGCCGGACCGTGCACCTGACCCCTGTGCTGCCCGACGACGACGGCGAGGTGCACGCGCTGGCGGCGAGCAGGGTGCGCGACGGTCGCTTCACAGTGCGCACGCTCGACGGGCGCTCGGCGTCGCACGGCTTCTACTGGGAGGTCCGCGCCGTCCGGGCCGACGTCGAGACGCTCGTCACCGAGATCACCAAGGCGGACGCCGCGCGAACCCACGACCGCGACGTCTCCAGGGGTGACGGGTCGAAGGATGCGGTCAGGCGCGAGTCCGCCGACGGTGGTCGAGTGCTGGCCGGGACGCCGTGACGCCCTCGCCGTCCTCCCCGTCGACCTCTGCCGCGTCGACGACATCGGCCTCACGGGCGCGGTTGCGCAAGCCGGTCGCGATGCCTCGTGCGAGGGCGACGGGTGGTTCCGCTGCGTTGTTCGCCCCCCCGGGGACGGCCGGCCAGACGAGCGAGCAGGTGTTCGCGCAGTCGGCGAGGATCGCGAGCATCCCAGCCGTCGCCTGGGAGGGAGAACCGAGCGGGGAGCGCTTCATGTTCGTGCGCGGCTCCACCGAACTGCTTCCGGGGCAGGAGGCGTCGCTGCGGGCGTTCGCGAGGACCATCCCGCCGGAGTTCACGCTCGCCGTGCACGGGATGGCGAGCGAGGAAGGCCCCGGACCGTACAACCGCGCGCTGTCACGCCACCGCGCCGAGCGCGTCATCGCGATCCTCGACGAGGCCGGTGTTCCTGAGAGCCGCGTGGCCGTGATCCTCGTGCACGGGGCCGTGCCGGGCGATCGGCCGCGACACCGCGCGGTCGTCATCGACATGACGCCCCCGCCGACCCGGGAGCCGAGCCTCACCCCCGAACCCGTGCCCGAGGACAAGCCGGGCATCACCCCACTCGACGTCATCAAGCAGGTGGCGCCGTCGGACGTGGGGATGAAGTTCGAGGAGGAGTTCACCTATCCGACCAAGGGCTACCGTCCCGCCGGCCCGATCATGTGGCGGCTCAAGCTCAAGTTCTCCTTCGACGGGGCTGTGAAGGGAAACTGGCCGGGCTTGAAGATGCGGGAGATCATCGCGAAGGGCAAGGAGGGCTCCAAGTGGGAGCTGTCCAAGTCGCTTCCGACGGAGATGGGCAAGGTCTCCTTCAAGGTTGCCAGCGACGGCAAGGTCGGAGTCGAGTGGAACAGCAAGGGGTCGCCCTGGTACGACCTGCTGGGCGATCACCTCTCCGTGGACTCAGGGTTCCCGATCCTCAATTTGGAGAACGTCAAGAAGGGCAAGCTCGACCTCGCTGACCTGAACATCGGTGGCTCCTGGGAGCTCGACCTGCTGAAGCTCCTCCACCTACCGCATCCGGAAGGTGTGTCGATGCCGGGCAAGGTGACCGTGAAGGGCGGGATCGGCATCACCGCAAACCCGGCGTACTGGGCCGCGCGGGCCGCAGCGTCTGCCGCCCCCGAGGTGGTGGCTGGTGCGACGGCTGCCGAGGTGGCGCTGGGCGTCGCGCTGCCGGTCGGGATGGTGGCGTTCGTCGGCTACGGGCTGTACGAGCTCAACGAGGCACACCGGCGCGGGCGTCTGCAGGCGATGCGGGAGGCGTTCGCTGACGGGTACGCCGAGATCCTGGCACAGGCGACGAACCCACACCCGTGGGTGCGGGCCGACCTCAGCCTGCTCGACGTCGACGCCGAGCAGCTGTACGCCATGGCGGTCGACTCCTACGTCTCCGGTGGTGGTCCCGGATTCGCCGAGGCCGAGGCCGCCCGGATCGCCGGTCGCGCCGCGGCGGCCCAGGCGATTCTCGAGTACCTCGAGCTGGACCCGTCGAGCGAGGCCCTGGCGCGCCTCGGGGCCGATCAGCGCCGCCTGTTCGGGGGCACCGAGCCGGAGCGTGCGTCCCGCTACCGGGCGACCCTGCGCGCACAGGCGCGCGGGGGCGGCGCAATGGGCATCCCCTTGCGGCAGTAGAGCCCGGGCCGTCGGTCGAGCCGGTCTAGAGTTGTCGATCCCGCGCGCGGTGTAGCCGACGAGGACGGTCACCGAGGTCTTGACCCCGGTCACCGGGCGCACGCTGCTGGGCAGCTCCTGGAGGTAGACGCCCGGATAGGCGGTCAGCACAAGGATTACGCGACCGGAGGGAGGGGGTCGTCACCACTCCTTCACATCGTCGTCACGCGCCCCGACCCGGCGCAGCCACTGCTCGACCAGCTCCAGCACGCGGTCGGGGTCGTGGGCGGCGATCGAGGCGCGCTCGTCGGGACGATCCGGCGCGGCGAAGGTGAGGCGGGCGCGGAACCCGCCGGTCTCGCGCCAGGCGGCCACGACGAGCACGTCCGCGGACCGATCGGGTGGAACGGACACGCTTCACTATGACGCGGACGGCGTCACGTCGCCGTCACGCCAGCGTCGCGTCCAGCCGGGTCGGGTCTCGCTACCCGGTGGCCGTGCGGGCGGGGGGCCGCACCGTCGACGACGCCATGAGCTCGTCCCAGTCGACGGCCGGGTCGAGGCCGAGCTCGTCGCGCATCAGCTCGCGGTAGCGGTCGTGGCTGCGCCGCGCGTCGGCCCGGTTGCCGCAGGCCAGGTAGGCGCTCATCAGCAGCACGTGCGCCGACTCACGCAGCGGCTCCATGCCCACGACGCGGATGCTGAGGTCTACGGCGCCGAGGGCGTCGCCGGAGGCCAGCAGGGTGTGACCGAGCGACTCGAGCGCGTGGATGTGCAGCTGTCGCGTGCGCTCGCGCTCGTAGGTCAGCCAGTCGTCGTCCCACTCCGGCAGCAGCGGCCGGCTGAGCATGTCGACCTCGACACTGCTTGCGCCGCGCGGGCCCTCGCCGTGCAGCAGGTCCCGCACGACGTCGCGCGCCTCGTGCACGTCGACCTCGACGAACTCCGCGATCGCCATGGTGGAGCCGTTGTGGCTGAGGAAGTGGCGGGTGGAGGAGGGCAGCCGCCACACCGTGGACCGGAGGTTGGCGGACGCGCGGCCCTCCGACTTCTCCGGCCAGAACTCTCCGGCGATCCGCGACCTCGTCAGCGGCCACTCCTGGATTGCGAGCAGGGCGAGGAGCTTCGCCGCGGTCTCTGGCACGGCGACGGGAGTGCCGTCACTGAGCAGACGGAAGCCGCCGAGGAGCTGCAGCCGGGCGTCCGAGGTTCCCATTCCGTGTCACTCCGACCGCGTGGTCCGAGCCGCGCCGTCCCTGTCGCGCATGCGCCCCGCTCCTTCGCCCTGTGGACCTCCCCCGTCGGCCAGCCACGAACCAGGACGGAGTCGCGTCGCCGGGCGACCGGGGGGACGTGGAACTCCCACCCTCCTCGCCATCCACCCTCCCCGCGAGGGTGGTGCAGTGTGGGTGGTGGACCGAATGCCGAGCGCCATGACGTGCTCCCCGTGAAGCCGAAATGCATCCAGCCCACAATCGCCTGGGGAGAGTTGACCGTCAATGACCCGATTTAGCCATATCTGGTAGGTAAAACTTCTGCTGCTGTCCTACACAATGAACCTCTAAGCGCGAACCTATAGAGCCGCTCCTGGGAACCATGACAGATCACGGATGCACTCGTCGTATCTGGTCATCATCCGCCACGGAGACGAGCTGCTCACCGCCGAGGTTTCCGAGCTGCCGATGTCTCGGCGCCTGCTGGAGGCAGCCGCGCGCTATTGGGCGCATGCGTTTGCGCTGGGACCGAGTGGGGAGGCGGCGAGGTCTCGTTCAGCTTGGCACTGGAGGGCAGGCCACCTTGCCTGGACGTGAGTCGCCAACACGCCTAGCGCACAACGCGGGGCCGCAGCGCACGCTGTCTACGGCATAGAAGGACGTCCGACCGCGGCTTGTGGCTTCGCGGTCAGCGCTGAGAATTGACCTCAGCTGGCTGGTAAACCCATGATGCTGCTCCTGAGCCGAGGGTCACCAACGCGCGCACGTAGCAATCCTCCTCGTAGGCGTCAGCGGCCCGCAGATCCATGTCGGTGATCTCAAAGACGATGCCGTCGACACCGTCATTGCCGTCGTCGCTGGCCTGGAGCATCGGGTGCAGGTCCGAACCGCTGATTCGGATCACTTCTGGGTCAGTGATCTTGATCGTGGTGAGGCGGAATCCGGGCAGCCGGTCTGGCCGACCGTAAAGCTCGCGACCGAAGACTGAGAGTTGGACGTCTGGCTGACGGAGAGTTCCAAAGGAGAAGAGGAGATGGGGCACGTCGGTGATCCAACCACACGGATCGAGCTCAGACGTCTCGGGGAGTCACAACGAAAGCGTCCATCGGCATGGCCGCGAGTTCCCTACCCGCGGCAGTAAAGTGCCTCTCAGCTGCACGTTCGTCAGGGGGCCGGGGTATCGATTGAGGACGGACTGCTGGTCCGTCGCCGTTTCGAGACCCGGGCAAGCGGCACGCGCGCCCCGGCCCGGGACAACCACCGACGCCGAGGGCGAGATCCAAGAACCTCAAGGCCGAGAACAAGCGTCTGTGTGAGGAAATCGAGATCCTGCGTGAGGCCGTCGAAGCGCTCCAATAAATCGGCGATCTGCCCCCGACGACCCCGGAAGACGAGCCTTACCTCGAGGCCGTCGCCGACGACGCTGGCGACCGTTCACAGCCGTTCGGCACTGAGCACCCGCCGGGCTAAC
>DASVBF010000037.1:0-5165 GCA_036375975.1 Nocardioidaceae bacterium | reverse complement strand
CCGGGAAGAAGAACAGGCTGAAGACGAAGTAGCCGAAGAAGCTGTGCCCCTTACGGCCAGCGACTCGGGCGGGCCAGAACGCGATCGCGATCCAGACAACTGCGATCAATATCCACCACAGGACATCCATGGTCTCCTTCTCTCCGCGCCACAAGGGCGCTGCTGGTTGTCCCGGTTACCAGCCTCTCTGCCGCCGGCGGTCCGGACATCACCCTCGGTCTGACTTCACCCGGGTGATCTGCCCACCCGGCCGTTCTCGAGGGTCTCGCCGTCTGCTCGCTCAGAGCGGACCAGGATCGTGCGTTCGCTCGGGCACCTCCACAAGGCTGGTGGCGTCCGAGTCGTGGGTAGGTCGACGGTGGACGTGGCGTTGTTGCGCGTCACCAGTGAGGAGCGTCAACCCAGCCCTCAGAGGGAAGCTGGGCGGCCCGCTTCAGGTGTCCTCGGGGATCGCGCGAGTGGCAACCCAGATCTCCTCGGCCGGCCAGCGGGTTGCCCACTCGGCCGACACGATTTCGTAGAACGGGTGGTCGCGGGAATCCGGTGGCGCGTAGACCTCGTGCAGGGCCTCGACGACGAAGCCGAACCTGCGTAGCAACCGCACCCAGTCCCCATGGGAAGGGTGGAACTCGACACCACCGCCGGCCCAACGCACGCGGTAGGCTTCCCGCTGGCCCCGCATCAGCCGTTCCCCGGCGACCCCCTCGTCAGCGGGGACGCAGAGCGCCGAAAGAAAGCTGTTTGTCAGGAAGACCAGACGGCCCCCGGGGCGCAGCAGTCGCGCTGCCTCCGGCAACCAGCGTTCCGGGTCACACCATGCGGCCACTCCGTGCTCGCTGACTACCAGGTCGAAACGCCCACTGACCAGCGGCGCCCTCTCCGCATCCCCCTGGACGAGGGGGAAGACCGGGCCGACCCGCGTTTGCAGATATCGTGCCGTCGTCAACTGTTCGGCGGACAGGTCCAGAGCCACCGGCCTGGCCCCGGCTCTCGCCAGCCACGCCGAGAAGTAGGCGGTTCCGCTCGCCATCTCAAGGACATCGAGGTCGCGCAGGTCGCCGAGTACACCGAGGGCACCTTCGGGAACCGCGAACAGTCCCCACACCACCTCCGAGCTCGACCACTGTGCCTCGGCCGCAGCGGCGGTAAGACGTTCGTTCAGCGCCGCCCAAAGCGCTCGGTTCAGCGCGACCTCGCTGGCCCTCTCATCCGTCACCCGGCCAGGGTATGCGTGAGTCGAGGTCGGCGAGCCAGTACACGAGATGGAGCCCTCCGGATGAACGGCCCGGCGACGTCCTCGGGAGACGCGACGACCCCTGCTTCCGCTCACGGACGTTCATCCACGACGGCTGACGTGAGTCCGGCCATCCCCGGCGAGGCTTGCAGCCTGTAGCCGAACGAGAGGTAACCGAGATGCCCCTGGGTAGGCGCCACGAGCGACGTGAGGAGCGCCGACTTCTCCCGCCCCGGCGCGCAGGTGGTGCTTCAGTACTTCCAGTTCCTGCGTCTCAGCAAGGACGGGTTCCAACCGGGGCTTCGCGGAGTTCGTGGATGCCACCGGCTACCGAACCGACGCCGAGCGGCTCTGTGCTTCCTCGTGGGAGCCGCGCTGCTGCTGCCGGAAGGATCGAAGGCCAGGACCTGAGCGCGGGCAGGCCGGCTAGGGTGTCTCGCCATTGTGCGGCCGCCCGATATTTGGAGGCGGCGCCGAGCGAGTGACAACAAGGCGACTCCGGGGGGCTTGCCGTGCGGGACACCGTGCGCGGTCGGCTTCCGGCATGGCGCGACATGGGCCATGACTGAAGTGAATCGCCCTGCCGCAGGCCGCGCTTCGCGCCGGTGGTCAGGACCGGCGGGGAGCTCAGTGCCGGTTAGCTTGAGTCATGGTCGGCGAGGAACTGTTCGATCTCGTCGATGAGTCTGCGGCTCTCTTGGGCAACCCGCCGCTCGGAGACGAAGGTCTTCGCCTGGCCCGGCGCTGTTGTGCGTGGAGACTGTGTGGCGGTGCGGTCCAGACTTGGTCGACCATCGACGCCTTTGTCTGCGCGGTGAGCCCGAAGAAGCACGCGCCCGAAGGCGACGAGACCGGCCAGGAACAGGATCGCAACGACGAAGAGCCCAAACATCGTTCCTCCCTGGTCAGTTGTGCAGGTGCGCCGTCGGGCGGATTCGACGGGTCCCTCCAGTGCCCATTTCACGTGTTTCGGCCGAGCTTCTGCCAACCTCGCGGCGGTTCACTGGCAGCCGGTTGTCCGGGCCTCGAAGGGTCCAAGAAGGGCGGAGCTCTGCTCGGGGCTTGTGGCGACCGCCACGGTGTCGCCGTTCGCGGTGGCCAGCGTGGCGATCGTGAAGCCCTCTCCGAGCCGGTGCAGCCTCTTCTGTTCCTCTGGGTCGGGGGTACGAAGCCTCACATCGATGACCTGTTCCAGGTCTTCCCTCCATGCCGCGGGGCTACCCCGCCACGCGATCACGTCGGACACCCAGAGCGCGTGGCCTCGTGTCCAACGCTGTTTCCCAGGCCGTCTTACCCGGACCGGGATGTCGCCGTGGCGTTTGCGAAGCCTCCGGTTGTTGAGCACGACCACGAGGATGCCCGCGGCGCACAGCCACAAAGGAACCCCCAGCAGTGCCAGTAGTGCCCAGATCATCTTGTTGCCCTCCGGTCAAGGCGGGTCCCGGCTCATCCGGTACGGAGCAGCAGGCTCACGGCTTGTAGTTGCTGAACGGCCCGCCGACCCTGTCGTAGGTGTTGCCCAGTTCGTCCTGGGTGATCTTGATGTTGCCGTTGTCCGAGGTGAGAACCAGGTCCTGGTCGAGCACCACGGCCCGGAAGTTCCAGCCCGGCGGAGGCGTCAGGCGGTCGCCGAGATCCTTGAGGCTCTCGTAGGTCTGGGTGGGGTCCAAGATGAGGCTGGCCGACTTCATCACCCAGGAGTCGCCGTCCGGGTCGTCAAGGATGAACGCCGGAGAGCCCTTGTTGATGCCGAGCTGGGTGTCTCGCTTCCCGTGGATCGTCTTGTACGCAACGCTCTCGTGCTTGCGCATCTCTTTGGGTACGTCGAGCCACATGACCCACCGCGCCTTGAGGCCGTCGAAGTCGCGTTCCACACCGGTCCTAACCTCCACCCAGTCCAGGCACCAGAGCCTGGGGCCGTTCTTGAACACGCTGAGGACGTCGTACTGCTCCTTGAGCGCATCGACGTCGACCTTGTCCAGGACCTCCTGCGGGCAGGAGTCGCCCGTTCCGTCCGGGCTGTTCAGGCCGACCGTGTTGTAGACCCCGCCGACCAGCTTCCCGGTGACGGCGTGGCCGCCGATCAGGAACACCTCGGTGTAGCGCTCGCCGCGGACACCTTCGAAGCGCATGAGCTCCGCGCCGATGTCGTCGTGTGGCAGTTTCGCGGACAGTTTCATGATCTACTCGCATTCTGGGATTGTGGTTTGTGTGCTGGATCCGGCACCTCGTGCCGGTTGCTGGTCAGTGAAGTCGTGAGACTCCGGGGCATCTCCAGGTCGTGTCGAGGACGGCGGGTTGTGGCCGGTACATGCGGAGGATCAGGAACCACGCCTGCTCCGGCGACGTCGGCAGCCAGTTCGCCTCGTTGCCCTGACCGGGTGACTCCGGCTGCAGGTGCAGGGTCAGCCCGCCGTCGGCGTCGCGGCGCAGCCCGGCAGTCCGGTCGCCGATCGAGTAGCGGTTCGCGCTGTTCGGTATCAGGTTGAGGTCTGCTGCTGTGTAGGCAGCCATCGACCAGAACGCGTCGACGGGAGGCAGGTTGTCGGCGCCGAAGTGCAGCTCGTAGCGGCCGTCCGGCGCGAACTCGTTGCCGTCAGCGTCCTTGAAGTTGACCAGGTAGACGGACTCCGCGGGGTCGTTGGCGGTGATCCCGGCCAGGGACTGGTCTGCGGCCCGTTGCAGGAAGTCGTCACCGAACCGTCCCTCCTCGGGCGGTGGGTAGCGCCAGCCATTGACGAGGGTGGCCCAGTCTCCGCTGAGGAACTGTTGGCGGAGCAGCGCCATCCCTATCGCAGCGGCGCGCGTCAAACCCTGCTTGACCACCTCTGGCTGGGCCTCGACGTCGAGTCCAGGGCCGATGCCGATGCGGGCGAACTGGTCGAGCACCAACGAGTGGTGCGCCGGAGGGGGGTTCTCCTCCAGCATGGCGTTGAGTGTCTTCCACGGGCCGAGCGGGTCCTGGCCCGGCTCGACGGGGGCGTAGACGTCGCGCCTCGCCCGCAGCCGGGCGTTCGGCTTTCCCCACTTGCTGAGCGGGGTAAGGCGGTACTGCTGCTGAAGCGCCCGCGCGTTCGGCAGATCCGCGGGACCGTCGACGAGGGTACGGCCCAACACGAGGACCCAAGGGGTGGGAGAGGGCGCAGTCGCGCGAACCCCCGCCGGCAGCTTCCCGTTCCAACCCGGCCCGATGATGGCGAAGTCGCCAGCGTCACTGCCGGTCGTGCGCTGACCGACGTAGTCGACGTTGTCGGAGGTGAAGGCCATCACCTCGAAGGTGAAATAGCGGTCGCCCATGTCCGGGTGGGACAGGATCAGGGGTTCCTTGCTCAGGTCCAACCAGGCCAGCGAGTACAGGGTGTCGTTGTTCGGACAGCCGCCATCGCGGTAAGTGGCGTCGAGAAGACGCGCAGCATGCCAGAAGTGGTTGACCGCGGCATAGGGAACAACCGCCGGGTCGCGCTCCTTGGTGACCCAGTCGTGCCGGATCTGGGCGTTGTAGATGTAGGGGAACCCATAGATGAACGCCTGCATGCCTGCGGTGTACGCGTACTCTGCCTTCCAGTCGACCCGGCCGGTCAGGAGCGGTGTCACGGCCTGCCGCAGCATCGGCGCGGCCATGTTGAGCTTCCGAGCGCGCTCGACCAACTCCTCAGGGTGCCTCACGGCACCGAACGCGTGCATAGCTGCACCGAACATCGCCTCGGCGGCGTGCCCGGCGGTCCGGGTGACCTTCTCGGCTCTGGCCATGCCCGCCTCGATCTCTCCCGGTAACCGCCGCAGCGGTCTCTGATCCAAGATTCCCGACATATTCCTCTTCCTCCTGCTCGAACATTGCCCAAACCGGCTCCGGGGGCCGTGGGCCGCGGGTGATCGCCACCACCGTCGGATCCCGCGGGGACGAGAACTCCCGTACCGTGCGGTTATGCCG
>DASVBF010000374.1:0-3503 GCA_036375975.1 Nocardioidaceae bacterium | reverse complement strand
CCGGCCCTGCGCAGCTCGTTGGCCCTCGCCGACGCGCGGGCGGAGTCGCCGTGGGAGACCCTGCTGCGACTCTTCCACGTGCTCTGCGAGGTGCCGGTCGAGCCGCAGTTCGAGGTGCGCGACGAGCGAGGGGTGTTCGTGGCGCGCGGGGATCTGGTGATCCGGGGCACCAGGACGCTTCACGAGTACGACGGCGCGGTGCATCGCGACCGGCGTGCACACGTCGCCGACCTCGCGCGCGAACGCCGCCTGGTCAACGCCGGCTGGACCCGGCGCGGCTACACCTCGACCGACCTGCTCGCCCGGAGTCACCTTGTCCTCCGGGAGGCCGATGCCGCCCTGGGCCGACCACACGACCCCCGCAGGCTTGCCGCATGGCACGCGGCCCTGCGCGACTCGCTGTTCACGAGCGGCGGACGGACGCGGTTGCTCGAGCGCCTTTCAGGCGGCGCAACTGGGAAGAGGTGACATCTTTCCGGCGCCCGAGACCGCCGTCATCGCCCAGTTGCGCGTGACGGACACAGGGTCAAGCGGCGCCGACCATGCGGAGCGCGAGGTCGGAGTAGTGGTCGGCGATCTGGGTGGGCGTCCACTCCCCCTCGTCGCGGTACCACCGAGCGACGTCGATCCCCAGGGACAGCAGGGCGAGCGCGGTCATCTCAGGGTTCGGCGTCGTGAACGCCCCGGTCGCGACACCCCTCTCGACCAGGTCGCGCATCTCCTGCTCGATCTGCCGCCGGGTCGCGGCGATCTCCTCGAGGTGCTCGGGGGAGAGTGCGGCGAGCTCGTAGTTGACGATCCGGGCGCCGGTGTGGTCCTCGGCGTGGTAGACGACGAACGCGTGTACGACGGCCAGCAGCTGCTCGCGGGGATCACGCGAGGTCGCCACCGCGTCCCGCACCACGGCGAGGGCCCGGTCGTGTCCAGACCGGCTGATCTGGAAGAGCAGATCCTCCTTCGAACGGTGGTGGACGTAGAGGGCCGCCGGGCTCATGCCCGCACCCGAGGCGATGTCCCTGGTCGACGTACCGTGGAAGCCCTTGGCCGCGAACGACTCGACGGCCGCCGCCATCAGGCGGGCCCTGTTGGCGGCGGGGGCCCCAGACTCGGCCGGGGGTGGTTGACGCAGCGGCTCCACGTGAGGAACGCTAAGCGAACGCTTACCTGCTAAGCAAGCGCTTAGCGCAGGACGTCTCGAGAAGGGGAGTCGTTGGTGAAGAGGTTCGAGGGCAACGTCGCGATCGTCACGGGAGCCAGCCGGGGCATCGGGCTCGGGATCGCCGAGCGGCTCGTCGCCGAGGGCGCGAAGGTCACGATCACCGCCCGCAAGCCGGAGGCGCTCGAGGAGGCCGCGAAGAGCCTGGGCGGACCGGACGTCGCGCTCGCTGTCGCGGGCAAGGGCGACGACGCGGAGCACCAGGCCGACGCGATCAGCCGGACCATCGACACCTTCGGCCGCCTCGACATGCTGGTCAACAACACGGGGATCAACCCGGTGTACGGCCCGATGGTCGAGATGGACCTCAACGCCGCGCGGAAGATCTTCGAGGTCAACAGCCTCTCGGCGCTGGCCTGGACCCAGCAGGCGTACAAGGCGTGGATGGGCGAGCACGGCGGCTCGGTCGTGAACGTCTCCTCCGTCGGCGGCCTCAAGCCGGCACCCGGGATCGGCTTCTACGGGTCCAGCAAGGCGATGCTGAACCACATCACCCAGGAGCTGGCCGTCGAGCTCGGCCCGAAGATCCGGGTCAACGCGGTGGCTCCCGCCGTGGTCAAGACCAAGTTCGCCACCGCTCTCTACGAGGGCAAGGAGGCCGAGGTCTCGGCGACCTACCCGCTCCAGCGGCTCGGCGTTCCCGAGGACATCGGCAGCGTCGTGGCCTTCCTGCTCTCCGACGACGCCGCCTGGGTGACCGGCCAGATCCTCGTGGTCGACGGCGGCCTCACGCTCACCGGCGGGGTCTGACCATGGACCTCGACGGAGCCGGGGTCGTCGTCACGGGCGCCGGACACGGCATCGGTCGCGCCCTCGCGCACAAGATGGCCGCCGAAGGGGCGCGCGTGGTCGTCAACGACCTCGACGAGGACGCGGTCAGGCAGGTCGCGACGGAGACCGGCGGGACCGAGGTGGCCGGCGACGCCGCCTCCGAGGACGGGGTCGCCGAGCTCGTCGCGAGCGCCCGCGACCACCTCGGCAAGATCGACGTCTACTTCGCTAATGCCGGGATCGACGTCGGCCACGGGCTGGACGCTCCGGCCGAGGACTGGGCGCGCGCGGTCGAGGTCAACGTCATGGGTCACGTCCGGGCTGCCCAGCAGCTGGTCCCGGCCTGGCTCGAGACCGGTGGCGGACGCTTCGTCGTCACGGCGTCGGCGGCGGGCCTGCTCACCATGCTCGGCAGCCCGGTGTACTCGGTGACCAAGCACGCGGCGATCGGCTTCGCGGAGTGGCTCTCGGCGACGTACGGCCACCGCGGCGTCGTCGTGCAGGCGATCTGCCCCCAGGGCGTGAAGACCCGGATGCTGGACGAGGCCGGCGCGTTGCAGGGGATCCTCAGCCGCGACACCGCCCTGGAGCCCGAGGACGTCGCCGAGGCGGTCTGGCAGGGCATGCAGGACGACCGGTTCCTGATCCTCCCGCACCCCGAGGTCGCGAAGTACTACGCGTTCCGGGCCACCAACACCGACGGCTGGCTGGCGGGCATGCGAAGGCTGCAGGCGAAGCTGGACGCCGCTGCCGAGGCCTCGGGGCCGGCCTCGTGACGGCGCCCTCGACCGAGCTGCCGGGCCTCGACCTGGACCGGTTCCGGGCGTACTTCGAACGCGCCTGCCCGGGCGAGATCGGCGGCCCGCTCACCGGCAGCCTCGTCGCGGGCGGCAAGTCGAACCTGACCTACATCGTCGGCGACGGGGCGAAGGAGTGGGTGGTGCGCCGGCCGCCCCTCGGGCACGTGCTCGCCACGGCCCATGACATGACGCGGGAGTACCGCGTGATGACGGCGCTGCGCGACACCTCCGTGCCCGTGCCGAGGACCTACGCGCTCTGTGAGGACGAGGACGTCCTCGGCGCGAAGTTCTACGTCATGGAGCGGGTGCACGGGACGCCGTACCGCACCGCCGCGCAGCTCGCACCGCTCGGGCCCGAACGCACCCGCGCCATCTCGCAGAGGAGCGTGGAGACCCTCGCCACGTTGCACTCGGTCGACCCGGCCGCCGTGGGCCTGGGCGACTTCGGCCGTCCGGAAGGGTTCCTCGAGCGGCAGGTCCGTCGCTGGAAGAAGCAGCTCGACGCCTCCCACAGCCGCCACCTGGAAGGCGCCGACGAGCTGCACGGCCTGCTCGCGGCGAACATCCCGGCGCAGCAGCCTCCCGCGATCGTGCACGGCGACTACCGCCTCGACAACCTGCTCGTCGACGAGGACGACCGGATCGCCGCGGTGCTCGACTGGGAGATGGCCACCCTCGGCGACCCGGTCACCGACGTCGCGTTGATGCTCGTCTAC
>DASVBF010000117.1:0-3763 GCA_036375975.1 Nocardioidaceae bacterium | reverse complement strand
GGATCACCTACGCGCGCTGCCACGACGACATCGGATGGGCGATCTCCGACGAGGATGCCGCGGCTGTGGGGCTCGAGGGACACATGCACCGAAGCTTCCTGTCGGACTTCTACTCCGGAGAGTTCCCCGGGTCCTGGGCACGCGGGCTGGTGTTCCAGGAGAACCGAGCGACCGGCGACCGCCGAATCTCCGGCTCGCTCGCGTCCCTGGCCGGCCTGCAGATCGGTGACCAGCACGCAGAGCGGCGGATCCTGCTGACCCATGCGATCATGTTCGGCTTCGGCGGCCTGCCCGTGATCTGGATGGGCGACGAGCTCGGCCTGCTCAACGACCCCGACTGGGACGCGACACCCGAGCATGCCGGCGACAACCGCTGGGTGCACCGACCCTCCATGCCGTGGCCGATCCCGTCGGACGAACACCGGATCCAGAGGGGCATCAGGGCCCTGGTCGCAGCACGAGCCTCGCTCCCCCAGCTCCATGCCTCGATCGAGTCAGAGGTGCTGCACCCAAGGGATCCCGCGGTGCTACTGGTCGCGCGCCGCCATCCGCTGGGCCCCATGCTCGGTGCCTACAACATGGCCCCGGAACCGCGGCACGTCCCGCTCGAGGCGCTTCACATGCTCGGGCTCGACCCCTCGACGGTCGTGAACCACCTCACGGCGTCGGCGCCGGAGATCCGCGACGAGGCAGTCCAGCTTCCGCCCTACGCCGCCGCGTGGCTCGTGCAACGGTCCTGAGTGCTAGGGCGCCGGGCCGCGAGGCGGCGCCGTCGGATTCCGGCCCGCCGCCGCCGACCCGCGGGCGGTGAGACGGCTGTGGCTCGACACCTGAGGGATGCCGAGCCACAGCCAGCGCTGCACGAAAGGGTTACTGCGTGTCCTGCGCGGTGAGGTTCACGTCGACGGGGCCGCCCAGCCAGTTGCTGGTCAGG
This sequence comes from Nocardioidaceae bacterium, assembly GCA_036375975.1. GTDB lineage: Bacteria > Actinomycetota > Actinomycetes > Propionibacteriales > Nocardioidaceae > Nocardioides_C. The sequence continues at coordinate 2,829 of DASVBF010000117.1, read as the reverse complement.
ACGTACCTTGTGCCCGTCGGGAGCGCACCGGACTCGTCGGCCGCCCCCGAAGCGGCGTCCCCGATGAGCTCGCAGTCGGCGTTGAAGAAGTACAGGTCCAGGTCGTACACCGGCCCCGACCCTGCTGTGCTCACCTTGTGGGCGCCGTCGCCGAACGACTCGGGCACCTGTGAGACCCAGCCGTCGGACCCGTTGCTCGCCGGCGGCATCTGGCAGGACGAGGCGAACTCGTTGCCCACGACACCCCCACCCACGGAGTCCCCAGCGGGGTTGCTGCCCGCAATGGTGAACGACTCCTTGTACGGCTCGTCGAGCGGGGCCGGCGGAAGCGGCTCCACGGCCACACCCTGGTTGCTGAACACCTGCAGGTCACCGAACTGGGCGTTCGTCTTGGTCTCTCCGAGTGCCTCGTCGGCCCAGATCCGGACGAACGACGCACGGACCGGGTTGGCCAGCGTGAACGTCTTGTAGTGGACGTCCGGCACGACCGGTCGCGGCCTCTGGTAGCCGAAGGCGTTCTCGCCGATCGGCTGGGTCTTCCAGTTCACCCCGTCGCTCGAGGTCTGCAGCGTGAACGACTTGACCGCCTCGAACCGGGACGTGGTGAAGGCGCTGACCTGCACCGAGGAGATGGCGCTCGGCCTGGCCAGCTTCACCACCGCGTTCCCGGACTTCACGGGGGTCTTCCACCGGGTCAGCTCGGTGTCGTCGATGAGCGCCCCGGCTCCGTCCGAGCTCGACGAGACGACCTTTGCCCCGTTGGCTGACGAGCTGAGGTTCGGGGAGAGGGCGTACTGCTTCGAGACCTTCTGACCGGCGGTCAGGTCGAACGCCGGGACCGTGCGCGCTCCGTAGCCTCGGGCCTGGATCGTGAGCGGATACCGGCCCTCGACTGCCCGCACGGTGAAGCGGCCCAGCTTCCCGGTGGTCGCCACGGGTGACACACCCGCCTCCAGCGTGCCGAGCATGATGCGGGCGTCGGCCACAGGGGCCCCCGTGGTGGCGTTGACAACCTGCCCGGAGATGGTCCCGTTGCGCGCAGGGTTCTGATGCGTGAACGACGGAACCGGGTCGATGTCGCTGGCCCCCGTCGGGTCTTCCTCGGACTTCTCGTTCGAGGCGGTGGTGCCCATGCCGTGCCGGGCGAACGCGGCGTACACCGTGTCCTGGAGCACGTCGAAGTCCGCGCGTCGGTGGTAGCGGATGTCGAGGGCCTTCATGATCGCGTCGCGCATGTCGAGCATGCTCGGGTCGTTCGGCGCGAGCGGCATCGCGTCGGTGACGAGGAACGCCGCGACGTCCGAGGCCTGCTGCTGCCCGTAGCGGGCGACGAGCCGCTTGCGGAGGTCCCAGAGCGTGGCGGTCCAGATCTCCCCGTCGGCGTGGACCTCCGGCCCGACGATGTCGTACCCGATGTCACCGAAGTTGGCCTGGGTCTTGTCGTAGGGCCAGTTGCGGATCCCGCGCTGGGCGTTGCCGGTGACGTACTCGCCGACCACCGAGGTGTTCTGGAGTCCGCTCTTGTACAGGTGGTTCAGGGCGTACCAGTCGCCCCATCCTTCGCCCATCGACCCCGACTGGTGACCGCCGAGCGCACCGTCCTCGGTGCCGACGTACCGGTTGGAGAGGCCGTGGGAGTACTCGTGCTGGATCACGCCGGCATCGAAGTCACCGTCACGGCAGGGACCCTCGAACGCGTCGTTGATCGGCTCCCACAGGAACATGCCGCTCCACGGCGGGATCCCGTCGGGGAGGGTGAGCATGTAGGCGTTGTCGCGCCCGGTGTACGTCGGGGATCCGCCGCTGACGGCACCCGCTTGCACCAGCCCCATGATCGGGTCGCCGCCGTCGGACTGGAAGTTGCCCGCGCTCTCGGTGAAGCCGTACGAGTAGTACTCGTCGTGGATCCGGTTGTGCTGGTAGAAGAGGTTGGTCGACGCGGCATCGGAGTCCCGTTCGTACGACGGCGGCATCGCCTGGCACTTGGTGTTGCCCCAGGCGTCGGGGAAGCCGAAGTAGAACTGCCCGGTGGGCGCGACGGTGCGGTTGGCCTGGTCGAGCGGGGCGATGAAGTTCGACCAGTTCTTGAACGTGTCGGCGTTGTTGCCAAAGGTCGTGACGCCGATGCCGGTGACGCCGGTCGGGTCGACGTACCCCTTGGGGGACTCGTCGGTCGGGCCGAAGCTCGCCTTGACCGGGTTTCCGCCCTTCGGAGCGCCGGGGAAGTTCGGGTAGACGATGCCCTCGGACTCGTGCTGGACGAGCGACTTCTTGTAAAGCACCTTGCCGGACTGCGCGTCGACGACGAGGTCCCAGGCGTTGTCGAGCTTCTCGACGAGGAGCACGCGATAGGCGGCCTGGGCTCCGTCCGCGGTCGGGAAGACCGTCTTCTTCACGTAGGACTGAGCCGCCAGGCCGGTCTTGAACCTGTCATAGCCGGCGACCTGGCCGTTGGCCGTCGGGGTCACCGCGGCACCGAGGGCCGAACCGGCCTTGCTGAGGGCGAGAGCCGGGGTGAGCTCGTACGAGCCCAGGACTGCTGTGTTCGGCGCGACCGATCCGGTCATCGACAGGACGCGCCCGGCGCCGTCGACGGCCAAGCCGATGGAGCCGCCCCGCGTCGCAGTCACGCCGCCGAAGGTCTGCGCGAGGTCGACGATGGTCACGTCGATGCCGGTGAGCTTGTGGTCGCGGGTGACCTTCATGGCGCTGACGTCGGCCGACGAGAGCCCGAAGGCATCGCGGTTGTCGGCTACGAAGGCTCGTGCCGCGTCGACCGGCGAGCCGTCGTGAGGGCCGGACAGCGTCTGGCCCGCGGCGGGGTAGATC
>DASVBF010000114.1:0-33266 GCA_036375975.1 Nocardioidaceae bacterium | reverse complement strand
AGGTGGGCGGCCCACTCGGCGATCATCGTCTCGGCGTCGGGCGAGCCCGCGACGCCGCGCAGCGAGGAGGTCAGGTCCTCCTGCTCGTTGACGTGGTCGAAGAGGGCGGTCACGAGCTGGGTCCGGGACTCGAAGTGGAGGTAGACCGCACGTCTGGAGATCCCCGCGCGCTCCGCCACCGCCGTCATCGTCAGGGCGGGCAGTCCCTCGCCCTCGACGATCTCGCGAGCGGCCTCCAGCAGGGCCGAACGGGTCCGTCGGCTTCGGGCGTTCTGCGGCTCCACGCGATCTCCTCTTGCAACTTCACAGTGAGTGTACTTCACTGGAACTACTCACAACGTGTAGTTCCGCCGGGAGCCGCCATGAACCGCATCGAGAACCCCGCCCAGGTGGGTGCCGCACTCTGGGCGCTGCCCCTTCTCGCCACGGCACAGTTCCTGCTGGTGCTGGACTCGGCCATCGTCAACGTCGCCCTGCCCTCCATTCAGAGGGACCTTCACCTCACCCCAGGCGGCGTCAGCTGGGTGGTCAACGCGTACGCCCTGCTGTTCGGCGGCCTGCTCCTCCTGGGTGGGCGCCTCGCGGACGTCGTGGGAGCCCGCCGGGTCTTCCTCGCCGGGCTGTCGGTCTTCGGCCTCGCGTCGGTGGCGGGCGCGCTCGCCCCGACGGGCGACCTGCTGGTGACGGCACGATCGCTCCAGGGAGTCGGCGCCTCCCTCGTCGCGCCGGGCGGGATGGCGCTCGCGCTGATCCTCTTCGAGCCCGGTCCCGCCCGGAACCGCGCTCTCGGGCTGCTCGGCGCCGCCTCCGGACTGGGGGGTGCCTCGGGTGCCGTGGTCGGCGGTGTGCTGGTCCAGGCCTGGGGCTGGCCCGCGGTGCTCTGGGTCAACGTCCCGTTCGTGGCCGCCGTGCTGGTGCTGGGACCTCGCGTGCTCCCGGGGCCCTCCGCCGCGCCGGCCCGGACCCTCGACGTACCGGGGGCGACCGCCGCGACGGTCGGCCTGGTCAGCCTGGTCTACGGCCTCACGGGAGTCGCCGAGTCGGGCTGGACCTCGACGCGCACCTGGCTGCCGCTGGCGCTCGCCGTGATGCTGGCCCTCGGCTTCGGCGTCGTGGAACGCCGGGCCCGCTCACCGCTGGTCCCGTCGGCGGTCATGGGAATACGCACCCTGCGAGGTGCGAACGCCGCGGTGGTCCTCGGCTCGATGGCGATGATGCCGATGTGGTTCCTGCTGACGGTCTACCTGCAGCAGGTCCGCGGCTTCGGCCCCGTCGCGGCGGGGGCAGGCGTCCTCCCCACGGTCGTGATGCTCGTCCTCTTCAACAGCCTCGCGCCCCGGATCATCGCCCGCGCGGGAGCGAAGCCTCCGCTCGTGCTCGGCCTCGCGGTGGCCGCCGCAGGCCTGGTCTGGCTGTCCGGCCTGGACGGTCCGCACGGCGGGTACGTCGACGACCTGCTGTGGCCGCAGCTGGTCGTGGGCACGGGGTTCGGGCTCGCGTTCGTCGCAGGCACGGTCACGTCCACCCGCGACGTGCCGGTCGAGCTGTCCGGCATCGCCTCCGGGCTGCTCAACACGGCGCAGCAGGTGGGCGGTGCGGTGGGCCTGGCCGTCCTCGTGTCGGTCGCGTCGCACGTCGGCAGCCCGAACCGGGTCGCCCTGACCGACGACCTGTCGCACGGGTTCGTCCTCGCCGCCCTCTTCGCCGCGCTGGCGGCCGGGCTTGCCTGGGCACTGCTTCCCGGTGAGTTCCGGCGCCCGCGGGTCCGCCCGCTGCGCGCCCAGGAGAAGGCTTCGGCGAGCGCGCCCGTGGCCGCGTCCGCCTGATGAACCCGGCGGGCCATCAGGACAGCGCGTGGTCCAGGTCCTCGAGGATGTCGTCGACGTCCTCGAGCCCGACGGAGAGGCGCACCAGACCATCGGTGATCCCGACCCTGGCCCGCCCCTCAGGACCCATCCGGTGATGGGTCGTGGTGGCCGGATGTGTGATCAGGGACTTCGAGTCGCCGAGGTTGTTCGAGATGTCGACGAGCCGCAGCCGGTCGAGGACGGAGAACGCCACCTCCTTGCCGCCGTCCACGAAGAACGTGACGACCGTGCCGCCCCCGCTCATCTGGCGCTTCGCCAGGTCGTGCTGGGGGTGTGACTCGAGCCAGGGGTACAGCACCCGGGGCACCCGCGGGTGCGCCTCCAGCCAGGTGGCTATCCGCTCGGCCCCGGCCGTCGAGTGGAGCACCCGCATCCGCAAGGTCTCCAGCCCCTTCGTCAGCACCCACGCGTTGAAGGGGCTCAGCGACGGCCCTGTGTTGCGGATCAGGGTCTTGACCTCGCCCTCGATGAGCTCGACCGGGCCCAAGATCGCGCCCCCGAGCGTGCGTCCCTGTCCGTCGATGTGCTTCGTGGCGGAGTACACGACGACGTCCGCACCGAGCTCGAGCGGACGCTGGAGCACCGGGGTCGCGAAGACATTGTCCACGATCACGGTCGCGCCGGCCGCGTGCGCGAGGTCGCAGACCGCACGTACGTCGACGAGCTCCTGCATCGGGTTCGAGGGCGACTCGAAGAAGACCGCCTTCGCCGGGGTCGCGAGCGCCTTCTCCCACTGCTCGAGGTCGTGACCGTCGACGAACTCCGTCGCGACGCCCCAGCGGGGGAGCAGGTCGTCGAGGATCGCGAAGCAGGAGCCGAAGAGGCTGCGCGAGGCCACGACCCGGTCCCCGGCTCGGACCAGTGCCAGGAGAGCGTAGAACACCGCGGCCATCCCGGTCGCCGTGGGGAAACAGGCATCGGCCCCCTCGAGCAGCCGCAGCCGCTCCCCGAAGGCGTTCACGGTCGGGTTGCTGAAGCGGGAGTACATGTAGTGGTCGGACTCGCCCTTGAAGGCGGCCTCCGCCTCGGCCGCCGAGGAGTACACGTAGCCCGAGGTCAGGAAGATCGCCTCGGAGGTCTCCTCGAACTCCGAGCGCTCGATGCCCCCGCGGACCGCGAGGGTGTCCGGGCGCCAGTGCGGCAGGTCGCGGGGATGCTCGCTCACGACTGCCTCCATGGCAGCCCTTGCGCGCGCCACCCGTAGCGCCCGCGGTGACCCTCCTCGTCGAGGTCTCCCTCGAAGCCCTCGGCCACGTTGTACGACGGCCCGATCCCGGCCTGCGTCGCGGCGACGGCCGCCGAGCGTGACCGGGCGCCGGACCTGCAGATGAACAGCACGGGATCACCCCCCGACACCCCTGCGGCGCCGAGCTCGTCGAGGAACCGCTCGTTGCGGCCCCCGGGCCACAGGTTCCAGGAGACGGTCACGAGCCGCTTGCCCAGCCCGGTCACGTCGGGCACCCCGACGAACATCCACTCGGGCTCCGAGCGGACGTCGACGAGCACGGCGCGCGGGTCACGGTCGAGCAGCTCCCAGGCCTCGCGAGGGGTGAGATCTCCGGCGTAGTCCATGTCGCCCACGGTAGAGCCGGCACCTCAGGGAGCCAGCGCTGTCCGGAAACTGGACGAGCGTCTCGGAGTGCGGACGCGTAGAGCCGGTCCCAGGCGGGGGCGCGCCGGTAGATTCTGCAGGATCATGCAGTGCATGATCTTGCGAGTGAAATACCGTGCGATCTGCTGACGAAGTGGTTCATGCTTCTCGTAAGCGGTTCGGGACAACCGCCACAAAATGAACAGCTCGAGACGAGGGCAAACGAGTCAACCCCCCCGACAGTTTGATCCCTAGCGCCACCCTCCCCCCAGGCCCGTCTCAGCACACCAAGGCCGTCCACCTGAGTGGACGGCCTTCGTGTTTGCCGGGGCTGTTGCGGGAGCGGGTCAGGCGGACAGCCGCTCGCCCGTCGTCCTGTCGAAGACGTGCACGTGATGCGGGTCGGTCGTCACGTAGACGGTCTCGCCCTTCTGGTGGCTGCGACGGGCCTCGATGCGGATCACGACCTCGCCGGGAGTGCCCTCCACGTCGCAGGTGCCGTAGATGTAGGCGTCGGCCCCGAGTTCCTCCACCACGGTGACCTTCACCGGAAGGCCGCCCTCGCTCTGCCCCACGAGGCGCCAGGACTCGGGTCGGACGCCGAGCGTGATGTCGCCCTTCATCTTGGACGAGGCCTCCCGGTCGATCGGCACGACGTAGTCACCGATCTTCGCTCCGCCGTCCGCGGGCTTGCCCTCGAGCAGGTTCATGGCCGGAGACCCGATGAAGCCGGCCACGAACAGGTTCGCCGGGTGGTCGTACAGGGCGAGAGGCGTGTCGACCTGCTGAAGGATGCCGTCCTTCATCACCGCCACGCGGTCGCCCATCGTCATCGCCTCGACCTGGTCGTGGGTGACGTAGACCGTCGTGATCCCGAGCCGCTGCTGGAGTGCCGCGATCTGGGTGCGGGTGGAGACGCGGAGCTTCGCGTCGAGGTTGGACAGCGGCTCGTCCATGCAGAACACCTGGGGCTTCCGCACGATGGCCCGGCCCATAGCGACGCGCTGCCGCTGACCTCCGGAGAGGGCCTTGGGCTTGCGGTCGAGGTACTCCTCGAGGTCGAGGAGCTTGGCGGCCTCCTGGACCCGGGCCATGCGCTCTTCCTTGCCGACCTTGGCCATCTTCAGCGAGAAGGCCATGTTCTCCGCGACGCTCATGTGCGGGTAGAGGGCGTAGTTCTGGAACACCATCGCGATGTCGCGGTCCTTCGGGGCGACGTTGGTGATGTCGCGGTCACCGATGAGGATCCTGCCCTCGGTGACCTCCTCGAGTCCCGCGAGCATCCGTAGGCTCGTGGACTTCCCGCAGCCGGAGGGGCCGACCAGCACCATGAACTCCCCGTCCCCGATCTCGAGGTTCAAGTCGTTCACCGCCGGGGTCGTACTGCCGGGGTACAGGCGTTGTGCGTGGTCGTACGTGACTGAAGCCATCTTGGTCCATCCCTTCACCGGCAGGCACGTGCCGGACGATCCGTAGTAAAGGTCGGCCACCAGGGAGGTAGCTGGGCTCTGACTCTAGTCCTGTACCCGGCATCTGTTGTGACGAACGTCTCTCGCTCCGGGGACGGGAGCCGTAGCATGTTGCCCGTGGTTGCGGAGCAACGGCTCCGGGGGCGGGCAGCTCGGCACACGAGTGAGGTCGGCGGCTGCGCGGCGCAAAGCGGGGACTTTGACGCCGAGGGCCGACCGGCGGAAGGGCCCACGCCATGCAGCGACATCGATGCACCAAGTGCCGCAACCCCATCAGGAGCATCGCCGTGCCGGGTTCCGGTGCGTCCGGGAGCGACTGGTACCACCCGGACTGCTGGGAGGTCGTCCGCGCGTCCGAGCAGCGGGACTACGAGGAGAACGTCAGGTCCGGCGGTCTCTCGGCCCTCCTGTCGCCGTACTTCCACCCCCGTTCGGTGCCCGCCCCTGAGTGACTCCGCCGGGTAGCATGCGGCGCATGAGCGACCCGCGCGCAGGCACCCCCGCGAAGCCCTCCGACCTGGTCGACGTCCCTCACCTCGTCACCGCCTACTACACCGGCGAGCCGGACCCCGAGGACCCTGACCAGGCGGTCGTCTTCGGCACGTCGGGCCATCGCGGCAGCAGCCTCAAGAACGCCTTCAACGAGGCGCACATCTGGGCGACCACACAGGCCATCTGCGACTACCGGCGCGAGCAGGGGTACGACGGTCCGCTCTTCCTCGGACGCGACACGCACGCGCTGTCCGAGCCCGCCTGGGTCTCCGCCCTCGAGGTGCTCGCGGCGAACGAGGTGGCCGTCCTGGTCGACTCCCGCGACGGCTACACCCCGACACCGGCCGTGTCCCACGCCATCCTCGCCGCGAACGGCGGCCGCACCACCGGCGACGGCCTCGCCGACGGCATCGTCGTGACCCCCTCGCACAACCCGCCGAGCGACGGCGGCTTCAAGTACAACCCGCCGCACGGCGGCCCCGCCGACTCCGACGTCACCAAGGTGATCGCCGAGCACGCCAACGCCTACATCCGCTCCGGCCTCGACGGGGTGCAGCGGGTGCCCTTCGCGCGGGCCCGTGCCGAGGCGGGGTCCTACGACTTCCTCGGCAGGTACGTCGACGACCTGCCTGCCGTGGTCGACCTGGACCGGATCCGCGACGCTGGCGTGCGCATCGGAGCCGACCCGCTCGGCGGTGCCAGCGTCGCCTACTGGGGCGAGATCGCCGAGCGGCACCGCCTCGACCTGTCCGTCGTCAACCCCCTGGTCGACCCCACGTGGCGGTTCATGACCCTGGACTGGGACGGCAAGATCCGGATGGACTGCTCGTCCCCCTCCGCGATGGCCTCGCTGATCGAGCGGCGCGACGAGTACGACCTGGCCACCGGGAACGACGCGGACGCCGACCGCCACGGCATCGTGACGCCCGACGCCGGCCTGATGAACCCGAACCACTACCTCGCCGTGGCGATCCGCTACCTCCTCGGCAACCGCCCGGACTGGGCCACCGGAGCCGTGGTCGGCAAGACGCTGGTGTCGTCCTCGATGATCGACCGGGTCGTCTCAGCGGCCGGGCGGACGATGACCGAGGTGCCGGTCGGCTTCAAGTGGTTCGTGCCCGGGCTGCTCGACGGGTCGGTGGTGTTCGGGGGAGAGGAGTCCGCGGGGGCGTCGTTCCTGCGCTTCGACGGCTCGGTGTGGACGACGGACAAGGACGGGATCATCCTCGCGCTGCTCGCCTCCGAGATCCTCGCGGCGACCGGGAAGAGCCCGAGCCAGCACTACGCCGAGCTGACCCAGGAGTTCGGCGACCCGGCGTACGCCCGGGTCGACGCCCCGGCGACGCGCGAGGAGAAGGCGAAGCTCGCCGCCCTGTCGCCCTCCGACGTCGCCACGGAGTCCCTCGCGGGCGACCCGATCACCGCCCGGCTCACCGAGGCGCCCGGCAACGGCGCCCCGATCGGCGGCCTGAAGGTCACCACCGACCACGCCTGGTTCGCCGCGCGGCCGTCTGGGACCGAGGACGTGTACAAGATCTACGCGGAGTCCTTCAAGGGCGCCGACCACCTCACGCAGGTGCAGTCCGAGGCCCGCGAGGTGGTCGCCGCCGCCCTCAACCCCTAGCCCGGCGGGGCTCCGGGGGGATCAATTACCAAGGTATGCAGGCAATTGGTCTCTTCCCACGGTGATATCACCGAGGGAAGAGAACAATTGTCGTGGGAAGGCGCGCCGGACCCCTCGAGGATCAGGCCTTCTGGACGTCCGCGAAGGGGTCGGCCAGCCCGACGTACTTGGTCTCGAGGAACTCCTCGATGCCCTCGAAGCCGCCCTCGCGACCGAGGCCGGACTGCTTCACGCCGCCGAACGGCGCGGCCGGGTTGGAGACGATGCCGACGTTGAGGCCGAGCATGCCGGACTCGATCGTGTCGGCGAGACGGAGTGAACGGGCCACGTCCCGGGTGTAGGCGTAGGCGACCAGCCCGAACTCCGTGTCGTTGGCCAGCTCGACCGCCTTCTCCTCCTCGCTGAAGGTGATGATCGGCGCCACGGGACCGAAGACCTCCTCGGCGAGGATCCGGGCGTGCGACCCCACGCCGCTGAGCACGGTCGGGGGGTAGAAGTACCCGGGGCCGTCGGTCGGCTTTCCGCCGGTGCGTACGTCGGCTCCCTTGGCGACCGCGTCGTCGACGAGCTCCTGGACCTTCTGGCGGCTCTTCTCGTCGATGAGCGGCCCCACCTTGGCGTCGTCCTCGGTGCCGCGCTTGAGCGTCAGTCCGGCCATCCGCTCCGCGAGCTTGCGGGCGAACTCGTCGGCGACCGAGTCGTGCACGATGAAGCGGTTGGCCGCCGTGCAGGCCTCGCCCATGTTGCGCATCTTCGCGAGCATCGCGCCCTCGACGGCGGAGTCGATGTCGGCGTCCTCGAAGACCAGGAACGGCGCGTTGCCCCCGAGCTCCATCGAGGTTCGCAGGATCTGGTCCGCGGAGTCCTTCAGCAGGCTGCGGCCCACCTCGGTCGAACCGGTGAAGGACAGCTTCCTGAGGCGGGGATCCTTGATGATCGGGCCGGTCACCGCACCCGCGTTGCTCGTGGGGATGACGTTGAGGACGCCCTTGGGCAGCCCGACCTCCTCCATCACCCGGGCGAAGAGCAACGTGGTGAGTGGGGTCAGCGTCGCGGGCTTGACGACCATGGTGCACCCCGCGGCGATCGCGGGCGCGATCTTGCGTGTGGCCATGGCAAGCGGGAAGTTCCAGGGCGTGATGAAGAGTGACGGGCCGACCGGGCGCTTGTGCACCATGAGCCGGGCCTTGCCGTCGGGAGCGGTCGCGTAGCGCCCGGAGATGCGCGCGGCCTCCTCGGAGAACCAGCGCAGGAACTCGGCGCCGTACGTGACCTCGCCCCGAGCCTCGGCAAGGGGCTTGCCCATCTCCAGGGTCATCAGGAGCGCGAAGTCGTCGGCGCGCGCCGTGACGGTCTCGAAGGCTCTGCGGAGGATCTCCGCCCGGTCGCGCGGGGCACTGGCTCCCCATGCCCGCTGCGCGTCGGCGGCCGCGGCGAGCGCCGACATGCCGTCCTCGGGCGTCGCGTTCGCGACGGTGGTGAGGACCTCGCCGGTGGCCGGGTCCTCGACCTCGAAGGTCGCGCCGTTGCTCGCGTCGCGCCAGGTGCCGTCGATGAACAGCCCGGTGCGGAGGGACTCGATCAGCTGCTTCTCGTTCTCGGCGGTGGGTGCCACGGTGACCTCGCTTCAGCCTTGTCGGGTGTGCTTGGGGTAGCTCCTCGTCAGTCTGTACCGCGATGCGCCCGCAGCCAACCGCTCCTTCCCGGCTTCCCAAGCGCTGTGGACGCTTCGCAAGCGGTACGACGCTGCTGGACCGTCCATAACCCCGCGTTACTTGAGGGAGGGGAGGCGCTCAGGCGAGCGGCTCGGAGAGGCCGAGGACGACCTGGGGGAGGACGCTGTCGAGCAGCTCCTCGGGCGCCAGTGTCTGCTCGCCGAGGTTCTCCTGGGCGATGCTGTGCATGTACAGGGCGACTGCCGTCTCTGTCACCTGCTCCAGCGGGATGGTCGCGCGCCGGTCGAGGCGGGACAGGACGTCCGCGATCACCTCGACCAGCTGGCCGCGGAAGCGGCGGCTGTGCTCCTGGAGGACCTCACGGGCCTCGTCGTTGCGCAGCGCCAGCAGGACGAACTCGGTGTGGATGAGGTACCACTGCCGGCCGAACGGGTGCACGCTTTCGAAGACCGTCCCGAGGGAGTCGAGCGAGAACTCCCCCTCGGGAATCGAGTCGATCGCGGCGCGGACGGCTGACAGCATCCGCTCCGCCTGGTCCTCGAAGACCGCGAAGAAGACCTCCTCGATGCTGGAGAAGTTCGAGTAGAAGGCGCCGCGCGTGAAGCCCGCCGCCGCCACGAGCTCGTCGACGGTGACCCGTCGGATCCCCTTCTCCGCGAACACCTCGAGCGCCGCCTCCAGCAAGCGCGCCCGGGTGTTCTCGCGGCTGCGCGTGGACAGGGAGGGACGGGGCGGTGACGACACGGCGCTCACCCTAGTCCGGCGTCTCGCGCCTGTGACGGGGATGACAACCTCCGGCTGGATACGTTTTCGTATTCAGTACGATACCGTATCGAGCCATGTCGTCCTTCTTGTACCGCCTCGGCCGGCGGATGGCTCGACGGGCCAAGCTCGTCCTCGTGGTGTGGCTCCTGGCCCTCGTGGGCTCGGGCGTGCTGGCGGTCGCGGCGGGCGGGCAGCTCCAGGACGACCTGACGATCCCCGGAACGGAGGCGCAGGAGGGTCTCGACGTCCTCGGGCGGCAGTTCCCCGAGGCCGCCGGAACATCCGGCCAGCTGCTCTTCGTGACGCCTCGGGGCGAGCAGGTCCGAGCGCACCGCGCAGAGATCGAGCGGGCGCTCGACCGGGTGGAGCAGGTCGACCACGTGGTCCTGGTGACGGACCCCTTCGCGAAGGACCAGCGCGCGGTCTCCCTCTCCCGGGACGGTCGGCACGCGCTCGCCCAGGTGCAGCTTGACATCCCACTCGAGAAGGCGGACGAGCAGACCGTCGCGGACCTCGCGCACGCGGCCCAGAGCCTCCCCGACGGCTCAGCCGTCCAGGTGCACCTCGGTGGCTCGATCTTCACGAACACCACGGTCCACCTCAGCATCGTCGAGGCCCTCGGGGTCGTGGTGGCGCTCGCGGTGCTCGCGGTGACCTTCGGCTCCCTGCTGGCGGCGGGCATGCCGATCCTCACCGCGATCCTCGGCGTGGGGGTCGCCATGGCGGGCGTCCTGACCGTCGCCGCGGTCGCCGACATCAGCAGCTCCACCCCGACCCTGGCGCTGATGATCGGCCTTGCCGTCGGCATCGACTACGCGCTGTTCATCGTGAGCCGCCATCGCGGACAGCTCGTGGACGACCTGGACGTGGAGGAGTCCATCGCGCGCTCCCTCGCGACAGCCGGCAGTGCCGTGATCTTCGCCGGCGCCACCGTCGTGATCGCCCTGTGCGGCCTCGTGGTCGCCCGGATCCCCTTCCTGGCCGTCATGGGTTTCGCGGCGGCTGCGGCGGTGGCCGTCGCGGTGCTGATCGCCCTGACCGCCGTACCCGCTCTGCTGTCGCTCGCCGGAGAGCGGCTCCGGCCGCGACCCGCCTCCCGCGCGGCCCGCCACGCGGTGGAGAGCAGCGACAGCAGGACTGTCGGGGGGCGGTGGGTCACTCTCGTGACCCGCGTCCCCGCGCTGACGGTCGCCCTGGTCGTCATCGGGCTCGCCGTCGTCGCCGTCCCCGCCAAGGATCTCGCGCTCGGCCTGCCGGACAACGGGACGGCGCCTCCCGGGAGCACCGAGCGCGTCACGTACGACGAGATATCGCGCGCCTTCGGGCCCGGCTACAACGCCCCGCTCCTGGTGACCGTCGACATCATCCGTACGACGGACCCGGTCGGCGTCATGGACAGGCTCGGGAAGGATCTCGGCAGGCTCGACGGGGTCGAGGCGGTGGCCCTGTCGACGCCGAACCGCAAGGCCGACCTCGGCATCGTGCAGATCATCCCGAAGGCCGCCCAGGCCGACCCGGCCACGGCCGACCTCGTGCGCGAGATCCGCAGCCGGGCCGACGTGCTCGAGAAGAGGCACGGTGTGGACGACCTGCTCGTCACGGGGCACACGGCCGTGACCATCGACGTGTCGGACCGTCTGGCGGGGGCGCTCCTGCCGTTCGCGGTCGTCGTCGTGGGTCTCTCGCTGATCCTGCTCACGGTGGTGTTCCGGTCCGTCGCCGTACCGGTGAAGGCCACGCTCGGCTATCTGCTGTCCGTCGCCGCGTCGTTCGGCGCCGTCGCCGCGGTGTTCGAGTGGGGCTGGTTCGCCGACGCGATGAACGTGTCGCGCGTCGGGCCGGTCATGTCGTTCATGCCGATCGTCCTGATGGGTGTCCTCTTCGGGCTGGCCATGGACTACGAGGTCTTCCTGGTGTCACGGATGCGGGAGGAGTACGTCCACGGAGGTGACGCACGCCGGGCGATCCGCACGGGCTTCGTTGGCAGTGCCCGGGTCGTGACGGCAGCGGCGGTCATCATGATCAGCGTCTTCGCCGCGTTCGTTCCCAACGGCGACGCCGCCGTGAAGCCGGTGGCCCTGGGCCTCGCGGTAGGGGTGTTCGTCGACGCATTCGTCGTGCGGATGACCCTGGTCCCCGCCGTGCTCGCGCTGCTCGGCGACCGCGCCTGGTGGCTCCCTGCGTGGCTGGACCGGAGGCTGCCCTCGCTCGACGTCGAGGGCGCCGGGCTCGCGCACCACCTCGACCACGAGGCGTGGACGCACCACCACGGTCCTGCCGTCGTCCGTGCCGAGGGCGTCTGGCTCCTCGACGAGCACGGCAGCCCGGTCCTGGCCGAGGTGGATGCCGTCGTTCGGCCCGGGCAGCTGCTCCTCGTGCGGACCGACGACCGCATGGCGCGGCGCTCCCTCATGGCGGCGGTCGCCGGACGCCTCGACATCACCCGAGGACGGCTGGTCGTGCTCGACCGCGTCCTTCCCGCCGAGGCCGGAGCGGTCCGCAGGAGGGTCCACCTGTTCGAGACCTTCCCCCGCGTCGAGCAGCTCTCGCGCATCGGCCGGCGCCGGACCGGAGACCAGCAGCTGGTCGTGGTCGACGACGTCGACGTCTTCACCAGCGAGGACGAGCTGGTCCGTCGCTGGGAGCTTCTCGCCGGCCTCACCGCCCGGGGAGTGACCGTCGTCGCCGGCGCCGCCGGTGAGCCGGCCGGCCCCCACGACCTCGCCTGGACCACCGTGGACCTGCCCGCCGAGGGCGCCCTCCGCGCCGCCATCGAGGAGGCCGCGCTGTGAACCGCCCGCTGCTGAACCGACCCCCGCTGAACCGCCTGCTCAACCGCCTGCTGGTGAACCGCGTGCTGGTGGCCGCGGTGCTGCTCCCCATGCTGTTCGGCTCCCTGGTGCTCTGGTCGATGAGCGGCCGCGTGGACCGGATCGACGCCGTACCGGCGGCCGTCGTGAATCTTGACGAGCCCGTGCGGACCGGGACGGGCGGGGACCGGCAGACGATCTTCGCCGGCCGGCTTCTCGCGGCAGGACTCACCGATCCGGCGCCGCAGGACGAGCACACGCTCGACTGGCGGCTGACGACTCCTGAGGACGCGTCGTCGGGGTTGCGGGAGGGCGACTACTACGCGGTGGTCACCATCCCGAAGGGCTTCTCGAAGGCGGTTGCGGGCCTGACCCGCAACGACCCCGGGACGGCTCGGATCACTGTGCGGAGCAACGACTCGGCGAGCGCCCTCGTCGGACTCGTCAGCGACCAGATCGGCGATGTCGCGGCCGCGCGGCTCAACCAGAGGATCACCGCCACCTTCTTGGAGGGCATGTACGCGCAGACCGGGAGGCTGAAGATGTCGCTGGGCCGGGCGGCGAGCGGCGCGGACCGCCTCGCCGACGGCGCGGTCCTGCTCGACGAGGGCACCACCCGGCTGAGCTCCGGCGCCGGGCGACTGGCGGGTGGCCTCGACCAGCTCTCCGGCGGGGCCGGACGGCTTGCCGAGGGCGCCGGCCGCCTCGCCGACGGCGCGGATCGCCTGTCCGAAGGGACCGGTCGCCTCAGCGCGGGTGCGGGGCAGCTGGCCGGCGGAGCGAGGCAGCTGGCCGGTGGCCTCGACCGGCTCCATGACCGGACCGGCCCCCTTCCCGGCCAGACCCGGCAGCTCGCCGACGGAGCCGGTAAGGTCGCCGACGGCGTGGACGGCTGGTCGCAGGTGCTCTTGTCCTGGAAGCAGGCGTGCGAGTCCGACCCGGTTCTGGCCGGCAGCCACGCGAAGCTGTGCGCCATGACAGTGCAGGCGGTCGGCGCGGACAACGGGAACGCGGAGGCGATGGTCTCCGGGTCCCGCCGGATCGCCGAGGGTGCCGACCGGCTGGCCGACGGCACGCCTCGCCTGGTCTCCGCCATCGGGCAGGCGGCCGGCGGGGCGGACCGGCTCGCTGGGGGAGCGGACCGGCTTGCCGGCGGCGCAGCCAGGCTCCACACCGGCACCGAGCGCCTGGCCACCGGGACCGAGCAGCTGGGCGACGGCGCCGGCAAGCTTGCCGACGGGGCGACGCAGGCCAGCGGCGGTGCCTTGCAGCTCGCCGACGGCTCCTCCCGGCTCGCGAGCGGCAGCTCCCGGCTGAGCAACGGCTCGCGGCAGCTCGCCACAGGTCTCGACAAGGGCGCCGAGCGCATTCCGAGCATCGACCGCCAGGAGCGGGACGACCTCGCCGGCGCGGTGTCCCGTCCCGTGGTGAGCACGGCGGACCGGCTGAACGCGACACCGAGCGCGGCGACGAGTCTCGCCCCCGGCGTGGTCGCGCTCGCGCTGTGGTTGGGAGCGTTCGTGACCTATCTGGTCCGAGAGGCTCTGCCCGGCCCCGCTCTGTCCTCGGCAACGTCCCCGTTGCGCGTCGCGCTCGCCGGATGGTTACCCGCGGTCCTGGTCGGTGTGGTGCAGACCCTGCTCCTCTTCGCGGTGCTGGGGCTGTTCGGAGTGGTGATGGAGTCTCCGCTCGGCGTCGCGGTCTTCCTGCTCGTGCCGGCCGCGGTGTTCGCGGCGGTCAACCAGGCCCTCGTCGCTGCTCTCGGTCCCAAGCGCGGGTGGATGGTGTCGATCGTCTTCGCCGCGCTCCAGGCGGTCTCCCTGGGAGGACTGGTGCCGGTGGACACGGCTCCCGAGCTGATCCAGTCCCTGAGCGGCGTCCTTCCGGTCTCGCTCGCCGCCGAGGGGATCGGCAACCTGACCCTCGGCGGTCGGGTCGGGTCGGTGGCGGGCTCCCTGACCGCCCTGGTCGTGTGGGGCGGTGTCGCGCTTGCTGTCACGACGGTCGCGGCGCGTCGCCGACAGCGCCTAACGCTCTCCGACGTACGCCGTCGCGTGGCGACGCGGCTCGCCTGATGCGCAGAGGCCGGCCCCACGGCCCGGGACGAACCCGAACCACCGGCACCCGGGCCGCCACCCGGGCCCCCGGGTCCGAGGCTGTCGAGCTGTCAGGGGACGGCCGCTGCGCGCTGAGGCACTCGCTCGACCGGAGCGCTGGTTCTCTCCCGCTGCACCTTCTTCGCTATCGAGAACATTCGCGCCACGAGCGGTGAGGGGTCGTCGATCCGGAAGTGCGCGTGGACGACGTGCCGGTGCGGCCGGAGCACTGACGCGGCGGAGCGAAGGCGGAGGTGGCGTAGCTCAGCCAGCGCGTTCGCCATGTCCCCGTCCTCCCAGCGGTAGCTGATCCCCACACGCGCCCCGTTCTCGGAGACGCTGCGCCGGCCAAGGACGTGGTCGCACCACAGCGCCGGTAGGTTGGCGCCGGCCCCGACCGGGAGCGCCATCCAGCCAAAGGGCCGCGGGTTGAAGTCGATGGCGCCGAACCGACCGGCCCCGAGGTCGAGGAGCTCGAGCTCGAAGATGCCGCTCCAGCCGATCAGCTCGACCAGCTCCTCGACCTGCAGGACCAGAGCCGGGGACGGCGCAACCGTCTTCGCCAATGCGGCGCTGCCGACGTGCGGTGGGTACGTCCGCGCGTACCGGGCGACCGTGAACCCGAGCAACCGGCCGTCGGCTCGCACCCCCGCACACGAGACGATCGTCGGCGCCGAGACGTACGCCTGAACCATCAAGGGCAGCCCGACCGCCTTGACGGCAGCTTCGAGGTGGGTCGCGTCCCCGACGACCTGGGCTCTTCGTTTGCAGATCCGGCCGTCGGACAAGGAGATGGAGTGCGTCGGCTTGACCACCAGTGGGTAGGCGAAGTCGGTCGCTGCCGCAAGGGCCTCCTCGGCGCTCGAGCAGACGACACTCCTTGGCGGGCCAAGCCCCACGGCGTCCGCGTGCCTCTGGAGCAGCGACTTGTCGAGAGCGCCCAGCACGACCTCGTGGGGCGGCAGGCCGAGACGCGCGTGCGGCTCGATGAGCTCTCGGTGTGCGGAGATCGGCAGGAGCGATGGTTCGGTTCCGGGCATGACTACGTCGAAGTTGCCGTCGCGGAGCACCCGCGACAGCCGCCTGACATAGTCCTCGGAGTCGAGGAGCGGCCCGGGCAGCATGATCCGCTCTTTCGAGAACCGCGACCAGTGCCCGGGCGCGAAGCGCTCCTCCGCAACCGACGAGACGCTGTAACCGGCCGCCGCCAGCCCACGGCACGCCGCGAGGACCGATCGTTCCTCCGCGTCGGTGACGAGTACCCGCAGCTCCTGCTTCACCAGGAGAAGCCCGCCGCCGGCGCCTGCCGTCCGACCACCGCTCGCGTCAACCCGCGCGCCGGCGCCGCCGTTCCGCACACGAACTGCAGTACGGGCCCGAAGCTGCGCACGGCCGGCGCTCCGAGGAAGTGAAGCCCGGGCACGGACGACTCGAACCCGGTGGAGAGCACCGGTGAGCCACCCCTCGTGCGTACACCATCGACGAGCTCGGGCGCGAGGAACGCGTAGCGTGTGAGGTCGATCTTGTACCCGGTCGCCAGCAGCACGTGGTCGACCTGCCTGGTGCTCCCGTCGTCCAGCTTCAGGAGCAGCTCGTCGCCTCGTCGCGAGGCCGAGCTGATGGAGCGGTTCAGGGTGATCGGGACGTCCGAGAGCCGTGGCTTCAGCCAACCGGCAATGCGCGGCCTGACGAAGTGGTAGATCACGGGCTCGTGTGTCCGATAGGGAAGCCGCCGGAACAGTCCGGGCCGCGCGGCGATCCACGAGGTCGCAGGGCTGCCGAGGGCAGTCTTGCGGTGCGCGTTGTAGAACGGCCGGCGGTGGGCAGCGGTGAGGCGGTCATACGTGAACGGGTCCTCCTCCGGAGGCAGCAGCCAGCGCAGGTCGTTGCCCCGAACGAAGACCTCGACCTCGGCGGCGCTCTCGGCAAGGAGTGCTGCCGACTCCAGCGCGCTCTGACCTCCGCCGACGACGGCCACGCGGCTGCCCGCGAACACGCTGAGATCGGGGTGGTCCGCCGTGTGCGAGACGAGCGACCGCGGGAGCTCTGCGAACTGGGGTGGGCGCCAGGCGAAGGGAACGATCCCGGCGGCGACAGCCACGCGATCCGCGCGAAGCGTTTCGCCATCCTCGAGCTCGACCCTGAAGTCATGCGCTTCCCGGGAGACGCGGGCTACTCGCCGTCGCTCGAGCCCTGCGACTCCGTGCTCCTGGAACCAGCTCCCGTACTCCACGAAGCGACTGAGCGGAACCGGCTCCGCGTGCTGGAGGCCGGCTGCGGCCTCGTAGTTCCCGAGCCCCAGTGCATGGTCGGGGTCGGCGATGTTGGAGGCCTCCCAACGCGAGCGGAGCAGCATGCCCTTGGGCATGTGGTGCCGCCACGTCTCCATCGGCTCCCCGAACGCGCGTACGTTCACCCCTGCGGCGGTCAGGTGGGCCGCAGCCGAGAGCCCGTACGGGCCCGCGCCGATGACCACGACAGAGGAGCGTGGCTTCCGTGGTGACCTCCCGTTCGTGCGCAGAGCGCCCCGCGCCGAAGCCTTGCTTTCAGTACTGCTCGACATTCAAACAACTCCTTCATCTGAGGACCAAGCGCCGGAATTCCCCGACATCGTTTTCTAAGGGACTGCCTTCAGCACGCTATCCGCTACCTCCCCCATTGATAGTGACCTCATGCCATGCGTTTGGTGCAGTTGTCTGTAAGCGGAGAGCACCTTTCTGAGGAAGGCGAGATTCTCATCGATGAATATGCCGAAGTTGTGCGGATGCCACCATATGTGGACGATTTCCCTTCGCGTCGCCGCGTGTCTCATGGTCTGCTCGATCCGGCGAAGCCGCAGGGGATCGAGATTCTTCAGGCGAGGCGAGAAAGGTCGCAGAAAGAAGCTCGCAGGTACGTTGCACAAGGTGCGGTCCGGTTGGAGAACTTCGTCCCACCTGGTGGTGTGGTACCCCGCGACCTTGACGTAGTGGTCCGCAAGACGACCCAGCCTCTTTACGGGCCGGTTGCTCTCGGCAGTGCTACCGGGCCTGTAGATCCAGTTGCGCTGGTTTCCCCGGTAGCAGTTGATTCCAGCGTCGCAGAGAATCTGGTCATAGTCCGGGTTGTGCTGGTTCCGCGGGAACACGAGCGACGTCAGCTGGAGGTCCTTCTCCCGGGCGATCGAGATGGCGCTGTTCAGGTCCTGTTCGAAGGAAGCGCCGTCCTGCCCTGGTTCAAGGCAGTAGTAGTGGGAAAAGGTATGAGTCCCGATCTCTTGGCGTGGAGTATGCCGCACCTTCTCGATCAGGCTGGGAGCATAATGAAAAGGGTCGTCGTCTTCTGACTGGCCCATGAGCTCACGATAAGGATCCAGCGCCTCGTTCCTGTAACTCGGCTTCAAGGCCGGGGTGTGAGCGTGTGCCTGCTCCCGGGAATCGGCAAACAAGAGGCCCACCGTTGCCCACGTTGCGGCGACGTCGAACTCCTGGAAAATCTCAAGCAACCTGGGAACTACTTCCCAAACACCCTCGAGATTGGCTCCGTACGGACCGTCCACGCGCGTCAGGTCCCGCACTCCCCAGTGAATCTCGAAGTCGAGAGATATCACCAGGGCCCCGAAGTCGGAATGGACTGAGCTTGACAATCTGGTCTCCTGTGTCCTGCGGGCCACAACGTCATATGGCCGAAGAATCTGTATCTCTTCCGCATCTGTGCTGCGGCAAGTTGCGCGTGTCGGCTCCCCCCGAGCGCTCGCTGGTTGCAGGGCTGAGCAGCCCACGGTACGGCTAGTCGAGCCGACGTACCTGCCCAAGATTGGGGAATGGTGAGGAAACGGTAGGTCGGCCCACCCGGTCGTGAGGCCGCGTTCGCGGTCACGACGGTCGCGGCCGCCGCCGACAGCGCCTGGCCCTCTCCGACGTCCGCCGGCAGGTGGCTGCCCGACCGGCCTGAGGCGGCCGGGCGGCCTAAGGCGGCTCCCGGAGCGCCAAATAGGGAGCACGCCTGATGTCCGGGGCGCGTCTTAGACCGAGTCTCGAAGGTGCGGCAGAACGCCGAACCACGAGACCAGGAGAACGACATGAACCTCAGCAACCACCCCATCGTTGCCATGGAGCTGGCGCGCTACCGGATGGAGGAGGAGATCGCCCAGGCCGAGGCCTACCGGGCTGCTCACCAGGCGAGTCTCGCAAGGAAGGCCGAGCAGCGGGCAGCCCGCGACTCCCGGGCGGTCGCCCACAGCCGTGGAGTCTCCCTCTTGACCGTGCTGCGTGGGTCGGTGCACCACGCCTGATCCCGGGGGCGGCCGCTCAGCCCCCGAGCAGCTCCGCGAAGGGCGTGGGGTTGTCGAAGGGGTCGGGGGCGTCGCCGCTCGGGCGTCCCACGACGAGGCCCGCGAGCTCTCGGGCCGCCCGGTCGACCCTGTCGGCGAGGGCCCCGGAGGCAGTGCTGCCGAAGTCCTCGGTCGCCCCGAAGACGCCGGTGGGCGCGACAGTCGCTCCGAGGTACGCGAAGAGCGGCCGCACGGCGAACTCCAGCACCAGGGAGTGCCGAGCCGTGCCGGCCGTCGCGGCGATCAGCACCGGCTTGCCCTCGAGCGCGCCGTCCTCGAGCACGTCGAAGAAGCTCTTGAACAACCCGCTGTACGACGCGCTGAAGACCGGTGTCACGGCCACGACCGCATCGGCCCCGGCGACGGTGCGAATGGCGGCTGCCAGGTCCGTCCCGGGGAACCCGGTGAGCAGGTTGTCCGTGATGTCGTGGGCCAGCTCTCGAAGCTCGACCACCTCGACGTGCACCTCCTCGTCGCGCAGCCGGAGCGCTCGGTCGGTCGCCTCGGCGAGCCGGTCGGCGAGCAGCCGTGTGGTCGACGGCCGGCCGAGGCCCGCCGTCACGACGGCGATCGTGCTGGTCATCGCCGCACCTCCTCCGGGGACTGGCCGGTGACGTCGTCGTCGGCGGCATGGACCGTGCTGTCCTTGGGGCCGCCCGCGGCGGCGACCAGCGAGGCGTGGGTCGGGGCGTCGGGCACGTGCGCCGGCCTGAGCGCGGCGAACTCCCTGCGAAGCACGGGCACGACCTCGCCGCCGAGGATCTCGAGCTGCTCGAGCACCGTCCTCAGCGGCAACCCGGCGTGGTCCATGAGGAACAGCTGCCGCTGGTAGTCGCCGACGTACTCGCGGAAGCCGAGGGTCCGCTCGATCACCTGCTGCGGGCTGCCGACGGTGAGCGGCGTCTGCTCCATGAAGTCCTCGAGCGAGGGACCGTGACCGTAGACCGGAGCGTTGTCGAAGTACGGACGGAACTCCCGCACCGCGTCCTGGGAGCTCTTGCGCATGAAGACCTGGCCACCGAGGCCGACGATCGCCTGGTCGGCCGAGCCGTGGCCGTAGTGCTCGAAACGGCGACGGTACAGGCCGACCATCCGCTCGGTGTGTTCCTTGGGCCAGAAGATGTGGTTGGCGAAGAACCCTTCTCCGTAGTAGGCCGCCTGCTCGGCGATCTCCGGGCTGCGGATCGAGCCGTGCCACACGAACGGCGGCACGCCGTCCAGGGGTCGGGGCGTCGAGGTGAAGCCCTGCAGAGGGGTGCGGAACCTGCCCTCCCAGCTCACCACGTCCTCGCGCCACAGCCGGTGGAGCAGGTGGTAGTTCTCGATGGCCAGGGGGATCCCGTCGCGGATGTCCTTGCCGAACCACGGGTAGACCGGCCCGGTGTTGCCGCGGCCCATCATCAGGTCGACCCGACCGTCGGTGAGGTGCTGGAGCTTCGCGTAGTTCTCCGCGATCAGCACCGGGTCGGTCGTGGTGATCAGCGTCGTCGCGGTCGAGAGGATGATCCGCTCGGTCTGGGCGCCGATGTAGGCCAGCGTCGTCGTCGGGGCCGAGGCGATGAACGGCGGGTTGTGGTGCTCACCCGTGGCGAAGACGTCGAGCCCGACCTCCTCGGCCTTCTTCGCGATCTCGACGGTGGCCTTGATCCGCTCGTGCTCGGTGGGCGCGCGCCCCGTGGTGGGGTCGGTGGTCACGTCGCCGACGGTGAAGATGCCGAACTGCATCGCTGAGACCTCTCGTTGTGACGGCTCGGGGTCGTTCGAGATTCAACTACCCGCTCCAACCATCGCAGGCCAGGGCCTATTCCGCCAGGTACGCCGGAGCAGGCTCGGAGCGTCAGGGGGACACTGCTCTTGCGCCCGTCATGTCCTCAAGGGGACGGCGACTCCTCGGGTGCGCGAGGTTCGCGTGCGCCGCCGGGTTGCCGTCGGGCGTCGTCGCCGGAGGACCGGTTCGGGGCCGGTGCGACGAGCTGGCTGTCGGCCGGCTGGGTCGTCACGACGTGGCGGTTGATCTCGGCCGAGGCGAGTCCCAGCCCGCCCAGGGTGATGTCGTCGTAGGCGAGGAGGCCGCCGCTGTCCCGGTCCATGTACATCACGGAAAGCTCGATCTGGGACGGTTGCTTCGGCTCGAGCGCCCGCAGCCCCGAGCCGCCAGTCGAGCCCTGCGTCATGAACCAGGTGCCCTGGTCGCCCCGGTGCACCTTCCGGTAGTGGACGTGCCCGGAGAGGGCCACGGAGGCGTGTCCGTCGAGCACGTCGGTCGGCGCGGGGTCGTGGAAGACGGCCACGTCCACACCCCCCGCATCCTCGGCGGTCCCGGCCAGCTCTTCGGCGGACTGCTCCTCGTACTCCGCCATCGCCTCATCGCCGAGCGTCACGGACTTGTCCGGGGTGAAGGTGGGGTCGCCCAGGCCGAGGAAGCTGAGCCCTTTCACGCGGTGGACCTGGCCGTCGAGGACGACGACGTTGTCCACCCTCCGCATCGCCCGCTCCGTCACCACCGAGTCGTGGTTGCCTCGGACCCACAGGTACGGCACGGGCAGATGCCGGATCTCCTGGATGTACCTGTTCTCGGGTCGTGTGCCGTGGTCGGTGATGTCTCCGGAGTCGACGATCACGTCGACGTCGTACTTCTGTGCGACGGTGCGCATGATGTCCCAGGCCTGGGGCGCGAGGTGGAGGTCCGAGACGTGCATGACCCGCACCACGTCGCGGTCAGCGGGGAGGATCGGGAGATGTGACGTGGCCGAGTAGAGACCCGTGACGTTCTCGACGAGACGGGCGAGCTGGTCGCCGTACACCGAGAAGTCGCTCACGATCCGGTCCGCGTTGCCCACTACGTTGGGCGCGCTCGCGAGCAGGCCGGTGTACCGAGGCTCGGCCAGGGCGGCGGGGTTCCAGGTCGTGAACGCCACCGCTCCCGCGGCGAGCATGGCGACACCCGCGGACGCGCCGCCGAGCAGCGCGCTCCGGACCCGGCGAAAGGCGAGGAGGCTGAGCGCCGTGCCACCGGCCACACCCACGAGCAGGGACCGGAGCGCAGCCGACTCGAGCTCACTGCGCAGATCCCCCTCCGCCTGCTCCTTCATCCCGGCGAGCAGCTCCGGGTCCTTCATGATCTCGCGGGCCTTCTCCGCGTCGACCCCGACGAGGCGCGCCTGGACCCCGAGGGGTCCGTCGTGCGTGTCGAGCACGAGCTCGCCGAGCGGCGGTATGGCCACCGTGGTCTGGCCGCTCCACGTGGGCACCACCCTCATGGACGTGGTGAGCGGTCCCACCTCGTGGTGCACGGTGCTGCCGACGAGCAGCCCGAGCCAGCCGCCGAGCAGGCCCAGGACGACCGCGGCCGCGACGGAGCCCAGCCGGCGGACCCAGGTGGGTGGCGAGGCGAAGGGAGGCGTGAAGGGGGTGACCCGAGAGAGGAACATGACGACTCAGACGTGACGCTGATAGGGGACGTACCAGTTGTAACCCGGGGCGCGCCGGATGTCAGACGAACGCGGGGAGCCGGCGCGATCCGGGTCCTGACCGGGCCCGTACCCAACGTCACGGTCCGATAACTGGGCGTTTTGGGTGCATCTCGACGGGTAGCGAGGGGCCGGTCTATACCGATTGGAGCGAAATGTCCGATTCGTCCCCGCGACCGGCCGGGTCGTCCCTCGAGCCCTCACCGGCATCGCCTCTCGGCAGGGCCGAGAAGTCCAGCCTCCTCCGCCGTGCCATCGGTGCCTCAGCCATGGGCAACGCGACCGAGTGGTTCGACTACGGGGTCTACGCCTACGCGACGACCTACATCCAGCACGTCTTCTTCCCCACGAAGGGCCCCAGCACCTCGGCGCTCTACACCCTGCTGGTCTTCGCGGTGTCCTTCCTGGTCCGGCCGCTCGGCGGCCTCGTGCTCGGACCGCTGGGCGACCGGATCGGCCGCAGCCGGGTGCTCGCGGCGACCATCATCATGATGGCCGGCGCCACGTTCCTGGTCGGGGTGCTGCCGAGCTACGCGACCATCGGCATCTGGGCGCCGATCCTGCTCGTCGTCCTGAGGATGCTGCAGGGCTTCTCCACCGGTGGCGAGTACGGCGGCGCCGCGACCTTCATGGCGGAGTACTCCCCGGATCGCAGGCGCGGGTTCTTCGGGAGCTTCCTGGAGTTCGGGACGCTGGCCGGGTTCACCCTCGGCGCCCTGATCGTGCTCGGCACCGAGCTGGTCGTCGGCAAGGAGGCCATGGCGGAGTGGGGCTGGCGCATCCCGTTCCTGGTCGGCGGCCCGCTCGGCCTCGTGGGCCTCTACCTGCGGACGAAGATCGCGGACACCCCGGTGTTCACCGAGCTCGCCGAGTCCGACCAGGTCGAGGAGGAGTACTCCTCGACGTTCAAGGACCTCTGGCGCGACTACAAGCGCCCGCTGGTCGCGCTCGCCGGTCTGGTGATCGCCCTCAACGTCGCGAACTACACCCTGCTCGCCTACATGCCGACCTACCTCGAGCAGAAGATCGGGATGAGCTCCACCTCGTCGCTGACGCTGATCATCATCGGCCAGCTCGCGATGATGCTCGTGATCCCCTTCTCGGGCAGGCTCTCCGACCGGCTCGGTCGCAAGCCGATGTGGTGGCTCTCGCTGGGCGGCCTCTTCGTCATGGCGGTGCCGATGTACCTGCTCATGGCGCAGGGCTTCGTCGGCGCGCTGGTCGGGTTCGCGGTGCTGGGGCTGTTGTACGTCCTCCAGCTGAGCACGATCTCGGCGACGTTCCCGGCGATGTTCCCCACGCATGTGCGGTTCGCCGGGTTCGCGATCGCCTACAACATCTCCACGGCGTTGTTCGGCGGCACGGCTCCTGCGGTGAACGAGAAGCTGATCGGCCTGACCGGCGACGAGCTCGTGCCCGCCTACTACATGATGGCCGCCTGCCTGGTGGGCGCCGTCGCGCTCAGGTTCGTGCCGGAGACCGCTCGCGCGTCGATCCGCGGCACCGGTGTCCCGGGGGTCGACACGGAGGTCAAGCCGCTCGCAGCGAGCCGCGCCTGACCCGCCGTCCAACACGCGGGTGCGGGCGCCGGTAACCTCGGCCTCTGTGATGGTCGCCGCGGTGGTCTGCCCGCACCCGCCTCTGCTGTTCCGGGAGCTCTCCGGCGCGCAGGACGCCGTCCCCGAGCTGCGTGCTGCGTGCCGGGTGGCGATCGTCTCCGCGCTCACGCCGACCCCTGATGTCGTCGTGGTCGTCGGCGGCGCCGACGAGGCGAGGGAGTGGGAGGCCTCCCTGCCGGTCGACGTCCGCCGTTTCGGTACGTCGACCGCTCCCCAGGTCTCCGGGTCGGACGGAAGCCTCCCTCTGAGCCTCGGCGTCGGGAAGCGGCTGCTGGAGGAGGCCGGCTGGGGCGGCTACGTGCAGTTCCACTCCCTGCCCTGGGACGCAGATGCGGCTTCCGTGACCGAGGCGGCTCGGGCGGTGGGGAAGGTCGAGGGGCGCGCGGTTCTGCTCGTCCTGGGCGACGGCAGCACGCACCGCGGCGAGAAGGCGCCGGGCTACTTCGACGACCGCGCGTTCGCCTACGACGACGAGATCCGCCGCGCTCTCGCCGAGGGGGACGCCGAGGCGCTCACCCGGCTCGACCCGGCGCTCGCCGAGGAGCTCGGGGTGCAGGGGCGAGCCGCGTTCGGCGTGCTCGGTGAGGTCGTGGCCGGGCAGGGTGGGAGGCCCCGGGCGCAGGTGTCCTACCGGGACGACCCGTTCGGCGTCGAGTACACCGTGGCTCTCTGGGACCTCTCCTAGCAGCTCCTGCTGCGGTGTTGTGGACGGATTGCAGGCGGTGTGCCGCTTGTTGTCGGTCCATAACCCCGCGTTACAAGCCCCGGGAGGAGGGGGTCAGCGGCGCAGGAGGAGCAGCGCCTGGGACGTCCTGGCCACGAGCCCCCGCTCGTCGTACACCCACGACGTGGCGAGACCGATGCTGCCGGTGCCGAGGATGGTCGTCGCGTCGAGGCAGAACCACTCGCCCACCGGCTCGCGGACCAGATGCACCGTGAGCTCGGTGTTCAGGAAGCCCCACTCCGCCGGGTTCAGCGCCGCGGAGGCGCCCGAGGCCGAGTCGGTGCACGCCATCAGGCTCTGCAGGGGCGTGGCCTGCTCACCGTCCACCAGGGAGACTCCCGGACGCATCCACACGACCGCCGGTCCCGGCTCTTCCACGCTTCCCTTGATCCAGCGCCACTGGACGGCGTCGAGGTAGCCACCGGACCAGCCGGTCGGCCGAGGGCGCTCCTCTCCGTCGCGAGGCGTGTGCGGAAGCGGCTGCGGCTGCGGCCCGGGACCTGCCGGGCCGGCCGGGAACCGCCACGCGGCGGCTCGGGCCACGATGCGGCCCCGCTCGTCGTCGTACAGGCTTGCCTCGCAGAGCTCGACGCTGCGGCCGGGCCGCACCACCGACGCCTCCACGGTGAGGGGACCCACCGGCACCGGGCCGAGGAGCTCCATCGTGAACCGGCCGAGGACCCGCTCCGCGCCGGTGTCGAGACGCTGGATCTCCCGGGCGAGCAACGCCGCGGGGGGACCCCCGTGCTGGGCATCGGGGCCCCAGGGGCCGGCAGTGGTGGGCTGGGCGACCACCTGCCCGTCGCCCGCTCGGAGAAAGAACGAACCTGGTGCCGGAGAAGTCACCCCGCCATGATGCCGGTGGGGGATGCTGAGGGTATGAACCGGGAGTGGCATCTGGCACACGTCCTCGGCAGCAAGGCGCCGATGGACCGGAGGGTCGAGTGGCATCTGGAGCACGTCCAGGTGTGTGGGTGCGCACCGATTCCGCCCTCGGTCCTCGCCGCGATCGAGCGCCGAGGACTCGACGTCCCCGAGCGGGCCAGAGGCGGGACGTGACGGGCGTCTCGCGGGCCGCTTGCTCGATTTCGCATCGTGCTTCGGCCTGTGTATTCTTTCTCGTCGCTTGCCCCTTTAGCTCAGTCGGCAGAGCGTCTCCATGGTAAGGAGAAGGTCTACGGTTCGATTCCGTAAAGGGGCTCTGGGTTAGGGAAACCTGGTCGGCAGACCGGGGGCCCCGTCCCGGTGGCGGGGTAGCTCAGGTGGTTAGAGCACACGGCTCATAATCGTGGTGTCGCGGGTTCGAGTCCCGCCCCCGCTACTCAGAGCACCACCACAGTCGTCCGGTTTGGACCTTCCGGGCAGACTTGGGTCAGGCAGGTACTACCGGAGAAGAAGAGGCACCCTCGTGGCCAGCAAGACATCGGACGTCCGTCCCAAGATCACTTTGGCGTGCACCGAGTGCAAGGAGCGGAACTACATCACCAAGAAGAACCGGCGTAACGACCCGGACCGCATGGAGATGAAGAAGTTCTGCCCGCGCTGCCGGACCCACACTCCGCACCGCGAGACTCGCTGACGTAGCCAGACCCAGAAGGAGCGACGCAACCCCCGGGTGCGTCGCTCCTTCTGCTTGTGCCCTGGGGTCAGGCCGCGTGCGGCGCGTCGACCGCCTTCCCTTCGCGGGACCCGGTACGCCGGGCGGGGTGACCCTGCGCCGACGGGACCGACGACCGTGCAGGCCACGCCAGCAGGGCCAGGCCGACCGCGAGCCAGCCGGCGAGCACCAGCAGCGAGGTCGCGGCGCCCGCGCCGTCGAAGAACGCCGTGGAGCGCAGGGCGGTCCCGGCTGCCCCGGGCGGGAGCAGCTGACCGAGCAGGCTCCATCCGGACGGCAGCAGCTCGGGTGCCGACGTGATGCCCGACAGCGGGTTGCCCAGCAGCAGGATCGTGGCCGCGGCGAGTGCCAGGCCGACCCGTCCGAGCGCCTGGTGCAGCCCGGTGACGATCGCTGCCATGGCGCCGATGGCGAGGGCGTACACCCCGGAGTTGGCCCAGTAGCTCCCGCCCAGCGCGTCGAACCAGAACTGCTGCACGGCGGCGAGCGAAAGCCCGGCGGCCACCGACAACCCTAGGACGGTCGCCACCTTCGTCCTGCGTCGGTCGAGCGCGAGCGCGAGCGCAGCGCCCACGGCGATCCCCCCGATCACGAGCGGGAAGGCGCCGGCCGCGAAGACCGCCCCGTGCGGGTCCGCCGCCGGCAGGGGTACGACATCGGCGACCCGCGGCGTTGTGCCGTTCCGGGCAGCCAGCTGCGCGCCCAGCAGGGTCAGCGACTGGGCGACGACAGGGCTCCCGGCCGAGGCGACAAGCATCTCCGGACCACTCGGGCTCACCACGACCGCGCCGTACACGTCGCGGTTCTCGATCGCCGCCACCGCGGCGGTCCGTGAAGGCACCGCCCTGACGTCCAGAGCCCCGCTGCCCAGCGCATCGTCCACGGCCGCCGAGACCTGCTGGGCCGCGCCCGGGGGGCCGGCGACGGCCACAGGGAGGTCGCGGGGCCGCAGCTCGGAGGGCGGCCACGCGAACGCGACCAGCAGGAGCGTCAATGCGGCGGTCAGTCCCAGCACGAGGCCGGCCAGGTGCGACCGGCCGCCGTTGCCTCTGTTCCTCATCGAAACCTCCAAAAAGAACGTTCGTTCGTTATCTGCGAGCGTGCGCCCGCGGCGGCGCGCTTGTCAAGAACGAATGTTCGTTTTAGAGTTCGGGCATGCCGAGGGTCACCGAGGAGCACCGTCTGGCTCGTCGGGAGCAGATCCTCGCCGCCGCTACCCGATGCGTCGCCCGGGAGGGCTTCCACAAGACGACGATGGCCGACGTCATCGCCGAGGCGGGGCTCTCCGCAGGAGCCGTCTACGGCTACTTCCGGAGCAAGAACGACATCATCCGCGCCATCGCCGAGCGCTCGATCGGCGAGGTCGCCCACCTCCTGCACGACCTGGCGGACCGTGAGGGGCCGGTTCACCCGTTCGACGCCGTGGCGCTCTTCCTCGAGCAGATGACCCGCCTCACCGAGGAGACCAAGGGCGACCTGCCCAAGGTGGGCGTGCAGGCGTGGGCCGAGGCGGTCCGGGACCCGGAGGTGCACGCCGTTGCCAAGGAGAAGATGGGGGCCGTCAGGAGCGCGCTCGAGGACGTCGTACGACGGGCCCAGCGGGACGGCACGGTGTCCGCGACGGCCGACGCCCCCGCGGTGGCGCAGGTGCTGTTCGCGATGCTCCCCGGCTTCGTCTTGGAGACCCTCGTCCTCGAGGACGTGACGCCCGAGTCCTACGTCCAGGGCTTGCGAGATCTGCTCGCCTAGCAGGCTGCTAGCGTCGCATCCCATGGCAGTCGACAACGACCTGGTGGGTCGGACCTTCCCGCCGACCGAGCCGTACACCGTCACTCGGGAGAAGGTCCTGGAGTTCGTGCGGGCGACCGGTTCGGACTTCGACGGCCGAACCGCTCCCGCCACCTTCCCGATCATCGTCGCCTTCGGCGCCATGACGACCCTGATGGAGGATCCCGACGTCGGGATCGCCCTGCACCGGGTGGTCCACGGCGAGCAGCGGTTCACCTACACCAGGCCGGTCGTGGTGGGGGACCGGCTCTCCGCGACTCTGACCGTCGACTCGCTGCGCCAGGTGGGCGGGGCGGACATCATCGGCACGCGCAGCGAGATCCTCGACGAGCACGGAGAGCCGGTCTGCTCGGCCTTCGCCACCCTCGTCCACCGGGGGGAGGAGGCGGCATGAGCCAGGGCGTCGAAGACCTCGAGCCGGGTCATCGGCTTCCGCCGCAGACCTACCGCGTCACCCGCGCGGACCTGGTCCGCTACGCGGGCGCCAGCGAGGACTTCAACCCGATCCACTGGTCCGACCGCGTGGCGAGGTCCGTGGGGCTTCCCGGGGTGATCGCTCACGGCATGTTCACGATGGCGCTGGCCGCCCGCGCCCTCGACACCTGGGCGGGCGCCCCCGGCAGGGTCCTCGAGCTCGGCTGCAAGTTCACCAAGCCGGTCGTGGTCCCGGACGACGAGGACGGCGTCGAGGTGGAGGTGGGTGGCACCGTCAAGAACCTCACGGAGGACGGCGTGCACATCGCCCTCGAGGTGACCAGCGGCGGCGAGAAAGTGCTGGGCATGCCGAAGGCGGTGCTGCTGCGTGGCTGAGGTGCTGGCTCGCCACACCACCCTGCGCCTCGGCGGCCCTGCTGCCCACTACGTCGAGGCCGCGACCGAGGCAGAGCTGCTGGACGCCGTCCGCTCGGCCGACGGCTCGGGCGAGCCGCTGCTGCTCGTCGCCGGCGGCAGCAACCTCGTCGTCGCGGACGAAGGCTTCCCCGGCACGGTCGTCAAGATCGCCACGCGCGGGGTCACGGTCGACCAGGACGCGTGCAGCGGCGCCACGGTGACGGTCGCCGCGGGAGAGGGCTGGGACGCCCTCGTCGCGCGCGCCGTCCAGGAGGGGTGGGTCGGCATCGAGGCGCTGTCCGGCATCCCGGGCAGCGTCGGCGCGACCCCGATACAGAATGTCGGGGCCTACGGTCAGGAGGTCGCCGAGATCATCGCCTCCGTCCGGTGCTGGGACCGTCGGGACGCAGCGGTCCGCACCATCGCTGCTGCCGACTGCGACTTCGGCTACCGCACGAGCCGGTTCAAGCGAGACCCTTCACGCCACGTGGTCCTCTCCGTGACGTTCCAGCTCCGCCTCGGGGACCTCGGTGCGCCAGTGAAGTACGCCGAGCTCGCCAGGACCCTCGGGGTGCAGCAAGGGGAGCGCGTCCCCATGACGCAGGTGCGCGAGGCGGTCCTGCGCCTGCGCCGGGGCAAGGGCATGGTCCTGGACCCGGACGACCACGACACCTGGAGCGCGGGCTCGTTCTTCACCAACCCCCTCCTCACGCCCGACCAGGCTGAGGGCCTCCCCGAGGACGCTCCACGCTGGGGCCAGCCGGACGGGCGCGTCAAGACGAGCGCCGCGTGGCTGATCGAGCACGCCGGGTTCACCAAGGGCTTCGGCAACGAGCGCGTGAGCCTGTCCACGAAGCACACGCTGGCGCTCAGCAACCGCGGCGGAGCGAGCACCGCCGACCTGGTGGGGCTGGCTCGTGAGATCCGGGCAGGCGTGGAGAAGAGGTTCGGGGTCCGCCTCGAGAACGAGCCGGTGATGGTCGGCTGTGCCCTGTGACGGGCCGGCTCAGTAATTCGCGTTCATGCCTCCGCCGACGATGGCGATGGCGAAGATGATCCAGATCACGGCGAAGATGAGGCCGAGCCCCAGGAGCACCGTGCCCACGATGCCGAGGATGTAGCCGGCCTGCGCCGCGCCGCGACCGCCGACCGTGCCCTGCGAGGCGTCGATCTCGTCGAGCGTCCGCTTGCCCATCACCCAGGCGAACGGCGCGACCACCTGGCACAGCACGACGCCGAGGATGCCGAGCACCAGCGACGTCGTCGCCTTGGGGTGGTCGGGCGGGTACTGGGTCGAGTACCCCGCCTGCGGGTAACCCGGCTGCTGCCAAGGCTGCTGGTACGGCTCCTGCGGGTACGGCGGCTGCCCTTGCTGCTGAGCCTGCTGCTCCCAGTACCCCGGCGGGTGCTCCTCGGGGCGGCTCGCGCCCGGCTGCTGTCCTCCGGGCTGCTGCTCCCCGGGGCTTGGCTCCTCCGGACGTTCAGGGGGCGTTCCTTCCCCCGGCGGGTTCGTCATGCCCCTACTGTGCCAGCCACGCCTTGATGTCACCGAGGATTGACGCCTTCGTGTCGTCCGGCGCCAGCGACGCCCTCACGGACATCGCCGCCAGGTCGGCGAGCTGCTCGTCGGAGAGATCGTGGGCCGCCCGCATCGTGGCGTACTGCCCGGCGAGGCGGGACCCGAACAGCAGAGGGTCGTCCGCACCGAGCGCGACGGTCGCTCCCGCATCCAGCAGGGTCGGCAGCGGGACCGACGACAGGTCGGTGTAGACGCCGAGCGCCACGTTGGAGGTCGGGCACACCTCCAGCGCCACCTCCTCCTCGACCACCCGCTCCAGCAGCGCCGGGTCCTCCACGACGCGCACCCCGTGACCGAGTCGGTCCGCATGGAGCGCATCGAGGCAGGTCCGGATGCTCTCGGGTCCCAGGAGCTCGCCGCCGTGGGGCGCGAGCATCAGACCGGCCCGCTCGGCGATCGCGAACGCCCGCGCGAACTCGTCGGTCCTCCCGCGGCGCTCGTCGTTGCTCAGGCCGAAGCCGACGACACCCCGTCCGGCGTACTGCGCGGCGAGCCGGGCGAGGGTCCGGGCGTCCATCGGATGTCTCGTGCGGTTCGCCGCGATCACGACCGCGATGCCGAGGCCGGTGCGCGCGGACGCGTCCCGGACCGAGTCGAGGACCAGCTCGGTGAAGGCGGTGATCCCGCCGAAACGGGCCGCGTAGCCGCTGGGGTCGACCTGGATCTCCAGCCAGCGCGAGCCGTCGGCGACGTCGTCCTCGGCCGCCTCGAGCACGAGGCGCCGCACGTCGTCCTCCGTCCGGAGCACCGACCGCGCCACGTCGTAGAGCCGCTGGAACCGGAACCAGCCCTTCTCGTCGGCGGCCGACAGCTGGGGCGGCCAGTCCTCGACGAGTGCCTCGGGCAGCACGATGCCGTCACGGTTGGCCAGCTCGAGCAGCGTGCTGTGGCGCATCGAGCCCGTGAAGTGCAGATGCAGGTGCGCCTTCGGCAGGGCCCGAATCTCTCGGCCCCGGTGGTCGCCGACGACGGGCACGCTGTCGCGGGTCAGGAGAAGAGCTTCTGCAGCCGGGAGATCCCCTCGACCAGGTCGTCGTCACCCAGGGCGTAGGAGAACCGGAGGTAGCCCGGAGACCCGAAGGCCTCGCCGGGCACCGCGGCGACCTCGGCCTTGTCGAGGATCAGCTCGGCGAGCTCCGCGGAGGTCTGCGGCGTCACTCCGTCGACCGTCCGTCCGAGCAGCCCCTTGACGGAGGGGTAGGCGTAGAAGGCGCCCTTGGGCTCGGGACAGACCACGCCGTCGATCTCGTTGAGCATCGAGACGATGGTGCGGCGGCGTCGGTCGAAGGCCTCCTTCATCTGCTCCACGGCCGAGAGGTCGCCGGCGACCGCGGCGATGGCGGCGCGCTGGGCGACGTTGGACACGTTGGACGTCGCGTGGGACTGGAGGTTCGTGGCGGCCTTCACGATGTCCTTGGGGCCGATCAGCCAGCCGACCCGCCAGCCGGTCATGGCGTAGGTCTTGGCCACCCCGTTCACGACCACGCATCGGTCGGCGAGCTCCGGGACGACGACCGGCATCGAGGCGGTGTCGATCCCGTCGTACACCAGGTGCTCGTAGATCTCGTCGGTCATCACCCAGAGGTCGTGCTCGACGGCCCAGCGGCCGATGGCCTCGACCTCGTCGCGGCCGTAGACAGCGCCGGTCGGGTTGGACGGGGAGTTGAACAGCAGGACCTTGGTGCGCTCCGTGCGCGCCGCCTCGAGCTGCTCGACGGTGACCTTGTACTCCTGGGTCTCGTCGGCGAGCACCTCCACCGGGACGCCCCCGGCGAGCTGGATCGACTCGGGGTAGGTGGTCCAGTACGGCGCAGGGAGGATCACCTCGTCACCGGGGTCGAGCATCGTGGCGAAACCCTCGTAGATCGCCTGCTTGCCGCCGTTCGTGACGAGCACCTGG
The DNA here is from genome assembly GCA_036375975.1 of Nocardioidaceae bacterium. Classification (GTDB taxonomy): domain Bacteria; phylum Actinomycetota; class Actinomycetes; order Propionibacteriales; family Nocardioidaceae; genus Nocardioides_C. The sequence continues at coordinate 1,034 of DASVBF010000114.1, read as the reverse complement.
GCCGGCTCCACGTGGTAGCCGGAGTCGCGCAGGGTCTTGTCGACGATGGACTGCTTGAGCTCCGGGAGGCCGCCGGCGGGCGTGTAGCGGTGGTTGCGCGTGTCCCGGCACGCCTCCACGGCCGCCTCGACGATGTAGTCGGGGGTCGGGAAGTCCGGCTCGCCCGCACCGAAGCCGATGACCGGCCGTCCGGCCGCCTTGAGCGCCTTGGCCTTCGCGTCCACGGCGAGGGTGGCGGACTCGGCGATGCCCCCGATCCGGGTGGAGACGCGATGCTCGGTCGGAGGCACGACGGGCGCGGCGGCATGGCGGCCGGGACGCTCCGCAACGGGCCCGGCCTCGCTCTCGCTGCCGGTCGAGGGGCTGGACGAGGAGTCGCTCATGGGATCATCGTTCCATTGACCGCTGGCTACCGTAAGCCGGGTCCGGGCTTCGAACCCCGCCGCGCGGCCCGGGCAGGGGCCGTGGCTGCGCTCCCGGCGCCGCTCGGTTCGACTTCCTCTCGGTGTACCCCGTAGAATCCTCGTCTTGGTGGTTCGCACCCTTGGTTGTCATGCCCGCAATCGCAGTCAGCGCAGTCGATCTGCGCCTCGGTTCCAGAGGTACGACGAGGAGGGCGCCCGGGCCTCCGAAGGGCACTAGCTCAACTGGCAGAGCATCGGTCTCCAAAACCGAAGGTTGGGGGTTCAAGTCCCTCGTGCCCTGCAAGGTCCCCCCGCCCGGGGGAGGCCAAGGTCCAGTCGGTCTACACAGAAGGAAGGTGGAGGACAGTGTCGGAGAGCCGTTCCCTCTCCTCGAGCGGCAAGCGCACCGGTCCGGTCACCTTCTACCGGCAGGTCGTGGCCGAGCTGCGCAAGGTCGTATGGCCAACGCAGCAGCAGCTGGTCACGTACTTCATCGTGGTGATGGTGTTCGTGATCGTTGTGGCGGCAATCGTCTCGGTGCTCGATCTGGCCTTCGGCAAGGCCGTGTTCGCGATCTTCGCCTGATCATGACCCGCGCGAACCGACCCACTTGCCCAACCCGCACCACCC